>CALECT010000189.1 GCA_937949725.1 uncultured Pseudanabaenaceae cyanobacterium
GGTTTTGCATCAGGTTCCCTTGCTCCTTTAGGAGTAAGGGCTAGGGAAAGAGGTCGGCTGTTTGGATGTCGAACTCAGGTTCAGGTTAGGCGAGGCCCTGCCCAAGCCAATAGACTACCCTCGATATTTTTGGACTCTCCCCTCCGTGACTGACCCCAATCGCCCCAGTACTGAACTCCCAATCTTGGAGCGCTCCCAAATATTGATTGGTATTGCCGTGACGGCAGTTGTGCTGATGGCGATCGCCCGGTTCATCCAGTGGCTCGGCAATGTACCGCTGTGGGACTGGCAATGGGACAGTGAAACACTTCTGGTGGGAGTTGCACTGGGGCTGGCAATTACGGTGGCCAGCCTAACGCTGTATTACCTCTGGCCTGCCTATCGCAACAGTGCCAAGGTCTATTTGAATATGGTGCTGGAGCCGCTGGTGTTGCCCGATATCCTTTGGCTGGGGTTGCTGCCGGGGCTAAGTGAGGAGCTGCTGTTTCGCGGGGTGTTGCTGCCTGCCTTGGGGGGTGGGGCTGTGGCGATCGTAATTTCGGGCATCGGCTTTGGCTTTTCCCATATGAGCGGCAAGTCCCAATGGCCCTATGCGGCTTGGGCTTCGGTGGTGGGGATTGTTTTCGGGGTTGCAGCAGTGGTGACGGGCAATTTGCTGGTGCCAGTGATTGCCCATATCGTGGCTAATTTGCTGTCTTCGACCTTCTGGAAGCTGACGAACCAGACTGAGGCTGGGGAAGGGGCTTAGCAAAAATCAATGCGTCGTGAAATCCACCTCAAAAAGATCTACTCACAGCTTTGTTCTATTACAGATGACGGTATGCACTTGGAAGTGCTGCCAGCAAATGACGATGGAAGTCCAATCCATAGCGCTCCAGAGCTAATCACAATTAGGGCTGACAAAGGCGACGCACGGAAGTTCGTTGTCTATTCATATTCAGGAGAAATGATAAGCATCCCGCTCAGCGAGATTGAACGGGCGATCACCCTCGCAAAGCAAAACGTCCATTCCGAAGACTTTTATCCGTACCCAGAAGCTTAAAGACTTAAAGAGATGCGAGGAACGCATTCACAGCATCATACTGATCGGCCATGCGCGAGTGATATTCAAGGCTGCGAATCTCTAAATCCGGCAGCAGCTCGCTCTGACTGATTAACTCATAACCAGTAGATCGCAGGGCATGGACCTCAATCACTCCATCCTCCCAAAACCAAACCTCCTGCACTCCAATACGGCGATAAATCTCTAAGACTTCAATGCCACCACTGCCCACTGTCACTTCAATCGCTAAATCTGGAATAGGCTTTCGTTGGCCAAGGCAATAGGATTCATCGGGCTCTTTTCGAGCTCCCAACTCTTTTACACCGATCGTTGTGCTGCCATTGCCATAAAAGCGAATCTGCTCGCGTCGAAGATAAGCTTGTACCAGCAAATCCAAAGTCTTGCGCTGCTCTTCTGCTTCTGCTGCTACAAGCGTAGTTAACTCCAGCGCTCCATCCAAGTAGGTGATGCGAGCCCTTGTTCCAGCTAGTTTTTTATCTAATGCTTCTAGCTCAGCCCAAGAGACATCTTGGAATCGAACAGCATCAGAGCTCGGTAGGAAGCGATCGCACGCTAGCCAGTCCGCCATAAAAGCTAAGCACGACAGGACAATCAGCCAGAGCAACCTCTCAAGCCACTGAGCAAAAGAGGTTGCTCTTCGGTGGGCTAGTAAGTCGGCACGGAGGAATCCACCTCATTGCTCCAAGCGGTAATCCCGCCCGTCACATTTGTGCCATCAATGCCATGCTCCTTGAGAATGGCCAGAGCCTTGGCCGATCGCCCACCCATCTTGCAATGAGCGATTAACTTCTGGCCATTCAAGGCAGCCTTAACCTGCGCCACACCGTCGCCATTCTCGATATCTGGCAATGGAATCAGAACTGACCCCGGAATCTTAGCAATCTCATACTCATTGGGATTGCGCACATCCAATAATAAAAAGTTCTCAGCACCGCTATCAATCAGCGCCTTCAGCTCAGTCACCGTCATTTCTTCAATCATGCTTTTAGCCTCTGCTTCCGCAGCGGCGGCTTGGGGGATACCGCAGAACTCATGGTAATCAATCAGCTTATCGATTACCGGACAATCGGGATTGGGCTGTAGCTTCAGCTCCCGAAAGTTCATCTTCAAGGAATCGTAGAGCATCAAGCGACCACTCAGGCTAGTGCCTTTACCCAGGATTAGCTTGACCGTTTCCGTCGCCTGAATCACGCCAATAATGCCGGGCAAAATGCCCAACACTCCACCTTCCGCGCAGGAAGGCACTAGACCTGGTGGCGGCGGCTCAGGATAGAGGTCACGGTAATTTGGCCCCGGCAAACTGTCGTCGTAGATCCAGTCTTTTTTCCTTTTGCGTCGATCCGCTTTCTCTTCGCTGCTCAGGGCGTCCCAGCCCTCGGGACGTTTCCACCCCCCCTTAGCATTGAAGACGCTAGCTTGGCCTTCAAAGCGAAAAATAGAACCATAAATATTGGGCTTGTCTAACAGCACACAAGCATCGTTCACGAGATAACGGGTAGGGAAATTATCGGTTCCATCGACAACGATGTCATAGGGCTCCAAGATCTCCAGGGCATTCTGGGAGCTAAGGGCCGTTTCATAGAGATCAACCTGGCAGTGGGGATTGATCTCATGGATTCGATGCTTGGCCGATTCAATCTTGGGTTTGCCGACCCAAGACGTTCCATGAATCACCTGTCGCTGAAGGTTGGAATAGTCCACGACATCAAAATCAACGATGCCAATGCGACCAATCCCCGCAGCAGCCAAGTACAGGATCAGCGGAGAGCCCAATCCTCCCGTTCCCACGCAAAGGACGCTGGCTGCCTTGAGTCGCTTTTGCCCCTCAACCCCCACTTCAGGCAGGATGAGGTGCCGTGAGTAGCGGGCGTAGTCATCCTGGGTGAGTTCAATATTATGGGTATCTAGGTTGAGCATGGTGTGGCGATACAAATGCCGGATAGACAGGGCCCATTTTTTGAAGCGATCGCAACAAACCACCGTTCAGACCCACCCCGATGAAATCCCCCCGATTCCCATCAATTAAACCGTAGGGACGAACCGCTGTTCGCCCACAGAGGGTTTAGGGGGAAAGCCATGAGGACTTGGTGTTATTTTATTTTTGCGTGAAAAGAGCAGGATAGGGAGAATGCCTGGGGATCTCAGGGAATTGTTAGATTTGTGCAGATGGGATGTGGCTTCGCCGTTCCCTTAAGCCGAAGCTCGTCGAGCCTTGTGCTGACAGCGCTTGACCGAGTCTATCCACAGCTCCACACGACTGAAGAATCAGGGTCAAGCCAGGCTAGCTAAGCACCAGGCCAGCTAGCCAGACCTTTACCTACAGCTGCCCAAAATTCAGCGCCCCATGGCCCGCATTCCAGCGGGGCTGATCTGCATCTGGCTCTCGAATGGAAATGGGACTAATCCCCCCATCTGACTGTAACGGATCACCAATTTGGGCCAGGGTTTGGTCCGTGGTCAGGTACAAATGCTTCAAAGCCTGGCCCTTGTAGACTCGCTGAGTCAGCTTCCAGCCCGGCAACAGCTCAATCTTGGCAAAGTCTTCAGCCCCATGACTCCGACCAATGAGCAAACTCGCCTCACCTTTAGTTTCTGGCTTCCCCAACAGCAATAGCTCGCCATTGTGCTCAACGATCTTGAGCTGGTAGTACCAGTTCAAATCCTTGCCAGCAACGCGAATAGAATAGCCACCTGCATTGGAGCGATAGTCACAGAGTCCTCGTGAATCAAAGTCCAACATCACGGGATCAATCAACGTCGGCGCATTACCTTGCTCTTTCCAGCAGGCGTCTTGATCTCCCAGTTCTTCGAGAATCACCAGCCGACGATTGCCCTGGCGACGGTCCGGTGTCGCCATCAGGACATAGTCATCTTGATCAATATTCTGCTGGGAGAAGCGGTAGCTCGCCTGGGCAGGGGCACTGAAGCTTGGGGATAGCAATAAAGGTATAGAGATCGCAGCAGGCAAGAAGCGCAAGAAACTCATGGATACGGCCTAGAGGAGGAATGAGAAGTCAGTGTTCTGGGGAGCAACAGTTCACTGACCTCCTAACTTCAGTATCCAGAGGTATCTTTTTTTATCAGTACAAAACCAAGCTGCCCTAACTTGTGCGTGACCCGGCGAAAGCAACCTAAATACCATCTAGTTCAGAGAGGCATTAGGTTTCCAGTCATCAAAATTGCTAAAGATTTTTTATTTTTTTGTAGAAATATTGCGGCAACGCAGCAGTGACTACTGCAACCTCAACTATTGCAAAAGCTGATTGATCATTTGATTCGCCTGGCTCGCATAGCCCCCCCCAAATAAATTGAAGTGATTGAGGATGTGATAGAGGTTGTAGAGCGTTTTGCGTTGTTTGTAGCCAGGGGCTAGGGGCCAGGTTTCTTCGTAGGCTTGGTAGAAGGCTGAGGGGAAGGCTCCGAAGAGCTCCGTCATGGCCAGGTCCACTTCGCGATCGCCGTAATAGGCCGCCGGGTCAAAAATCACTGGCTCGCCATCTGCCGTCACCGCCGCATTGCCAGACCAGAGGTCTCCATGAACAAGAGATGGCTCGGGCTCATGACCATCCAGTAGCATCAGGATTTGGTCTAAAAGGCGATCGCCCTTTTCAAACCGCCCGCCCCGCCGAGCCGCCAGCTTGAGCTGATAGCCAATGCGATGCTCTGTCCAGAACTCCGCCCAGCTCTGGGTCCAGCCATTGATTTGAGGTGTATCGCCGATGGTATTGTTGCGGTCCCAGCCAAAGCCTTGGTCGCTAATGGCCAGCCGATGCAGCCGTGCGAGCTGTCGCCCCATCTCTGCCCAGCTCTCGCTGCCACTGCGACCACTGAGGTCCAAGTCTTCCATGACGATAAAGCTATTGCTGCTGGTGCTGCCATGGCAAATGGGCCGAGGCACTCGGATCGCTTGGGCTGCCGCCATTTGCTTGAGCCCCAGGGCTTCGGCTGCAAACATGGCTTCTGCTCCGGCGCTGTTGACCTTGACGAAGTAGCTTTGGCCATGGCCGTTACTGATGCGATAGGCCTGGTTGATGCAGCCACCACCGATGGAAGTACGATCTACAACTTCAAAATCTTGACCCGTGACTTGGCGAATCTGCTGGGCAATTTCGGTCCACATGGGCAAAAAGCTGTGACAAAGTTGAAGGAAGCGAGAGAGCCTATCTATTGAATTGTCTCAGAGTCCTTTAGCTCAGTCCATTCGCAGTCGTCCATCGGTGTCTCACGCTCTAGCTTTAGTCTCTTTCTGTTTAGGCCGGCTGTACGAGTGTGCCGAATAGCAGATTTGTACGCGGATAAGCTCAATCGGTTGGCTGTCGAGAATCTGCGGGAATTGCCCCATAACGTTTTGACGAGGCAAGCGGCGGATCATCGAGAAACTGCTGACCCGGAGGTATTAGCGTTGGCAACGGAGTGAGGAGCAGGCGGTAATGACGCTAAATCGTAAAGATTTTATTCGGTTGCGTCGGGAGAATCCTGAACCTGGTGGGATTGTGGCTTGTAAGGAGGATACAGATTGACAGCAGCTGGCAACAAATGTGCATGAGCCGGTAGTGCAGAACGAGCCGCTAGCCAGAAAGCTGAGTCGGTTGCAGAGGAAGAGTTAAGGCTACTGGGCATATCAAAATGTGCAAAAGCTTTAGAGTCACTGGCATTTCCTGAGGAGATACAGAGAGGAAGCCCCTCTGTAGATAGGTTGAATTATCTTTTGGGAATTCTAAAGAAAATCTAATGTTCCTAAGGATTCTGATACTGTGCCTCAGCTGTTTGGCTTGATCTGTGAACTGTTGCCTGGTCTTGGCGTTTTCCTTGTAGAGAGCATCATGCCTGCTGCTGCTCCATTGTTGAAGTTTCTGCTGAAGCGCTCTATCCGGATTCCAGCTTATCTGCAATTGATTTGGACTATTTACAGCGATAGTGAGCCTGATTCTGAAGCAAGGAAATATTTGACCGGTGTGTTGCTGGTTTTGAGTAGTATTTTGACCTTTGTAACCTACTCCTACGTTCCAATGACAGCTGTTCCTGTTATTGGTGCATTCACAACTCCTGTCGCTGCCTTGATTGCGATGACTGTGAGCCTGGCTGCCTTAGATGTTGTATTCACCCTGAATCAGGGATACTTAGCGCTGCGATATCCGGATGCCTATGCAGAGGTTAAAGCTGATGTGGGTGAGCTCTCTAAAGCTATTGGTGCTTCTCACTGGGATGTCATAGTAGAGCAGACGCAGAGTCTTCTAGACAGCATAAAATCGAAAGTCGATCCAGAGCAGAACTACAGCAATACTCTGCTGGCATCTATTAATGCTTTGACTGTTTATCTTCGTCACCCTGAGCAGGATGAATCGCTGTCTCCGGATGAAATTAATCATCGCTTAGTGGCAGAAGCGCTACCTCCCATGGCCAAGATTGGTGGCTCTGTTGCAGAAGGCTTAGTAGCAGGTGCTGCGACTGGTGCCAGTGTTAGTGGAGTCGCCGGAAGTCTGTTTGCTCCTGCCACAATGTTTACATCTGTCAAAGCTGCCTTAGGTTTAGGGGCTGTTAGTGGTAGTACAGTTGTTAGCGCATCAACTTATGCTGCGTTGACTGTTGCAGCTCCAATTGGCTTGGCTTTTGTCGCTGGTGCCGGTGCTTGTTTTGGGGCATCCGCTTTGCGAACTAAAGGAGAGAAAGACAAGCTGAGTCGATTTTTAGCGGATGTGCTGATTGCTGCATTGCCCATTGCTTGGGTTGATGGCGAACTTTGTGATGATGAACGAGATGTCTTAGATCGGCTTTTGCTCAATGCAGCGATCGCTGAAGCCGATCAGCGGCGCGTTCGACAGGCAATGGATGATTCTATGACCTTCGATCAAGTTCTGCATGGAGGCCTTTTCAAAGCTCAAAATCCTAAGAAACAGCAGATGAAGTCTCGTTTAATTCTTTGTACTGCATATGAATTAGCCAAGGCAGACGGTGCGATTAGCTTGGAGGAGTTGAGCTTGCATGATCGCATGGCTAAAGTTATGAGCTTTTCTCCTCCAGAGGTTGCTGAAGTGCGACGACTAACTCTACTAAAATCTGGGATTAATTTACGCGATAGAATTCAAATTTCTTTAGGAGATCTTTGTGAGCAACAGGTAGATGTGATTGTGAACTCCACTAATCCAAATCTATTGCCCAAAGCTCAGCCTTTGGGATGGCTCCAGCGAAATCAGCCTGAAGTGTTGGATCGAGCAGTGCATCAAGCAGCCGGACCAGAAATGCATAATGCTTGTAGAGCATTGGCCATTACTGAGGCTATGCCTGTAAGGATGACACCAGGCTATCAATTACCGGCTGATTGGGTCATTCACAGTGTTTGCCCAGAGTTGACAGAAACTGCTGATGCTCAGGCACAGCTAGGCTCCTGCTATCGAGAGAGTCTAGAGTTGGCAGAACAGCATCAGTTAAAAACGATTGCATTTCCAGCTCTGGGGACAGGGCAAGGTGGATTTTCTGCTGAGCAATCTGCAAAGGTTGCGGTCCATGAAATTTATCACTTCCTGGCACGCCACTTGGCGTTGGAAGAGGTCCACATTGTTTGCCAAGATGAGGTAACGCTGGCTGCTTTTAATCAGGCTGTGGAACAAGAATTTGCATCAGTGGGTGAACTTGTATCTATCGCTTTGCCAGCGCAGGCTGATAGCTCGCAGGAAGCATTGATGGCGATTGCGGCTGGCTAAGATTGTTTCAAATAGATTGCAGCGATCGCACCCACAAAAAAAGAGCCCCCCCTATTGCAATGCAACCAGAGGGCTCAATCAATCTAAAACCACATGGGGCTCAAACCCTTTATTTATTCAGCCTCTAGCAAGAAACGGCGCTGCAGAGGCTGAACCGGACGAGCATTGTTCTCCCCCACAACCCGAACAAACTGCTGAATCTGGCGACGTGAGACCTGAATCGGCTCCTTCATCACAATCCAGTTAACGATTTCAGAGCAAGGAGGCGTCGTCAAAGAACCATGGTAACGATAGAAGTCCTCTGTATTCCGAGGCAATAGCTTCGCTGCATCAACTGAAATGCGCGAAACCGTTTTCTCTTCGCTCTTGCTCCTGGGCATTTGGGACCAAAGCGTTGCAATGTTGCGGTTCCAGCGGCCTTCTTTCATAAAGACACCCACCACAGCCAAGGCTCCAGTGTCTGGATTCTGGTGAACCAAATGCACTTCCATAGCCATGGGCTCACCAGCAACGGTGTGCTCACTGGGAGTATGGAAATGGAATTGCAGCAAATTGAAGGTTTGGCCGTCTAGCTCCAGCGTGCTGCCTTCTTCGAAGTTCACCTGAATCGTGTGGCCGTTGTTGACGATTTTGAGTGGGCTGGCTTGATAATCCATCGTCAACTCCGATAATTCGGAGGCGATGCCGCGATTCAAATCAATGGGTGACTGAGTCTCACCAGCGGAGCAAGCCGCAAATTCTTCTTGGAGCCCTCCCCAGTTCTCAGGAGCTCCTTCGCCCTCATAGCTCCAGTGAATCGCCTGGGAATCACCCGACATCTCCTCCTCTGCTGCTTGCCCTGCTAACAAGCCAAAACCTAGAGATGCTGTAGCGAACGCGATAGGCAGCGCAAGTCTTAGACGGTTGGGATACATCTTTAATCAAGTAATCATCAACGTTTGATAATTTAAAATTAATCTAATGTCTTTATCTTCGAAACGGTATGAGGGTTGAAGCTTTTTTGACTTCTCAAGTCTGTCGAACTCTGGTGTATAGGGATCAGAAAATCAGGATGTTTTAGGGAAAAATTATTATTTCCTGAAAAGAATATTCAGAGTCTGAAAACGAGTGAGAGCCTGGACAACAGAATCAATATCTTGGAGAGTCTCTATTTTTGCAAAGGATAGAGATAGGTTCCCTATTTAGGGAAAAGGGTGAGAAATTAACGTTGAAAAGAGCCATAGACAATAGGATTATCCTGCTCTTTTGTATTAGGTAGACAACTAATCTATGGCTATCGCTTAAGCTTCCTCAGCTCCCATCACTTGCCTCACAAGCAATCTCTAAAAGCCCAATGATTCAGACTTGAATTATTGAGCAATGGGCTAATGTTCAAACAATCAGAGCGACTGCCACAGGCATCTCAGAACACCGCCTAGAAGAACGACCCCAGCGTCGTGGAAACACTGGGGTCGTTCTAAATTTGCAGTTGCTAACGCTCTAAAACTTGCCTTGCATGGCATTCACGCAGCGATCGCAAATAGTAGGGTCATCCTTCGACTCACCAACCGTCGTCGAGTAATTCCAGCAGCGATCGCACTTATGTCCATCAGCATCACCCACGCCAATGGCAAAGCCCTCTACCTCAGCGCTATACTCCAGCGCCGTGGCCTTGCTGGCATCATCCACCAGCTCAACCTCAGAAACCAAGAACAGATAGCGCAGCTGATCCACCTGATTCTCCGCAGCGATGCTACTGGCGGGATTCATTGCCGCTAATCGCTGCTTTAGATCCTCATCGGCCACATGCAGCAGCACCTTGGCTTCCAAAGAAGAACCAATCTTTTTGTCCTTGCGGGCCTGTTCCAGCACCTTATTCACCTCGCCACGTAGGTCGCGCAGGGGCTGCCAAGATTCGGCCAGGGCGGGCTGCTTCCAGGCATCGTCGAGGTTGAGCCAGCCGGATTGGAAGACGGACTGGTGGTCGGTGTCGTAGGGCAAGTTTTGCCAGATATCCTCGGCCATGTGGGAGAGGACCGGGGCGATCGCCTTGGCCAGGTTCTCCAATGCAACCGCCATCACTGTCTGGCAACTGCGCCGCCGCTGGGCATCGGTGGAGCTGATATACAGCCGGTCCTTGGCTATGTCCAAATAGAAGTTGGACAGGTCCACCACACAGAAATTCTGCACGGTCTGGAAGAAGCGGAAGAACTGATAGGTCTGATAGGCGTCATCCACCTCGGCAAACACTTCCGTGATGCGGTGGAGCATGTAGCGATCCAGCTCCGGCAAGTCAGCGTAGTCCACGGCATCGGTCTTGGGATTGAAGTCATGGAGGTTGCCCACCAGGTAGCGGGAGGTGTTGCGAATCTTGCGATAGACATCGGCCATCTGCTTAAGGATGGTTTTGCCGATGGGCACGTCGCTGGAGTAGTCCACAGAGGAGACCCACAGCCGCAGCACGTCAGCACCATAAGCCGGATCTTGCTTCTTGTTATTGCCACCGTTGATGATTTCCGCTGGGTCCACCACATTGCCCAACGACTTACTCATCTTGTAGCCCTTCTCATCCAAGGCAAAGCCGTGGGTCAGCACGGTTTTGTAAGGCGCTTTTCCGTTGACGGCGACGCTGGTGAGCAGGCTGGACTGGAACCAGCCCCGATGCTGGTCGGATCCTTCCAGGTATAAGTCCACGGGGTAGGTCATGCCATCGCGCTGGTTGGCGACGGAGTTCCAGGAGGAACCGGAGTCAAACCAGACATCCATGGTGTCCGTGCCTCGGCGGTAGCTTCGACCGTCACTGCAATAGGGCTCGGGTAACAGCTCTGCCACGTCCATTTCCCACCAGGCATCGGCACCATGCTCGGCGATGATGTCCCGCACATGTTTGATGGTTTCGTCGGTGAGCAGCGGCTCGTTGGTTTCCTCGTCGTAGAACACGGGGATGGGTACCCCCCAGGCTCGCTGGCGAGAGATACACCAGTCGGAACGGTCCGCCACCATGGGGGTGATGCGGTTCTCGCCGCTGGCGGGAATCCAGGTGACTTCAGCAATGGACTTGAGCGCCTGGTCACGAAAGCCTTCCACTGAAGCAAACCACTGCTCCGTGGCGCGGAAGATAGTCGGCTTTTTCGTGCGCCAATCGTAGGGATAGCGGTGGCCGTAGGGCTCCTGCTTTAGCAGAGACCCAGCTTTCTCCAGAGCCTCGATGATGGCGGCGTTGGCGTCTTTGAGCACGTTCAAGCCTTCAAACTCGCCCGCTTCTGCGGTCAAGCGACCCGCATCATCTACGGGGCTGAGCAGAGGCAGGCCGTATTTTTGGCCAACAATATAGTCATCTTGGCCATGGCCAGGGGCGGTGTGGACCAGTCCAGTACCGGAGTCCGTGGTGATGTAGTCGCCGCCGATGACCACGGGGCTCTCGCGATCGAACAGCGGATGCTTGTACTGAATATGCTCCAGGGCCTTGCCATCCACGCTGGCAAGAACTTTCAGCGCTTTGCCAAATTTGTCGGTTAGCGTCTCCACCAGCTCATGGCCGACTAATAGATAGCGGGGCAGCTTGCTGTCACTGTCTTCGCCACTATCCACCAAGGAATAGGTCAGCTTGCCATTCACCGCCACGGCCAAGTTGCCGGGGAGCGTCCAAGGCGTCGTCGTCCAGATCGCTAGGCCCAAATCGGAGGCATACGCGCCCAACGTCTCAGTTAAGCCTTCGGGCAGGTTCGTCACCCGAAACGCCGCATACAAACTATCGGAGGTGTGCTCTTCAGGATATTCCAGCTCAGCCTCAGCTAGGGCCGTGCGAGAGCTGGGGCTCCAATGTACGGGCTTGAGGCCGCGATAGATATACCCCTTAAGGAACATCTCGCCAAACACATCAATCTGCGCCGCCTCATACTCCGGCAGCATCGTCAGATAGGGATTGTCCCAATCACCCCAAACGCCATAGCGCTTGAAGCTTTCTTTTTGGCCCTCCACCTGACCCATGGCCCATTCCTTGGCCTTCTTGCGGATCTTGATGGGGGTGAGTTCCTTGCGCTCCTTCGACTTCATCGACTGAAGCACCTTCAGCTCAATCGGCAGGCCATGGCAATCCCAGCCCGGCACGTAGCGAACCTTCTTGCCCTTGAGCAACTGCACCTTATTGATGATGTCCTTCAGGACCTTATTCATCGCATGGCCCATGTGCAGCGACCCGTTGGCGTAGGGAGGGCCATCGTGCAAGACAAAAGTATCGCCAGGGTTTTCCTTGGCCAGGGTCTCGTAAATTTCCTTCTCGGCCCAGAACGCCTGAATCTCCGGCTCCCGTTTGGTGGAGTTGGCCCGCATACTGAAATCGGTCTTCAGCAGGTTAATCGTGTCTTTATAGGACTTGGCGGACTCGTTCTTTGCAGCGGGAGATTGGGCGTCTGTCACGGTAATTGTGGGGGGTGAGCCGGTAGTCGAATCGGTGGTCTGACCTGGGGTCGAGCTTGGAGCCTGGCCTGGGGGACGGGCAGATGTTGCTGGGATGACGGTATCACGGTTGCTGCGCCCTGGCTCGGTGGAGCTGGGGCGGCGATCGCTTAACGGAATCTATCCCGCTCACCACAGCGGCAAGGCTTCCTTATTATCTGCTAGAAGCGGGATGGGCTTCAAGTCTCCGATTTAGATTGGTGAGAGCAGGCTGACATTGGGATGATTTGGGGTGGGCTGAGGAAAAGGTTAAGCGATCGCTTCTCCAATTCCTTTGATTTTGTGTGTCATTCCGTCGCGAAATAGTCGGTTGCCCCGCCAGGTGAAAACTCATTATTGTATTGTCACGAACTATTTGATGAACTTATGAAGCTGTTTTGAAATAGCGGATCGGATTTGGTTTCAGCACGGAATTCATCTAGGGTTAGCTGTGTCTTGAATGGTTATTTTTAGTTTTTCTGCATAAATAAAGCAGGAGGTTTCTTCGCTTCGAAAAAAGATTTGAAGTTAGAAAAATCAGTTTTACTAGAATTCTGCAAACTGCGGGAAGTCTTTATTTAAGGAGACTTTTGCCACTCACCGCTAAATATCAATGCTGCCGAACTATGACCTTTTATGCTCGCTTTTCCGTCGCCTTTCCCGCTACAGTTCTGTCTGGCTTTCTGGGTTGGATGGCGATATCTTCTCCTGCGATCGCAGCTCCCTATGATCAGCTAGAGCAACAATGCGAGCCTAAGTTTTCCGGTAGCCACGATTGCTTAGAGCCTGTGCCAGCCTATAGCTATCACTTAGGCTTGCGATCTAACTACAGCGGTGAGATCTGTGTGGGTCTAGGCGATTGGGAAGGCAAGAACAAGGTTGTGATGGAGTGGGATGGACTCCAGACTGAATTGCAACTGACTGGTAAGACAGGCGTGAACCAGCTCCTGCAACCTGAACAGCGCGAAGGGCGGAGTAGCGCGATCGTGGTTTATTCTGACCAGCCGATTATGCCTCGCATCATTGAGCAAGATTGTGGTCGAGACCGCAATGCAAATCACGTCACAGTTGTGGCATGGCCCCAAGACACGAATGAGACTCAGCAAGATAGTCTTGCCCAGTTGCCAAAATCATCAAATTTTCGAGGGTCTGAGCTGTCATTTTGATGGGGCTTTAGGTCAAGCATCAAAAAGGGGCTAGACGCGATCGCGTCTAGCCTCTTTTTACGTTTTCAGTTGTTTGGACCGACCCCGTTTTCACTCTTCTAATCTTCTGGGCCATCTACCCAGCTGTCACTTTCACTTTGATCGACGGGGGGCCAGCTTGGATCCTCTGGAGAAACAGAGTCATCGCTGGAGCCTGAAGATTGCTCCGGTGTTTCTGAGTCATCCACTTCTGCCTGAGTTTCGGTTTCAGCTTCTGCGGGGATAGAAGCGACTTCTTCAACCTGCCCCTCTGCTTCAGTTAATACCGGCTCTTCAGCATTGGTTTCTTCTGCCTCTCTGGCTTTTGCTTCTGCCTCTGCCTCTGTCTCTGCCTGACCTTTAGCAGCGGCTTCCTCTTGGGCTTTTGCTTCTGCTTCTGCTTTAGCTTTAGCAGCAGCTTCCTCCTGAGCTTTGGCTTCTGCCTCAGCTTTGGCTTTAGCAGCAGTTTCCTCCTGGGCTTTTGCTTCTGCTTCTGCTTCTGCTTTCGCCTTTGCTTCAGCCTCAGCTTTAGCAGCTTCCTCTTTAGCTTTGGCTTCGGCTTCCTCTTTGGCTTTAGCTTCGGCTGCGGCCTTTGCTTCAGCCTCTTCTTTCGCTTTTGCCTCGGCTTCGGCTTTGGCTTTAGCAGCGGCTTCTTCCTGGGCCTTCGCTTCAGCAGCTTCATCTACAGCAGCTGCGGACTCTTCCTCTTGGGGAGACTCTGTTGTTTCAGCTTCGCTGGGGGCAGAAGCGGCTTCTTCCCAGTCCGCTTCGTAGCTTGTGGTTTCAGGCTTTTGGTCTTCCTCCCCATCGGAAGGGCGGACATATTTTTTGCCATGGTTCTTACGACCCTGGAGGCGATCGCGCAAGCTGCTAAAAGCACCTGTCACAGCCCCTAAGCCCATTGCCCCTTTTGCAGCATCAGACTTATTCTCAGTCTTGCTAGGGGTTGAGGAACTGCTATCGGCTGACTGACTATCGGCGACTGTGGCAGCAGCTTCCTCCACCTTGTCTGAAACTTGTTCTTGGACGTCCTGGGCGACTTCTTGGGCTTTTTCGAGAGGAGCCTCAACCGCTTCTGCCACACCTGTTGCAGCTTCTTCAACAGCTTCGCTGGTTTTCTCTGCGACGGCTTTAGTCGCGGTAACACCCTTCTCTAGGGAGTCACTCACCTGCGCCTGGACTTTCTTAGAGCCGCTTTGGAATTTGCTCTTCCAATCAGTGCTCTTCAGTTTTTCAAGGCCCTGCTTAACAGAGCTGCCATCGGCAATAGTCGAACGTTGGTCTGTGGGCAGCTTGCTCCAGCGCCACATGAGCGCTTGCCAGCCCAGCCACCCCGTTAAAGCCACACTGGCCGTTTGCCCCAGTAGAACTGCCCCGGTTATACGCTGGGCACAAATCCACAGAACCAATGCGTAGAACAGGGCAACACCGCCCCAAATAATGTCATTTTTTCGATAGAGACTGGGAAACAAAAAGGCCGTAGACAATAGTGCCAGGCCAGCAATGCCAACGAGAATTGCCAGTAAAAAAGCCAGCATAAAAGGACTCCTGATCAGGGGCAGATCGCAGCTCTTCTAATCCTAGGCTGGCGGGCTACAGATTATGGCGTTTAGAAGCCATTCTTAAATGAACTGGACAAAGGGAGGCTGAATATGGATTGCACCTTGCAGCAATCGGTACAGACCCATTACCCCAAGCTGTGATTAGTACGGAGGGCCAGCCAACGTTTAGTTAACGTTCATCGCTTTGATCTTCCAGCTGCCGTCTTCCTTCACCAAGTCGTAACGGACCTGTAGATTACGATCCTCGCGGTTGCGAGTCAGGTCACCGCCCTGATAGTACTTCGCAAGTTCAGTCACGGTGGCGATGACGGTGGCTTCGTCAGGGCTAGCACCTTCAGACTTGACTTCGTTAATGGCCAGTTTGTGTTGGTAGCGCACCTCAGTGCCATCCTGCTCGGAAAGCTGGGCTTCCCCAGCCCAACGAGCCAGGGCCTCGCCCGTGAGCACATTCTTGAGTAGCTCAGCATTGGGCTCACTGCCAAAGACTTCAGCCTTGGTGCTGAGCCACAGGTCGATGACTTGCTGTGCATCCGCTTCGGAGAGCGGACCAGAAGCAGAAACGGTACCCGAGGCTGCCGCAGGAGTAAGACCCTCAATCACAGGTTCACCCAAGCTAATACTGGGCTGGTTCTTCTCTAGCTTTGTGACGGCAGCAGCTGGACCATTACCTGTATCAGTTTGGCTTCCACTGCCCAAGCCGCTAATCCAGCCGAAGATGCTGCTCAGTAAGGCAAATAGAATCCATAAAGTGAGTAGGCCAACTCCGGCGAGCATCAGCAGACGACCAATTTTGATGGAGCCTAGAGGTCCAGCTGCCACTCCTCGGCGAGATGCGGCTCCGCCTCGACTGTTGCGGCGGCGGCGTTGGCGACGGGTTTCACCGGGCTGGCGCTCTAGACCTGCACTGTTATTGCTTGCTGCATCTCCATAGGCTAGGGCTGCACCGCCCGCAGCAGCGAGTCCTGCTGCACCCGCAGCGATCGCGCCTGCGCCATCGTAGCCGTTCTCGTAGTTGCCGTTGCTGTAGCTGGCTGAGCTGTCGTCATAGGCGCTGGGAGCGGTGAGGGTCGCAGTTCCTGTGTTGGCATAGGTTGAGGTGGCACCGACGGAGGCTGACTGGCGATCGCTACGCAAGCTTCCGGCAGAATCGCCCGCCCAAGCACTCCCCATGGCCACACCAGAGCCTTGCCAATCCTGATTGACGGCTTCCGCTGGGAGGGATTCTAAATAGTTCTGGACTTCTGGCTTAGCAAAGTAGTCCTTGAGGGTGGTTGTCTGTCCCTTGAGGTCGCGGAAATTGGGAAAGACCTCATCCTGGAGCCAGCGCTCCGCATAGAGGCAAAGGCCAGGTAACAGGTCCGGAGAGCCCTGGGAATGCTCTCGAATAAAGGCCAGTGGTTCGTACTCCTGGCTAAACTCCAGGGCACGGTTGGCTTCTTCGGTTTGGCCCAGCATCAAGGCACAGACCGACTGCTCTAGGTGGACGTCCTGGCGACCGCTGAGACCTGTGAGTATTTTCTTTGCACGCAGTGCTAAGTCAGGTTTGTGCTCGGCAAAGGCACGAGCCATCAGGGCATAGACGGCTAGGTAAGAGGCAACGGCTGAGGGGCGGCGAGCTTCCTGCTCAAATAGCTCCTGCTGCTCTCCCACGGTGAGATAGTCTCGCAGCTGCTGGATAAAGCGCAGGAAATCATCCGTGTCCAGGCCAGACTGGTCACTGCCATTGCCGTCAATGCCGCCCCGTTCTTGCAGCATCTCATTGAGGATCTGGATGCCCTTGGTGCGCTGAGTTGCGGCCTCGCCGGGCTGGGAAATGAGTTCCAGCACTCGGTAAGGACGTAGTCGGTATAAATCGCTTCTCACTTCGCCTCTTACCCCTGCAAATAGACCTTCTTGGAGCAGCAGGTTCTCCCCTGCTTCTAAGGCCTCAGCGGCCTCCTCATAGTGGGACTGCTGCCACTGCTCCCGACCCAGCTCTAGGTTGCTGAGAGCAATGGTGAGGGAGACATCGGCGGCGATCATTTCCGCATCGCCCACGCCGGGATTGTGGGATTTCATTTTTGTGAGATGGGCTTTACCCAGCTCTAGCACCAGCTCATATTCGCCTAGCTCTTGGAGCAGGAGAAGCGCACCAATAAGCTGGTGCTCCTCCACATTAATGCCGTGGGGTTGGGGAGCTTTCTTACTCCGACTGAAGCGCTGGGATAAATTAGCAGTCTGCTGAAGGAAAGTCTGGTCGTATTGTTCACGGGCTGTAGCGTCAGAGAGGACGCTATAGGCTTCGTCTAGGAGTTCACGACGAGCCGCGATCGCCGGTTCCGAATACTCCCGGCGAGGTAGCTGCATTGTGCGGTCCTTATGGGCCTGCTGAATCTGCTCCGCCGTAGCCTGAGTGGGCAGTCCCAAAATTCGATAGTAGTCGAGCGGAATACGCACGATGACCGTCCTCAGACATCAACAATAAATCTCGGCTCCCGGACCTTTCACAATCTTCTGTCAGGCGAGTCAGTGTCTTTGGCTGCGAGGCTCATAAAAGCCCCGCAGCACAAACAACGGAAACGTATTGAACAGAAATTTGGCAGGATCACTCAAGCATAACCCAAAGTTTCAGCTATGCTAAAGCGCTATTCAGTAAGCTTCGTATGTAAGGTTACAACGGCGACTTGCGATATCGCTTAACTAGATAAAAACCTTATGGGTTTGGCCTACAACTTGCCTACCACTAATCTGCCAGTGGCCAAGTCTCTCTAACGACTCTAGATCCTGCTTGGGCTATGAATCCCTAAGCCCATTGCTGGATCTATCTTCTTCCCTAGATTAAGAATCCTTGGCTTCTGTTTCACAAACACTTTTACGTCATGGCCAGCTCGTCCTAGAATTTAAGACGGCCCAGGCATAGTCCGAAGTCTCCATGCCGTCCTAGAAAAGCGGATTACGGTAGGCTAGGGCCAAACTTGGTTCCCCTTGCGGTCATTGGCCACTGGGAATAGTAGATCTCGGTTAGAGCGGATAGGACGATAGCTTCATGCCCCAGGAACGGACAGCGCCCGAATTTGACGCCTCAAAGGCAGTGATCACTCGAGAAGAGGCATTACGCCTATACGAGGACATGGTGTTGGGCCGTTTCTTCGAAGATAAATGTGCCGAGATGTACTATCGCGGCAAAATGTTTGGTTTCGTTCACCTCTACAACGGTCAAGAGGCTGTTTCCACCGGCATCATCAAGGGGGCAATGCGTTCCGATGATTATGTGGCGAGTACCTACCGCGACCACGTCCATGCCTTGAGCGCTGGCGTCCCTGCACGCAACGTCATGGCGGAGCTCTTTGGTAAGGAAACGGGTTGCAGTAAGGGCCGAGGCGGCTCGATGCATATGTTCTCTGCTGAGCATAATCTTCTCGGTGGCTATGCCTTCATTGCTGAGGGCATTCCTGTGGCCATGGGGGCCGCTTTTAACGCGAAGTACCGTCGTGAAGCCTTAGGTGATCAGTCTGCGGACCAGGTTACGGCCTGTTTCTTTGGTGATGGTGCGGCCAATAACGGTCAGTTCTTTGAATGTTTGAACATGTCGGCGCTGTGGAAGCTGCCGATTATGTATGTGGTAGAGAACAACAAATGGGCGATCGGGATGGCCCATGAACGTGCCACTTCTGTGCCTGAGATTTACAAGAAGGGTGAAGCCTTTGGCATGCACGGCGTTGAGGTTGACGGCATGGATGTGCTGGCGATGCGTCACGTGGCCCAAGAGGCGGTGGCTCGCGCTCGCGCTGGAGAAGGCCCAACCTTGATCGAGGCCATGACCTATCGCTTCCGGGGTCACTCTTTGGCGGATCCCGATGAGCTGCGCTCTAAGGAAGAGAAAGAATTCTGGTTGGCGCGGGATCCGATCAAGAAATTCTCTAAGTTCATCGTCGAGTACGGCCATGGCACCGCAGAGGAGCTGAAGGCCATCGATAAGAAAATTACGGCGCTGGTGGAAGAAGCCGTTCAGTTCGGTTTGGATAGCCCTGAGCCCAATCCTGAGGACCTGAAGAAGTACATCTTCGCTGAAGAGCCTGCATAGAGCTGGGCTATATGACCTCTGACTGAATCATTGAAGAAAAGACCTGAAGGCTTAGCTTTCAGGTCTTTTCTTTTTCATGACTTGGAGTTGAGGTTCGTTAGGTCGCGTGGGGGATGTTGTTGGCTTTGAGGCGATCGCACACCGCTTCCCGAAATGCCTCTTTTTGATATTCATACCAAGGCTCATCGAGATCTTCATCCGACATTAAATCCAGCAATTGCTGACTGCCATTGGAGGAATAGAGCAGCTTGAGCATTTGTTGCAGCAGGGGAGGCTTGACCTTCGCTCGGGTGAAGGCTTCCAGGGTCGCGGGGTCTTCGCTCATGGCCTGTTTGCTGGGCATGTCAATCCAATCATCGGAAATTAGGATATGACGAATGCCGTCGATGAAGGCAATCTGTGCCGCAGGCAAGATGGTCTCATCCACATCGCAGAGCAGGGAGACATCCTCCTCAGAGACGACGCAAAAATCCCCGTCAGGTTTGTGAATGTAGAGGCTTTCGCCCGAGGAGAGAATGCTGAGTTCGCTCATCAACTGGGGAAGGGAGACGGGGAGGACCATGGGATTTGCGGTGCGATAGGGGCAGAGAGTGACTTGATTATCTCAGGTGATTCCAAGTCAGCGGGAATTGGCGGGAATCGGTAATAGGCTGGAGAAGTGGTGAGGGTGGGTTGATGGCTAATAACTTTGCACTCATCACCGATTGCCTACCTTTCAACTCTTCCTTGCCCCTGCCATGCCAAAATCTGCGCTACCACCCAATCTCGTGATCAAGCTGGGCCGCTGGGGCTGGGAGACGGTGTGGCATGTGATGATGTCGCAAATGGCCCCACGCAGCAAAGATGGGGCTTATATTCGTCCTGAGAGTGCCTTTCGCGATGTTGTTAGCGCTGAGTCTGAGGCCCAAGGATATTCCAAACATCCTGCTGCTTCGGGGCGCTATCGCTTGTTTGTGGGCATGAGCTGCCCCTGGGCTCACCGAGCGCTGGTGGTGCGATCGCTCAAAGGCCTCGAATCTGCCATCCCCATCACGGTGGTTTCCCCTTCTCCCGAATCCGGGGGCTGGATTTTTGATGAACCGTTTGACCGAGTTGAGGGAACCACTTGCCTCTCCATGGCGCAGTTCTATCGCCAAGCCCATACCGACTATGGCGGGCGCAATACGGTGCCAGTGCTGTGGGATAGCGAGGTGAATGCGATCGTCAATAACGAGAGCAGCGAAATCATCGTGATTCTCAACGAAGCCTTCAACAAATTTGCAGAGCATCCTGAGTTGGACCTCTATCCCGAGGCATTGCGAGAGGAGATTGAGCAGTGGAATTCCAAGATTTATCCCGCGATTAATAACGGGGTTTATCGCTGTGGCTTTGCCCAGACCCAGGCGGCCTACGATGCGGTGATTGAAGAACTGTTTGGGGCGTTGGATGAAATTGATGAGGTTTTGGCAACGCGGCGCTATCTCTGCGGTAGCGAACTAACTCTCGCAGATGTGCGGCTATTTACGACGCTGGTGCGATTTGATGTGGCTTATCACGGGATCTTTCGTTGCGATCGCCGTCGCATTGCCGACTACCCCAACCTTAGTGGCTACCTACGAGATATTTACCAGCAACCTGGCATTGCCGACACCTGTGATATCCCTGCGGTTAAACGGGATTATTACGGAAATTTATTTCCCCTTAACCCGAGTGGGATCATTCCCGCGGGGCCCGATATCGGCACTCTAATGGAGCCTCACCAAAGAGCTTTATTGGTTTAGGGGGGAGGTAACTTTCAGGTTTTGGTCTCCTGCGAGAATTGCCTAAGCACTCCGTTATAGCGCTTAGACAAACCGTATCTATACCCATGTCTTAGACAGGGCACCCAATTTATTTTGGACAGAGCTAAAGTCCTGACGTCTCTCAGGGCTGGGATGGCATCTACAGCGTGATTGTCGAGCTAGATAAGTTTGGCTGACCATTGTCGCTTCTTGTGAGGAACTCTTGGATTACAATTCATGACCTTTGTTCGTTCGTTTGAACCATCTCTTAGTCCCCTGATGGTTCTGGCTTTCACCTCTAGCCTGTTGGCTGCCACTCCTAGCATGGTCTCAGCTCAAGGAGTTGAGATGGATGGATTAGCTAAGACAGCTGACCGATCTGAAGCGCCTGAACTCTCTAGCCCACAAAATCTGGCTGAAGCAACGACAGTGCCATCTGCAATGGCAGCTTTAGAGAGTGGTAATAGCTTGATAGGTCAGGTTACATCGGTATCTCAGCTCCGTGATGTGCGCCCCACCGACTGGGCTTTTCAGGCGCTCCAGTCCCTGGTCGAGCGCTATGGCTGTATTGCCGGCTATCCCGATGGCACCTATCGGGGCAACCGGGCTATGACGCGCTATGAATTTGCAGCAGGTTTGAATGCCTGCCTGGATCGGGTCAATGAGTTAATTGCTTCAGCAACTGCTGAAATGGCCACCCAGGAAGACTTAGCGGTTTTGCAGCGTCTGCAAGAAGAATTTCAAACTGAATTAGCCACCTTGCAGGGGCGTGTTGATTCGTTGGAATCTCGCACCGCAGATCTAGAGGCCAATCAGTTCTCCACGACGACGAAGCTCTCGGGGGAAGTGATTTTCAGTGGCGCGGGGGCTTGGGGCGCAGCACCGGACGGCGATGACGCCAATGCAGTGGTCAATAGCCGTGTGCGTCTCAATTTATCCACCAGCTTCTCCGGCAAAGACTTACTGCTGACCGGTCTCCAGGCTCACACCTTTCCCGGTGGAAATAGCGGTATCGCTGGCACGCTGGGCTATGGCGATCCCGTTTTCAACGAAGCGAGCCATGTGCGCCTGGGAACCGAACCTCAGTTTCCCAGCACGAGCCCCCTCGATCTCTCTCCTGTAGATTCAGGCTCTTTTGAGCTGTATAAGCTGCTCTACATTTTCCCCGTGGGAGATAAGGTTACCGCTTTTGTAGGGCCTAAGGCCGAAGTGAGCGATGCTTTTCCTTCAGTACTGCCCTTTGCCAATGAAGGTCAGGGAGCATTGTCTCGTTTTGGCACATTGCCTGCCTCCCACCGCCTTTCTGGCGGTACATCTGGGACAGGCTTAGCAGCGGCGGCGGGGGTGATTTGGAATGTTTCAGATGCCATTGATTTACGAGCGCTCTATGGCAATGTCAACCCCAGCATCGCAGGCAATGAGGGCTTCCCAGGGACGCCTCTAGGGGCAGGCGTTTTTAGCGGCAGCTATGTGGCGGCGACCCAGCTAACGGTGAATCCCAGCGATCGCTTCCAAGCGGCATTCAACTACGCCCATAGCTATCACCAGATCAACATCCTGGGCACAGGCTTGGGCAGTGCAGACATTGGTGCTGTGCTGTTCCCTGCGGCAGATGTAACAGCGATCGCCGATGAAGGCATTTCCATGGACACCTTGGGTGCCACTTTCAACTACAAGCTCACCCCCAAGCTAGAACTGGCAGGGACTGCCACTTACATCATGAGTGACCTGGTAGATGTGAATGCCTCCACAGACTTCTTGACTTGGATGGCGGGCGTGAAAGCCAATGATCTCTTCCGTGAAGGCAATAGCGCTGGACTGTTGTTTGGCCAACCCCTCACCCGCCAGAGCACGGGAGGTCGAGCAATCGACCCTGCTGATGCCACGCCTTACCACCTGGAAAGCTATTTCAACTTTAAGGTGAATGACAGCATCAGCGTTACCCCAGGTGCAGTCGTGATCTTCAACCCCGAAGGTCAGTCTGATCGGGACACGGTTGTCATGCCTGTGCTCCGCACGACCTTCAGCTTCTGAAGATGCGGGCTAGTCATTTACCTAGCCCGCAGCCTGGCTGCTTGGCCTCGAAAAGGCCTCGCAAGCCATGGCCCGAAACAGGGCACAATGGTCTCAGTGCAAGGCTTCCCCCTATGGCATTGGCCCCAGCCCATCTCCTGCTAATTCTGGACACCGAGACCAGCGGTATCGATGCCGCAGAGCATCATGTCCTCGAAATTGCGGCAATTCTCTATTCCGTGGAGCATCAGTGCGTTCTCCAGCAAATCAGTACGCTCATTCCTGGCAGTCGAGCAGACAACCCAGCTCAGTTTGTTAACAACATCCCCATCACTGCGGTGAACGATACACCTGGGGAACTCTCGGAATACCTCTGTCGGACGATCACCTACTGGGGTGAAATGGCAGAATACGTGGTTGCCCACAACGCCCCCTTCGATCGCAAATGGTTCAAGGACCACCCCATTTTTGCCTCGCTGTATGAGCAACAGTGGCTCTGCACTTGCCATGAGTTCACTTGGCCCCAACAACATCGACCGGGACAGAAACTGATTGACTTGGCCTTGGCCCATGGCATTGGCGTCAGCAGTGCCCACCGGGCTTTGACGGACTGCCAGCTCATCGCTTCCTTGTTTGACCGTATGGATGATTTGCCAGGCATGATTGCCCAGGCCGCAACACCTAAGGTTTTGGTGCGGGCGGATGTTTCCTTCAAGGAGAAACAACTCGCAAAGGATGCGGGCTTCCGCTGGGACGGCAAGGGGAAGCAATGGACCCTGCGCATGAATCCGACTGAGGCGGAAAAGCTGCCCTTTGCCCACAGTCTATTGGCAGAGGATGGGGTGACTGTCCTCTCGGCTTCATCGGGAGCTGAGGCAGATACTACGGCAGGAGCATCCCAAGCCAAAGCGGCCTCGAAGCGGAAACCTAAATCTGAGAATCCTAAAGCTGAGTCCAAGGTTGAGGGAGCTCAACCTAAATCTAAGCCTGAACAACTGGTTGATGATGAAAATGCATTGCCGTTTTGACCCCGGCTAGCTCTAATGCAGATTCTGAGGTCAGATGAAGACTGGGTTGTTTTAATTACACGCAAGTAGTAAAAAATACATCAATGTGAAGGTTCGCTACTGAAACTACGATTCTTCCGTAAAAACCTCTCTCAAAGCGGGTTTATCTCACCTAGGATGTAGACAACTCAATCAGTGAAAAGCCACATGACTCTGGCCCTGCAGCGCACTCGTGCTCCCCGCTTAAACAACCCAACGGTGTTTAAGTTGCCCTGCGGTTTGACTATCATTGCCGAGCAGATGCCCATTGATGTGGTGACGCTTGATGTATGGGCGCGGGTGGGCTCTGCCATGGAGCCGGATGAAATCAACGGCATGGCTCATTTTCTGGAGCACATGGTGTTTAAGGGAACTGAGCAGCTTAAGGCTGGAGAATTTGAGCAGCGGGTCGAAGAGCGGGGCGCAGTGATGAATGCCGCGACGAGCCAGGACTATACCCACTTCTACATCACCACTGCGCCAAAGGATTTTGAGGAGCTCGCACCGCTACAGCTAGACCTCGTCTTCAATCCCACGATTCCCGATGTGGACTTTGAGCCAGAGCGCCAGGTGGTGCTGGAGGAAATTTTGCGTTCTGAAGATAGTCCCCAACGCCGGGGGTATCGTCACATGATTGAGAGCTGCTTCGATCGCTTGCCCTATCGCCGTCAGGTCTTAGGTCCAGCAGCGGTGATTGAAGGCGTCACGCCCCAGCAGATGCGGGATTTCCATACGAGCTGGTATACGCCCCAGAATCTGACGATTGTGGCGGTGGGTAATTTGCCAGTGGAGACCATGGTGGAGACGGTGAAGCGTTCTGTACCAGAGCAGTTTAAGCAGCGCAAGAACAGCCCTGTGATTCCCGCCGCCGCCATTTTGCCTGAGCCGATCCTCAAGCAAGTCAGCCGCCATGAGTTCACGGACCCTTCTCTCCAGCAAACGCGGCTGATGATGAGCTGGCGGGTACCGGGGCTTCAGCATGTAGATGACACCTATGGCTTGGATGTACTGGCCTCGATTCTGTCCCAGGGGCGCACATCGCGGCTGATTCAGGATTTGCGGGAGCAGCGGGCTCTGGTGACGTCGGTTTCTGCTAGCAATGCGGATTATTGGGCACAGGGACTGTTCACGATTTCAGCGCGGTTGAAGGCTGAGAATCTTGAGGCCGTAGAAGCGCTGGTTGTGGAGCATTTGAACCGCCTGCGCAATACGCCCGTGACGGAGGCGGAGATTTCGCGGGTGCGGACCCAGGTGGCAAATCGGTTTGTGTTTGGCAATGAGCGGCCTAGCGATCGCGCCGGTCTCTACGGCTATTACCAAACCCTGATTGGTGACCTAGAACCTGCCTTTGACTATCCCGAGATTATTCGCAGCATCACCGCTGATGACCTTCAAGCAGCGGCTCAGAAATACCTCAATCCTGAGGCTTACACTTTGGTGGTGATTCGTCCTGAAGAGAAGGCTGCTTAGCTGACTAAGCGGAGGTTGCAAGTCCCAGAATCAAGTCGCGAAACGAGCCCTTAGGTTCTTCGCAGTGCTGAGGCTGAGGAGAGGTTTATGCGAAGGGGATTCAATAATGCATGAATCATGTGAACCGAAATTGTCCAAGCAAAGATGCTGCTAGAGGGTCACGAACCCGAGCCGTCCCTGGTCAATAGCGCTCTCTGCCCCGGTAATGCGGCGGCGAATCCAACCCACTACTTCTGCCCATCCTTCCGGGCATAACGTCGCGCTGAGCTACGCGTCCAAATTACCGCACCCACCGTAAACGGCACCAAGGCAAACGCCCCCCCGGCAACCAAAGCATGGTCTCGCAAATAGGGTGACGACATCATCGCCCCAATCCCCAAGAAGCAATAGATCAGCCCCGCGACTGGAATCCCAAAGAAAAATATCGCAGCCTTATCGTTGTTGTCCATGGAAATCCCTAAAGGCAAGCAGGCAAAATCAATCTAACGCGATTCTTTCTCGAACTCGCCAGCCCCCATAGTGCGTTGCTCGGTCACAGACCAGGAACCTAGCCCAAAACAATGCCCCAGCATCTGAGATGCTGGGGCAAGAGCGACCCAAGAGAATCATTGAAACTGGAACAAAGGGCTCAAGCCCAATAATTCAGAGGCGACTGGCCGTTAGGCGCTTTAGTAGCGACCGCGACCGCCACCGCCGCCACCGAAGGAACCACCGCCACCACGGGGCTCGCGGGGCTTAGCCTTGTTCACGCGGATCTCGCGACCCATCCACTCAGCGCCGTCAAGCGCTTCGATGGCCTTGTCTTCTTCTGCGTCAGAGCTAAGCTCGACGAAGCCGAAGCCACGCATACGACCGGTCTCACGGTCAGTGGGCAGCTGCACACGCTTAACGGTGCCATACTCCGCAAAAACCTCAGTCAAATCCGCCTCGGTGGCGTCAAATGACAGGTTACCAATGTAAATAGACATGGAGAAATCCAAAAAATCAAAACGAACGGACAATCAATAGATTTAGATTTCGGAGAGGAGCCTGCCACCAATAAACGCGAAGAACCCGTCGATACTGAAACAAATGCTACAACCGAATACTTAATCTTCGACCAAATAGTAACACCCCCGGAAACCGGGTTTAGTCACTAATGGACAATAATCCTATCAAATATTATCAGGAGTTACTGCCTTCATAGGTAACATTACTCTGATTAGTTTTGCTAATCAGAGTAAAACTTTCCTCCAATCGTCCGCCAGTCGTCGTTTTCAGCAGCTTTTTGGCGTTTCTCAATGCACCTATCGATTCCCCAGGATTATCTGTCCCTCGGAGCGAAATCCTAGGGAAAATCTAGAAAACCCGATTTATAACGAGTCGATGCTGCAAGACCTCCAAAGGCAATTTCCAAGACATGAACAGGGGAAACTGAGGGTAATGGACTAAAACTGCCCTTTACGTATTGCGACGCAGCCAACACTCCAACTTGTCGGGGCGCCAATGCTCCAGGCCCCTCGTTATCAGTCAGCAGTGTGCTGCACACCAACATCGCAGGACTGAATCTCGCATCAACAGCAATTCTGCAAAGGTTAAGGTAAAACTGCGAATGGCCTAAGCCCAGGACTGGGAAATGGGTTCAAGTAATGCCAGGAAATGTTGGCGGCGATCGCCTGGTTATCGAGGAGAACCGTAATGCTCTCCGCCAAGTGCCCCGAGAGGAAAGAAACGAGTGCGGCTGAAAGCAACAATCCACTCTCAAAGTAGCTAGGCCCTTAATCGAACATAAAGACCGTTAAGGAAGCAGCCTAAAGCCAGCACAGTATCTATCTGGCAGAATGTGCAATGAATGGATGTCTAAGCCAACAGAGCCTTCAAAAAGCTATAGGTCTGGCCTGCGTTGAGAGACTGCTGTTGAGCACCATATTGAATCACGTAGTACCCAGCTCGCTCTCCACAAGCCGTGCAGGTGAAGACACCCGTTTTTAGAGCGTCGACACTACAGCGGCGGATTTCTTCAGCAAGCCACTGGTCAAAGTCAGCAGTGGTAGGAGAAAGCAATTGAGTTGCGTGAAGTTCCATGGGGATGATTCTCAAGGGGGATATAAGAGCGAACCAGTGCAAACCCTGGGTGGTTCGGTTCAGTTCAACCTTTGTTGTAAGAGCAATCGCTGAAGTGAACATCTATATATTGACTGCACTGACGAGCGTTCGCTTGAGGGAGCCCTGAAAATCCAATTAAAAATTCCTGAGCATGAAAAAGCGCGTCATAACCCGGAGGTCATAACGCGCTTTTCCACAATTCAACAGGGCTTTACCGCAGTAAAACCCACAGAATCAGACTAAACAAGCCTTAGTAACGGCCACCGCCGCCACCGAAGGAGCCACCGCCACCACGGGGCTCACGGGGCTTAGCCTTGTTCACTTTGAGGTCGCGGCCCATCCACTCTGCACCGTCCAGAGCTTCAATTGCCTTAGCCTCTTCATCATCGGAGCTTAGCTCCACAAAACCGAAGCCACGCATGCGGCCAGTTTCCCGGTCGGTGGGCAACTGAACACGCTTAACGGTTCCGTACTCTGCAAAAACTTCGTTGAGATCAGCCTCGGTGGCATCAAACGACAAGTTACCTACGTAGATAGACATGATTCTGCTCCAAAATCAAAATATTCGAACAAGCTAAGAAATTCAGATTTCGGAGAGGAACCTGCTAACAATAAACGTTCAAAACTGACGATACTGAACAAATACTACAACCGAATACTTTATCCTCAACGCTTAGGCTATCACCACGTAAGAGGGCCGTCAAATAAATCTTTTACGCAATAATTTTGGGAAAATCGGACTTATCTCAAATTAGTCTTATGCTTCTTGGCTAGCATTTTTTATGTTTTTTTTGATTATTTAATCCCAAGCCCTAAGGTGACTCGAACGACATTGAATACGATGGTTCAGGTCAGCCAAAACCCCATCTATCATTAAGATAGAGCCTCCGCGAGAAATCACCAGGGCGATAGAAAGAAGAACTCAAAATTCCCTCAAGACCTCTAAACGGGACTCCAAATCAATCGTTGAATTCTGAACACTTTGAGACAGAGAATTAGAGAGGTCAAGGATCCCAGACATTTCAGGTGTTTATGAACCGAATTTATCTCATTCTTTCTAGGGCAACTAACAGTATTGGTAAGACTCAAAACTAAATGTATTTGGGCAGGAACTCTGAGATCCTTCGACATATCCAAGAAAAGTCCTCTGTTCGCCAGAACAGACGGACTCCTAGCACTCTGCTCTGGTTATTCCGGCAAATAGCTGTACCTGGGCAAAGGCAACAAACCTCAATAGGCTAAAGACCTATAGGAAGAGGATCATGGCTGAATTTGACCGTCGCACTGGGCCGCTTTACGCCATTTTGGGCTACGGGGCCTGGGGCTTATTTCCCCTCTACTGGAAGCAGCTCAATGGTGTCCCAGCTCTAGAGATCATTAGTCATCGCATGGCTTGGTCACTATTGCTTCTGCTGGGTTTACTGGCAGTACGGGGACGCTGGGGAGACTTTCGCCAAGCCTTGGGCAATCGGCGATCGCTCTCCCTCCTGTTCCTATCTGCCTCTTTGCTAGCGGTGAACTGGGGACTCTATATATATGGTGTAAATAGCGATCGCGTCGTCGAAACCAGCCTGGGCTATTTCATCAATCCCCTGGTAACGGTGCTTCTAGGCGTGATCTTCTATGGTGAGCGTTTTAGCCGGGCACAAACCCTGGCAATCGCCCTTGCCACCACTGGCGTTGGGCTCTTTGTGCTGCAATTTGGTCAGGTGCCCTGGATTGCCCTGGGGGTGGCTTTTTCCTTTGCCTTCTATGGACTGTTACGCAAGAAGATTGCGATCGCACCCCTCGTCGGACTCGCGATCGAGACTTTACTCCTCACACCCATTGCCCTGGCCTACATCAGTCAGCTCCAATTCAGCGGTGATGGAAACTTCCTGGCAACACCATGGCTGACGCTGCTATTTGTCGGCAGTGGCGCTGTCACAGCCTTACCGCTGCTATGGTTCAACAACGCAGCTAAGCGATTGCGCCTCTCGACGCTGGGCTTATTTCAATATATGGCTCCCAGCATTCAGCTCCTGCTAGGAGTCTTTGTCTATGGCGAAGCCTTTACCCAGGCCCATGGCATTACCTTCGGCCTGATCTGGCTCGGCTTACTGATTTACACCATCAGCACCCAGCAACAGAACAAGCAGCCGATCCAAGCTGAAATCTAACTTCTATCGTTGCAGTTCCTTCGGCAGCACAAAGCCACCATCTCCATCCAAGCCAAAGGGCAAGACTTGGGTCACCGCCTCTAGATTCATCGCTCCATAGAGGTGGGGAAAGGTTCCATGGCCGGGCACCTCGTCATAGCGCAGTTCCGCTGACAGCTTTGTGGGGTCAATACAGAGCAGCATGAGTCCTGTCTGACCTTTGTAAAACTGGTTTGCGGCCCAGACCACCTGCTTGGGCTGGGATAAATGAATAAACCCTTCAGTCTCAAGCGAAGCAGCTGCATAGGAACCTGCAGCTTGGGCAGCCGCCCAGGTTTCTGCATCAAGGATATGCACCAGCAACTGCGGACTCTCTTGCACTGAAGGTGCCACTGAGGGGGAATTTGTCATTAGTTCTCTACTACAGTTTTAAGATTCTGTAGGCCAGTCTCATAGTCGCCGCCCACCATACCATCCATCAGGAATCCCATATAGGTACTCACTGGCTTCATCACAAAAGGCACTCCCTCCCGCATTTCAGCATCCAAAGACCAGGTCACCTGAGTCTGGCCATCGGCAGTTGGCACCAAATCAAACGCGGCCTCTGCCAGGCCCTGTTCATCAAATTCCAAATGGGTCTCAACATGGCTAGGACTCTCCAGTGCCATCACCACTTGGCTTCCTTCACCAACCTGGGGATTGTCACTGGACCAAATCATGCGTTGGCCCACCCCAGAACCTTCCACAGTGAGCTGGGCATCGGGATCCATACTGGCCCAGGGTGACCAAGCAGACCAAGCGTTAAAGTCACTCACCTGGGCAAAGATCTGCTCCGGCGAGGCATTGATCACCAGGCTCCGCTCCACATGGGCATGGGCTGGCAGGAGAAAGCCTAAACCAAAGAGAAACACCACCACACCGAAGGAGATACCAATCAGTCGCTTAAGTGAAGCCATGGGATTGAAAGGGTAAGGGGCCAAATGCTAAACATCGATCAGCCCCAGTGTAGAAATAGTGAGCCGGCGATCGCCGCTCCTCGCAATACAACGTCAAATCTCAACAGCCCTGGCAGAGAATTACAGCAAATAGGGAAACAACTGCCGCCGCTGGCTCGGAGACAGCTGTCGCATCTGCTCTACATTTCGCTCTGGGATCATCTCCGGGTTGGAATAGTGAGCTAGGGCTTGCTCAATACTGGCCTCCCTTAGCAAATGCAAAATAGGGTAAGGAGACTGATTTGTCAGATTACTGGGGTCATCGGCCTCCACCCCAGCAAAACAGTAGTGAGGGTGAAAACTGGCAACCTGAAACTCCCCCTCCCAGCCTAATTGCACCAACAACAGGTCTGCTAGCGCTAGGAAGTCGTTGTACTGTTCAAAGGTCTCAAGCAGACCTGGTATAACCACCAAGGTCGTTTCCACTGTGGAAGCAGGCGTCTGGGCCAGGTGGCGTAGCTCTGCCTGCAATTCCCCAAGCAAATCCTCTTCCGCCACTGCAGGGCTGACGTAGATGCGAATTTGGCGCTTGCGTTGGGGTTCAGCTGCAAAGGGGCAGAGATTAAGGCCAATGACGACTTGGTCAAGCCAGCATTGGACCTCTGAGGTGATGCGTGAAATGGTTTCGATTGGTAGTTGCATAGACCAGATGGTTGATGAAGCAACCCAGAAATTTCACGGAAAGGCAAGAAAACCGTATCTATAGGAATGAGCGACAGACAAGAGAAATCGCTACAACCTCGATGGAAGCACGGGAATTCGACTTAATATTTATTTTATCTTCTCCGTATATACAACATTTTCCAATGGACAGGTGGTGTTTATTATTCTGCTGTCAAACAAAAGGACATCCACCGTGACAGAGACCAGAGACCGCTGGAGCCGTTGCCAAGCCCTTGCTGCCAAACTCAAGCAGCAGTCCTTGGAGCAATCAACGGGCCGTCCCCAATCATCGAGTCAAGCCTCTCAAAGCCGCCAAAACACTGAAAAGACTGACTCATAGACAATTTAATTAAGCATCACCGCGATTCAGCCTGCACCTGTGCACACCTCATATTTCCACAGCACCAGGCGAAATCGCTGATGTTTCAGGACAAAACAGCAAGTCGGAACCTACCTATCTTAGGCAACCACAAGGCCGCCCATTGCTTTAGCAACGGACGGCCGTCAAATCAGTCCAAGACCCTTGGGATTAACCCATGACATCTTTAAGAGCATTCTGTGTGGCGGAGGCGATCGCCTGGTCCGTCGCCTTGGGCAAGTGGTAATAAGTCCCTTGAGCCGCCGCTGCCAATTCCTTGGCAAAGCCCGTAGAAATGAATTTATTTTCCGTATCAATCACCAACAGTTGTAGACCCAACGCTGGATATTGAGCCGCAATTTCCAGCAGCTCTTCCTTAATATTAGGCTTTTCAGCGCCTTCCTCTGGCACTTCGCCGAGGGAGCGAGCTAAGGGAATATTGCCCCGGCCATCGGTGATGGCAACAACAACGGCCTGGCCAATGTCGCCGGACTTGATGGCATTAGCTGCGACTCTTGCCGACTGGCTAAGGCCATGGGACAGGGGCGAACCGCCACCGCAGGGCATTTTCTCAAGGCGCTTTTTCGCTGCAGTGATAGAGCGGGTTGGCGGTAGCAGAACTTCGGCCTGCTCCCCTCGGAAGGGAATTAGGGCCACTTGGTCGCGGTTTTCATAGGCTTCGGTGAGCAGGCGAATGACTGCGCCTTTGGCGGACTGCATGCGGTTTACAGCCATGGAGCCGGAAGCATCCACTAGGAAGATGACCAGGGCACCAGCCTTTCGCATCAACAGCTTGGAGCGCATGTCGCCGTTTTCGACGATGACGTTGCGACCCGGATTGCGGAGGCGGCGGGACTTTTGGTAAGGCGCAGCGGCGCGGAGGGTGGCGTCTACGGCAATGCGTTTGACCGGGCCTTTGGGCAGCATGGGCTTTACGTAGCGGCCGCGATCGTCGGAGAAGATCTGGGAGCGAGCGCCGGAGTTGCCCTGCTTGCTGAACTGCTGAGTAAAGGCCATCACAGAGTCATCCATGATGATGTTTTCGGGGTCGAAGAAGAATTCCTCGGGCAAGTCCTGCTGCTCGTCCTCGGGCTGATCCGGGGCATCGTCTTCCTGATCTTCGTCGGTCTCGTCCTCGTTATTGTTGTCCTGATTTTCGTCGTCTTCGGACTCATCCTGGGACTGCGGTGGCGGCGGCGGTGGGGGAGGCTGCATTTGCTCATCCTCCTGGGGCGGCACCACCGTGGCGCGGGGGAAGATAACGAGGCGAACGGCGGCGCGGAGGTCGTCGGCGTTGACTTCGGTGCGGCCATCGAGGGC
>CALECT010000190.1 GCA_937949725.1 uncultured Pseudanabaenaceae cyanobacterium
TCCTGACCTAAACCCGATAGAGCATCAGTGGTTTGTACTCAAAAACAGGATGCGCAAGCAGATTCAGTCAGGCACAGACTTTAGAACAGTTGTAGACGCAGCTTTCAGCTAACGCACATAGCTTTCCACGGATTGCTATACAACGAATCCAATCAATCAACCAAAGGCTGCTGATGCAATCCTGGCTCTGTACAAGTTTATGAATCGTCCAGAGCCCGAGATTCTCTTTTCTCCAAGTCCTTACAGCTGGTTCTTTGACCACGTTCACTGCCCATCTCCTCCAAGTAAAAAACAACGTGAGCGAGACAGACTGATAAAGACAGAGACCAAACACACAAAACAGAATTTCACAGGATTTGAAAATTCTGCTGCTTTCGATATTAAGTGGGCTATCGCAGAGAAGATCTCTAGAGAGAATCTGGCCAGAATCACATTTGACACAAAGTTTATTTGGGATTGGCTGCAATCAATTCTGAAATATAAAACAGACGATCCATATAGAAACGGCCCACTTCTCTGGGGTGCCAGTAATGCCGTTTTGGAAAGGCTCAATCCTCAACTTCAAACATGGTTCATTAGTTTGAGTCCAATAGTCCACCATGCAGTGCATTATTAAGGCTGGATACGTTCCTCAGCTCGGCTAGAAATACTCAACGAGGTTTTTGATATCCATCCAAGTGAAAGCTTGAAGCAAGAACGAAAAGTACTTATCAGCGTGGCCGAGTATTGCGATTACTTCTATCCCTATGTCGATGTCTGCATCGTTTGTGATCACCCAGCAGAATTACATCTCAATCATCGAAATTTGTTGCATGCAGAAGGCCAGCCAGCCATCACTTATCGCGATGGTTTCAAACTCTATGCATACGATGGCAACGTCGTCCCAGAGCGCTATGGCAAACTCTCCGTAGCAGAATGGCCCCTAGCTTGGGTTAAAGCAGAAGAAGACGAGATGTTGCGTGGAATCTTACTTGGTGCCATCAAAGACCAACTGAAGCAATAACCAGCTACGAAGTCCAATAGCAACTCGCTTACAATAGAGGCCTGAGATTTAAGCCCTAGCGCAGCCGCCCAATGTCCAGCGTCACCACCGCCACCTTCCAAGACAGCTTCGACGTCATCGTCGTCGGCGCAGGCCACGCGGGCTGCGAAGCCGCCCTTGCCTCAGCCCGGCTCGGCTGCAAAACCCTACTCCTCACCCTCAACCTGGACCGCATCGCCTGGCAACCTTGCAACCCCGCCGTCGGTGGCCCAGCCAAGTCCCAGCTCACCCATGAAGTCGATGCTCTGGGCGGCGAGATTGGCAAAATGGCCGATCGCACTTACCTACAAAAGCGCATTCTCAACGCCTCCCGAGGCCCCGCCGTCTGGGCCTTGCGCGCCCAAACTGATAAGCGCGAATATGCGACGATCATGAAAGGGATTGTCGAGAACCAGCCCAACCTCTCCGTGCGCGAAGGCATGGTCACCGACCTTATCCTCGGCCCCAACGAAGAAGTGCGGGGCGTAGAGACCTACTTTGGCGCAACCTTTGAAGCCAAGTCAGTTGTCCTAACAACTGGAACCTTCTTAGGCGGCAAAATCTGGGTGGGCGGCAAGTCCATGGCAGCCGGTCGGGCGGGGGAATTTGCAGCCATTGGCCTCACCGACACCCTCAACCGCCTCGGCTTCGAAACCGATCGCCTCAAAACCGGCACCCCCGCCCGCGTAGATCGCCGCACCGTAGACTACAGCGTCATGGAAGCCCAGCCCGGCGACGAAGACGTGCGCTGGTTTAGCTTTGACCCCAGCGTCTGGGTGGAGCGGGAGCAGATGTCCTGCCACCTCACCCGCACCACCCCCGAAACCCACAAGATGATTCGGGACAACCTCCACCTCACCCCCATCTACGGCGGCTTCGTCGATGCCAAAGGCCCCCGCTACTGCCCCAGCATCGAAGACAAAATTGTGCGCTTCGCCGACAAGGAATCCCATCAGATTTTCATCGAACCCGAAGGCCGCGATATCCCCGAGTTGTATATCCAAGGCTTCTCCACCGGCCTGCCCGAGAACCTGCAACTGGCCCTACTGCGCACCCTCCCTGGCCTAGAAAACTGCACCATGCTGCGCCCCGCCTACGCAGTGGAATACGACTACCTGCCTGCCACCCAATGCTTCCCGTCGATGATGACAAAGAAAGTGGAGGGCCTCTTCTGCGCAGGGCAAATCAACGGCACCACCGGCTACGAAGAAGCCGCAGGCCAGGGCCTCGTTGCGGGCATCAACGCCGTCCGTCTCGTTCGGGGCCAAGAGCCAATCATCTTCCCCCGCGAGCAAAGCTACCTCGGCACATTGCTGGATGACCTCTGCACCAAGGAACTGCGCGAGCCCTATCGCATGCTCACCAGCCGCTCCGAGTATCGACTCTTGCTGCGCTCCGACAATGCCGATCAGCGGTTGACGCCTGTGGGTCGAGAAATTGGTCTGATTGACGACGATCGCTGGGCGGCCTTCCAACAAAAGCAAGCCAACATCACCGCCGAGAAAGAGCGCCTACACAGCACCCGCATCAAGGCCCACGAGCCCGTCGGCAAGCGCATCATCGCCGAGACCGAGCAGAACATTAAAGACGCCATCACCCTAGGAGAGCTGCTGCGTCGGCCCCGGTTCCATTACACCGATCTGGAGACGTTTGAGCTGGGAAATCCTGAGCTGGAGAGGGCAGAGAAGGAAGGGGCAGAGATTGATATTAAATACTCGGGCTATTTGCAGCGGCAGCAGCGGCAGATTGATGCCACGGCCAAACAGGAGCATCGCAAGTTGCCGGGGGATATGGACTATATGGCGATCGAGACGCTGTCGATGGAGTCGCGGGAGAAGTTGACGAAGGTGCGGCCTTTGACGATTGGGCAGGCTTCGCGAATTGGGGGGGTGAATCCGGCGGATGTGAATGCGTTGCTGGTGCATTTGGAGGTGCAGGCGGCGAAAGAACGCGACGCAGCAGCGGTTTAGCAGGGAGTTGAGCTGCTGGGCTTGAGGAGACAAAGCGACAAATCGACAAAGCAGGCAATCCTTGGGGCCAGCCCCAAACCCCGCCGATTGGGAACAGGGTGTTCCCAGACGGGTTAACCCTTCCCAACCTTCGGCTCATGACTGTTGGAGTTGGAGTTGGAACGATGACGTGCGTTTCTCTGGGCTGGTTTGACCTGTTGGGCTACCGCTTACGCGGAGCGAAGTGCTGGGGTGTACGGTGGGCGGCTTGTACTCAAGCTCGACTCGTTTCTCGTTACGACCAAATTTCCAGCTTTATGGTCGGTCGGCGTGGTTTGGAGCGATCGCCTCTCACGCTGCTCCGTCCTGCAAAGTTCACGCATCGAAGATTTAATTTTCACTGCGGAATAGACACATTCTCAAGCCTAGAAAGCACCACCTCCGTAGAGGGATTTAGAGATCTTCGGGGGTGTCATGGACAGAAAGTGCATCACATCGGAAATATTGGTGGCCTATTCACAATGTCCACGTAAGGCATTTCTGTTGCTGTTTTCGGAGGAGCGGGGCACACCTCACGATTATCCCCTCATTCTGAAAGAGCATCGGGAGCAGAACCGGGCTGGCTATTTGCAGCAGTTTCAGCAGAAGTATCCAGAGGCGAAGGACTATAGTCAGCGGACGTTCAAGAAGCATAAATATCTTCTGGCAGCAGAGCTGGAAGCTGAATCGTTGGCAGTGGTGTGCGATGTTTTGACGCAGGTTGATGCTGAGGAGTCAAGGCGCAAGGTCACCTATCAACCCACGATTATTACTGGAACTTACAAGGTGACGAAGGAGCAGAGGACGGAGCTTCTGTTTGTGGGGGTGGTGCTGGGGAAGCTGCAAAAGCAGTTGCCAGTGGCTGGGCGAATTGTTGGGATGGATGGCAAGTCCCATCGGGTGAAGTTGGAGGGAAAATACAGGGATGTCAATCGTTTTTTGAAGATTATGCAGCCTTGGCTGGAGGCGGAGCCGACTGAGCCTCCGGCTTTGATTTTGAATCAGCATTGTCAGGTCTGTCAGTTTCGGCAGATGTGTCGGGAGCAGGCGGAGAAAGAGGATAACCTGAGCCTGCTGGCGCGGATGACGCCGAAGATACTACACAAGTACAAAAAAAGGGGAATTCTTACAGTCACACAACTTTCGCACTTATTCAAACCTCAAAGAAGACGAAAAAAAGAGAGAGAATCACCTCCTCCAAAGCATAGTTTTGAGCTACAGGCTCTTGCATTACGCAATCAAAAAATCTATATAAAAGAACCACCAAGCCTACAAAGGCAAGAGCTAGAATTATTTCTTGATATAGAAGGTATACCAGATCAAGACTTCTATTATTTAATTGGCTTACTCATATGCAAACAGAATGCGTGTGAGCAATGGTCTTTCTGGATAGATTCTCCAGAGGAAGAAATCAAGATATGGCTAGAACTAAAAAGGAAACTCAGTGCTCATCCCTCCGCGCCTATCTATCATTATGGAAACTATGAGGCCAAAGCATTCGCTGATTTTGCTACAAGATATGAATCAGGCACTGATTTATTTAAGGCGAGGTTGGTAAACATTAGCTCTTTCATTTTTGGAAATACATACTTCCCTACATACTCAAATGGATTAAAAGACATAGCAAAGTGGATAGGATTTAGCTGGTCAAACAAGAAAGCATCAGGCGTTCAAAGCATTGCCTGGAAATACAAGCATCAAAACTCAGATCTTCCAGATTTCTCAAAGCTGATCATCGAATACAATTCTGAGGACTGTCGGGCTTTAAAAAAACTTGTTGATTTATTGATTGACTTTTCGAGTCAAGACAACAAAAAATTCAAATTTTCATTCGCTAACGAGATCGAGAAATTCTCTACTAGTGAAGGTAGCTTGATTCACAAACAATTTGAAGTCATCCTCCAATCTGCCCATTCAGACTATGACAAAAGGAAAATCAGCTTCAAGAACTTAGAATCAGGAAATGCGAAGAAAGAAAAGCTCGGAACGAGGCACCAAACCCAACGAAAGATAATTCCTAAACCTCAAAAGACAATAGAAATAAAGCGAGACACAAGATGTTATAGATGCAACCATTATCCTCTGCGAAAAACCCAAAGAACTACGGAGCGGCACATTATAGACTTGGCATTCATAAGAAATGGAATAAAGAAAACAATAACTCGATATTGGGGTACTCAAAGCTATTGTCCCAAATGCAATGCCTTCTGTAGCCCTGCCGGAGTAAGGGAATATAAAGTATCTCAGATCTATGGTCATGGTTTTCAAGCATGGATAGTCTATCACAGAGTAGAGTTGAGATTACCTTATCGGGCTATTGCAAAAGCAATTGAAGAACAGTTCAGCGAGTCAATAAATCTTGACACCATCATTAGGAGTGTTGGGTATGTAGCAAATTTTTACAAAAAAACAGAAGAAATCTTGATTACCAACTTAAGAAGTAGCAAATATGTTCATGTTGATGAAACATCAATAAATATCGGTGGATATGATTGGTATGTATGGGTTTTTACAGATGGACTCAATGTAGTCTTAAAACTTACAGAATCTAGAGAGACAACTATTGTCAAAGAAATTTTAGGAGATTTTAGTGGAGTTTTGATTTCTGACTTTTATCCTGGGTACGATGGCATAGAATGCCAACAGCAGAAATGCTGGGCTCATTTAATTCGTGATCTCAATAACGATTTATGGAAAGAGCCTTTCGACTTAGATTTTTGTGAACTCGTCGAGAAAATCAGAAATACAGTCGTTCCAATATTCAAGCAGATAGAGGAGAGTGGTTCAAAAGCAAGAAGATTAAAAAAATTCCAGAAAAGTAGTGATAGCTTATTTCGGTACCTTGAAAATAAAGAATATGACTCAGACTTAGCGAAGAGATACCAAAAGCGATTATTACGATATAGAGAAAGCCTATTTGTATTCATAAATGGTAATGATTTGCCATGGCATAACAACACTGCAGAAAATGCAATTAGGCACTTCACGATTCAAAGAACTATCTCTGGAAGCTTTGGCGCTTCAAACACTCATGGTTACCTCTTACTTCTAGGAATTAGACAATCTTGTCGTTTTCAGAAGAAACCATTTTTAAGATTCCTTCTATCGGGTTTAACCAATATTGATGAATTCAAGGTACCGAGAAAAAAACGCAATACCAGGCCAGTTGGGGCAGAAATCATTAATTCATTGTGATCGATTAACCTCTTGCAAAATTAGTAACGTAAAGGGTTACAGACAACGCGAGTCTGTCATCCTCAAGGCGATTTCGCGCAGGTCCTTCGTTCTAGAAGAATCGAGTAACTCACTCAAAGAAAAATCTAATGCAAAGGTCCCCAAAGACTACAAACTCCTCCCCTAGGATCGACGACATCCTCAAAGAGCAATTTCCCAACATAGAGCGCTTCCTCAACGAACGCGGCTGGATCGAAATTGGAGAAAACGACATGACCTCAGCCCTCGTCCGAGCCTACGACGAAGGCGGCACCATCTACGAAGGCAAATCCTCCTACCCCACCTGGCACCAAACCTTCCAAGACCTCGACCAAGGCATCGCAGCCTTCATTGAAGACAATACTTAGGTAGCACCTCCCCTTTGCCCTCAACAAACTCAGAAGAGACAGCAGATTCAAACAGCAACCTTCAGCACGAACCGAGCAAACAGCAAAAGCCACCAAACATCCACACCTCACCCCACAACAACGCCCGTTCACCTGACACTGCTCCCACTACTCACCAACAAACACTGAAGCAGCAGACGACCCTTGGGAAGGGTGATCCGTCAGGGAACGCCGTCGTTCCCTACGGCTGGGGTGTGGGGAGAGTTCCCCACGGATTTGCCGCTTGCCTCTTCGATTCATCCCAGGCAAAGCCCAAAGCCCTAAACCACCCGCCCCCGCCTCACACACTCCCGATACCACTCAAAACTAGCCTTCGGCACCCGCTCCAACCCATTTTCATAATCCACATAAACAACCCCAAACCGCCGGTCATACCCATAAGCCCACTCAAAATTGTCCAACAAACTCCACAAAAAATACCCCCTCAACGGAAACCCCTCCG
>CALECT010000191.1 GCA_937949725.1 uncultured Pseudanabaenaceae cyanobacterium
CGTAGAGCCCTCAACGAACATCTGCTCGAACGCTTTATTTCTAACTTTGACCTTGACCCGAGTTTGATTAAATCAAACCCTGAATGGTCAAACCTTCTCCAGTACGGCACTATCGCCTCTTAAAACTGTCCGGAGTGTTGACTTTATAAGGAGAAATCTATTTAGACTCCGCATTTCCACCCGCATTTCGCTCAACTTCGGAAAATCATTCTTTCGTCCGTGGAGTTATCCCATGGGAAGTCAACCTCGGCATTTGGGCCCAGGAAAGAGCTTTCGCATTGACTATGTTTTCGCAAGGGATTGCAGAGCGTTATTACTTATGTTCAGCCAGCGCCATTTGAGAGCTTTATTTTTAGGATTTTTAGGACTAGGCTGTGCGATCGCCTTCAATGGCTGCACCCCCAACCAAGCCAACCAGAATCCCTCCATGGGGAACCAAGCTGTTGCCATGGTCCAAGCCCCCATGACCGGTGCAGAAATCAATGAGCGGCTGCTATCCGTATTGCCACCCTTAGATAATGCAGACATCCCTGAGGCAGCAGCCCAGACCTGGACAGAAGATACCAGCGCGAATGCAACCTCACCCAGCGAAATCAGCCTTGCCAACCCAGAGCCTGTGCCCACCGCTCAAGCCATTGCCCCAGAGCCTAGAACACCGGCTCCGATAGCCCCTCCCTTAGTTTCCCCAGTCGCAGCAGCTCCTCAATCCCAGGTGATCGCCTTCGGCGGTTCTTCTGCCAACACCAAATACGGCCACTACCCCTACGCCGAGGCCTACCGCGAGAACCTGACCGTGGCAGGTTACTACGGCTCCCGCCCTGAGCAACTCCACAAAGATGCAGCCCAAGCTTTCAAACAAATGCAGACGACGGCGGCTCAAAATGGCGTGCAGCTCATGGCCGTCTCCGGCTTCCGCGATGTGGGCATCCAAAGCGAACTCTTTTCAGCCCAAACGGCCCGCCAAGGCTCACCGGAATTGGCGGCTCGCATCAGCGCTCCCCCCGGACATAGCGAACACCACACGGGTTTCGCGATCGACGTGGGTGATGAAGGCTATCCGGAAACTGACATTGAAGTCACCTTTGAGCAGACTCCAGGGTTCAAATGGATGGCTCAAAATGCAGCATCCTATGGGTTTGAGCTATCCTTCCCCCGAGGCAATGCCCAGGGTGTGAGCTATGAGCCTTGGCACTGGCGCTTTGTGGGCAGCCGCAATGCTCAACAGATTTTCGCGCAGGCTCGATAGACCCTTACCTGAGTACAGGACAAAAATCGCGTGACCTGTAGAACGTCATCGAAGCGAGAGTCGAGGTTGAGTAGAATCGCGCGTAGATGATCAAGACCCAGGCGAAAGATACTCTTTGTTCTTCGCCCATGGCGTTTGAGCTTGATAGCCTTGTGCTGATGCAACCACAGCCCAGTCGAGAAAGCCCAAGCGACCGCCAGAGCAAGCAAAGCAAACATCTTACTGAGTCGCTGACTATCACGCAGATGGGTCGATTCGAGACAAAAGCCCCGAGTCTTGAGCAACCCGAATAAGGTCTCGATGCCCCAGCGCTGAGCATAGTCATCAATCGCACTGTGAGGCTTGAGCTGGGTGGCAAGGACCAGCAAGCTGCCATCTTCGAGCCGCGATGTAGAGCCAATGACCCCAAAGGCGACATTTATTCTTCAGAACTCGGGTCTAATTGACTCGCAAGTTGGCAAAGACTGTTTTCACTTTGAGCTTGCGTTTGACATCAAATAGGCAGTGGTTCTCGCGAATACGAATGCGAAACGGCATCTCAGGAGCTGCTTGGAGATAGCTGAACCAGTCTTGTCCAACGAACTCTCGGTACAGGGCGAAGCTGGCAACAGAACCTTAGTTAGTAAGATTCTGGGGCTTTTCCATGCCAAAGCAAGCACTAGGGGGAAATGCCGTCACTGCTCATCCAGTCCCATTCCTCATAAATGAGCCACAAGATTGTATGTTCCACAACAGCTTGTAGAACTGGGCACTGAGGGTAGTTGCACCAATAATTCCCTAACCAAACCCGCTCTTCGGTGCATCGATACTCGTAAGACCAGTGATTGGGGTGAGCAGCTATAAACTGATATTGCTTCCCCTCACTCGTTGTCCAGAGCCGACGAGCAACGTTCCAATCCGGCAACCCTGGCAGAAGACCTAGCTTACGCAGGGAGGGGATATCGGCAATACTAGGCTCCATTTCCTAAAACTCTGACATCAGAAAAGTCGTAGTGTTGGCTCCCTTGCCAGAAAAAGGGACACTACTAACCCAGAGATGCTCACGCAAATAAAGCTTTCCTGCTGTAGGCTCAACCTCAATAGGATGAATTCCGACGATTCGCCCTCCAGATAATTCAGTCGCGAGGGATTGACCGTTTTGTGCAATTGACTCTTTTACAACTGGGTTGGTCGCTTCAATCTCATCCCAGTCACCTTTCTGCCAACGGTGAAGCAGTCGAAAAGCATTGAGCTGACTTGCTTCGATAAGGGCAGTTGTTACTTGAGTACAAGTCACTCGTTCTAGGGAGAGTTCGAACAAAAAAATGTTTTCCTTACAAGAGAGCTAGTTCGATAGTCTTAGCACCTATTACCAGAGTGGCATTATTTGGCTTTTTTCGCTTCATAGCGCACATTTAAACTGTTTTCGCGCATAGAGAAAGCTCTCAAAAGACCAACTTATTACAGATATGCTCCAGCCTAAAACCGACAATGAAGCTCCAAGAATTCCCCCCTCGTCTGGCCACGGGGAGTGCCTTTAACTAGCTATAGCGACTCCCCAGGCTTTCCGGGGGATGGCCTGGGAATGGTTTTCTGGTTTTCTGACTGACTCTTCTGTTATTCCGTCACCGGCTCTTCAAGTTGATCTCGGCCCATTCCTTTGAGGTCAGATCATGACGCTGCATCCTCCAAGGCTGGATTGACTTCGGCTAGGGCCTCCAGGTTATTTTTGGGGGAGCACCTCAGTTTTGCCCTGGCTCTTGCTTTCAATCCTCAGCACAGCCTGGCCAGATGCAGCCTGACTATGCTCCGCTCGGGTCGGTTGAAGCTGGCCCTCCATGCTGATAGATTCCCGGTCTCCCATTGCAGCCAGTAGGGTGGCGAGTTGGCCTTTTGAAAGGGTCAGCTTCACTGAGCGATCTCGCCACAAAAGCAGCGTCGGGGATTTTTCGATTGGGAATTGTTTTTTCGTTGTCATTATTGGGAGCTTGTACGCTTTTGGTGATGCTGTATTTGGTTATATTTACAACAGTTTTGATATCTATCTAATCTGGCTAGAATGAAGCATTTTTCCAATAGGTTCATTCCAGCACGGCCATATATCTGACGTTTGGGCATCTGGAAGCGGTTGATCTGCCCCTCGACTTGATCGTTGCTCCAATGAAGCGTTAGGCCAGCTTTGACTGCATCGTAGTCCTCTTTACCTAAGGCTAGTGAAAGCAGGCCAATGTTGTATGTGCTATATTGGATAATAGGGTCAAGAATGCTGAATCTTAATTAAGGATTAGGATTTCTGCTAGCAAGTTTGTGCTCGATTGAGCTATGCCTCTAGATTTTTAGTGTGGTATCCCGCGATCGCTTGGGACTGCGATTGGAGCTGAAGTCTTCCACACTGCAAAACATAAAGAATTTCTCTCGACTTTAGTTTACAAGGTCGAGTCGATATAAGCATCGAAAAAGTATTAGAAACGGCTCTAAACATTTTAAGAATTAGGTAGTAATTTAACCTCATGACATTTTTGAGAGCAACGGCCCTAGTATTTTGTGAAGACCAGTTTGGCCTTGTAGATGGGAAAACAGCGGCAGGTCTAGTTCGCGCTTCCGAACGCTATGACATTGTGGGTGTTATCGATCGAGCCTGCGCAGGCCAGGATGCTGGGAAAGCCTTAGGAGAAGCACCAAACGGCATTCCCATCTTTGCGAGCTTAAATGAGGCAATATCCCAGCTATCTAACGTTCCTAGCTATTACATTTACGGTAAAGCTCCTTTAGAAACCTATATCCCAAACCATGAACGACTTCTAATTCTAGAGGCCATGGCAAAAGGGATGAATATTGTCAGCGGACTCCATGAATTCTTTTCTGAAGATCCAGAGTTTTTACAAATGGCCATTCGCCACAATGTTCGAATTCAGGATGTTCGCAAGCCTCCCAGCCTGAAAGATCTCCATGTCTATACTGGTGCAATTTCTCGAGTGAATATTCCCGTGGTTGCTGTGCTGGGAACGGACTGCGCCTGTGGCAAAATGACCACTGCAGTGGAGTTGAATAAAACTCTTCAAGCTTTGGGATTAAAGTCAGTTTTGGTCGCAACGGGGCAAACGAGTTTGATGCAGGGGGCGAACTATGGCGTTTCCATTGATGCCTTAGTTTCCCAGTTTGTGATTGGTGAGATTGAACATGCTGTGGTCGAGGCATTTGATCAGGAACATCCCGATATCATTCTGGTGGAAGGGCAGAGCGCAGTTAGCCATCCGGCCTTTATGGGCTCTATGGGCATTCTTAAAGGCTGTTTGCCTAATGGCGTTATTCTCCAGCATCCTCCGGCTCGGCGCTCCCGCTGTGACTTCCCCATGCTGCCCATGCCCCAGGTGGAAACGGAGCTCCGACTAATTGAAGCCACCTCAACGGCGAAGGTGATTGCGATTGCCCTCAGCCACGAAGCCATGACCAAAGCAGAAGTTGAGCAAACCATCGCGGACTATGAGCAGCGCCTTAAACTTCCCACCACGGATGTTCTCACGGATGGCTGTGGCCAATTAGTTCAGGCCCTGGGCGACAATTTCCCCTTGCTGGGCCAGAAAATTCAGCAGAGCAGCCTAGCAAAACAAGTCACCATGGAATTGATTTAGATGGATTTCTGCCAGTCCTTGCATCGGCTCCTATGTTGCTTCCGCGCATTTGGGCTTAGGGCATCCGATGCAGTGGTCTTTGAATGCCCAGAATAGAGATCATTCTGGCTCAGATTCAGGAGAATGCTCGTATTCTGTCTGAACTGTACGCCAGCCGAGGAGTGTCCCTGATGGGTGTCTCGAAAGCTGTTTTGGGCGACCCTGCGATCGCCCAGGCAATGATCCAAGGCGGAGTGAGCTTTATTGCCGATTCTCGCCTAGAAAATCTTGAGCGTATGCGAAAGGCGGGGTTGAAAACCCAGCTCGTTTTATTGCGAACCGCTTTGAGCGAAGCTGAAGCCGCCGTGAGAGTTGCTGACATCAGCCTCAACACAGAATTTGAAACCTTGAAACGGCTCTCCCACTATGCGGAGCAGCAGAGGCGTCAGCATCAGGTCATTGTCATGGTGGAATTGGGTGATCTGCGGGAAGGCGTAATGCCCCGCGATCTGCCTCAGTTTGTGCAACGAACCTTGACACTCTCCAATCTCAAACTGGTGGGCGTTGGCTGTAATCTGGCTTGTTACGGGGCGATTAAGCCTAGCGAGAAAAATATGGCTGAGCTGTCCCAGCTTGTGAGTGATTTAGAACGTCAATTTTGTCTTGATTTAAGCATTCACTCGGGTGGGAACTCTGCCAATTATCAATGGTTTAAGACGGCTCAGTCCCTGGGGAATATCAATAATCTACGTCTGGGTGAATCCATCCTTTTAGGCTGCGACACGGTCAATCGCATCGCTATACCAGGACTCCACCACCAGGCTTTTCAGCTGGTTGCAGAGGTGATTGAGTCCAAGACCAAGCCCTCTTTACCTTGGGGCGAGGTTTGTCAGGATGCTTTTGGATCGGTGCCTCAGTTTAGCGAACGCGGCATTGAAAACCGCACTATCGTCGCTCTAGGCAAGCAAGATATCGCGAGTGCAAGCCTCCAGTCAAAGCAAAAGCTCAATATTCTGGGAGCCAGCAGTGATCACTTGATCCTAGGTGGTGAGCAGCTGTTTACTATTGGTCAAGAGCTTCAGTTCAGCTTGGACTACGGCGGATTATTGGCTGCCATGACATCGCCCTTTGTGGAAAAGCGTTTTGTAAGCGTTTAAGAATGAGAGAATCCTGGTTGGTCCTTCTGGGGCCATAGGCCTAATAACCTTGCTATTAAATCCGGTTTAATCTCTAGTGTCAGATGAAACTCTGCTCCATGAGGCTCTTGTAGGGAGAGCAGAAAACCTAAGGAAAATCTGGAAACTCGTGGTTTAAAGTTGAGAACTTGACAATGAGGGGCTTGTGGCTGTTAACCTACTCAAGTTTCTAATTTTTAGAGTAATCTTTATCAAATCATCTCAATTTGAGTAAACACCAAGCTGGAATTGAAGACAACAGCTTCAAACGACGTAAGTTGGTTGTCTCAGCATTGACCTTTTGCATCTTGCGTAGATGTTCATTTCCACCCTGCCCTTCTGTCTTTGCCCTTCTGCCGCTCGATGCAACAAGTCAAGCTCTTAAAACTTACTCACTGCAAAGGCCATAGCGCTCTCTTAGTCCTGATATATCCAGTCCAAACCTGATTGGACTTAAGTCACTTCCGTAGACTCATTTGGATATTCTGAAAGGTTGCATGAACCAGAGGAGTGGTCATACTCTGCATCATGCGACCCTCCAACTAGGACACATGAACTAATTTAGTCGTCTCTTTTCTCAAAATCCTAAAGATTTAAGGCTGAAAGCCATGTCATACAGGCTTTCCAGCCTTGTGGCCCAGTTTCTGTAACGTCGGGGCCATGGGCCGACTGTGGTTGTATCAGCAAAAGGCTATCAAACTCAAGTGCCATGGCCGAGGAGCAAAGAGCAGCTTTCGTCTTGGCCTTGGTCGTCTACGCGCGATCCTACTCAACCTCGACTCTCGCTTCGATGACTTTCTACAGGTCACCCGATTTTTATCCTGTACTTAGGACCCTTACATAGGCATAGGATTTGTTCAAATTATCCGCAGCCCATCGCAAGCTCAAAAAATCCCCTTGAAGAACAACTCCAGTTCTCCAAGGGGATTTTCATTTTACATTTGTCATGGCACAGGAAAGGTTGCGGGAGCAACTTTCGTCAATCCTAAACCTCTGCCTTGGCTTTCAGCGTTTCATAAAAACGTTCATCTAAACCTTTCTCACTGGAGAGGGGAAATGAATATTCATCCCCTGCTTTAGTCGTGACAAAGACCGTACTGTCAGCAAAGAAGGAGGTATCTCGGAAAATATCGAGTGACTCAATATCACTGAAGGTAATGGCGATCGTCGGCTCTTGCCATTCCTCAGAGCGAAGCACAAGCTTCCGGTCTGTCAGGAAGTACATCGACGCCGTCACATCAAACATCGCATCGGAATAGAAATATTGGATCGTTTCCCCCTCATCCAACAAGTCCAGCGCTTGGAGCTTCTTAAGAAACTTTCCAGGCACTTCATTGCCTAAATAGATGAAGGTCTCCGGGGCAACACTACCGATGAAGAAGAGCAGTGCTAACACAAGTACAACAAGGGTCGAGCAACCGATACCAGTGATTTTGAAAAATAGCTTCATCTTGGGAAAGCCAATTGCAGCAGAGGTAAGTACAACAATCTGTCAATGCAGTCGCTAGGTCTGCAAATGAACAGCCCCTGCCTTGAGCATGCCCAAATGCGTCCATCGCGAAGCAATGACTCACCTCCCAGCAAGCGTCATCTAAATCACGTTAAATCCAGATTACATCGTCCACCACGGGCTGCTGAGTCACGCCCATGGGCTCTCGGAAAGGCAACTCATGCCAACGGTTCACCTTGGCCATGGCAGATAATCCCTGCCAATTACCGGGGATGCTCTTGTTGTGGCTATCGCGGAATCGGCTAATACGGACTTCACCAGTGCTCAGCTCAATCAACACCTGACGGCTCCAATCATTGGGACGGGAGCCGGGATAGCGATCGCTGGTCATCACCCATCCCAACGACTCTCGCTCACTGGCCTTACCGACATTGCGTTGAAAGAGGCGATCGCAACCTTCACTAGCAATGCGTTGCACCATCGCTTCTTTACCTGGATCTTGAAGCACCCTGCTTTCAAAGGCCAGGTAGCTCTTGCATTCATCTGCGGGCAATAGCAACGCTTGGAGACGATCCTTATGCATTTGCGTCACCACCTTAGCGAGGAAGGTTGCAATGCCTTGGAGATGGACATAGTTTTTCTGCAAGCGGCTAAGACGAACGTCGACCTCGGCAGAAATTTGTTTTGCAGCAATCATTGACTGAACTCAGCATCCACGGGAATAAACACGGACTGAGCACCTGAGTTATATTCAAGCCTTCAGAAGAAATACGGAGGGTCAGGAATCATTTCACACGATCACAAACAGGTTATGTAAATAACCATCAGAACTTACAAAAGATAGACCAATTTAATTAATTACCAGAATTCTATAGCTAACTCACATCACCTCGAAGTCGTCCAAGATTAAACTTGCACCGAGGAATAAAAGCGCAGCCACAATAGAAACATTGTTGGAAATATCCCCTTGAGCGATCGCCCATGCTGTCTCAACTCGTCCGCCCCTTAATCCGCCCCCAGATAGAGCTACTGCTCCAGGCCAAGTCTGTGCACCAGCAACTGCGCAGCACCATGGCGGAATGGCTCAGCTACATGGGCGTGCGTGCAGATGTGAATCAACTCCAAGTCCACGGGCACCAAATCCACGTCTCCCTCTATGTGGACCGCCCGGATCAATGCAGTGAAACCGAGTGGCAGAAAATGCAAGCCAATCTCCAGCAGGAACCTTGCAACAACAATGCCATTGACTTGAGCTACGAGAGCATGGACCCCAGCCAACAGCGAAAGGTCCAACGACTGTTAGCCTGCATCATCCAAGCGGGAGGCAATGCCTATGACTGGTCCATGCTCCAGCTAAAACTACAAAGCCTGGGCTTGAATAAATCTCTCTGCCAAGGTATTCGTGCCGCCTTGAAGGTGCCGGGGGATTCGACACAGTTGCTCAAGCATCTTGACCAAACTGTCGTTGCTTTTGTCCTGTCCAAAGCGACTTATATCATTTTGATGGACGGCAAGATTATCCCAGCAGAATCCCAAATCCTAGGGCAGCTCTACCAAGTGCTAACGGCCCAAGCTCAAACATGAGGAAAAGCTAGCCAATGGGGCAAAGTCTTACTCCCTCAATGGTCAAGAAAGGCCAAACAGACAACGACAGCCTCCGCAGCAAGCAGCAATGCTCCTATCTAAGGTTAAGGCATTTCTGACATCAGGTCTTGGCGAAAGCGCTGCAAGATCTGATCCAATAACGCTCGGGTGGGATGGCCTGGCTCATCGACAAATTCTACGGTCAACACAGCATGGGCTCGGCGGGGAAAACCGTGGGCATTGCCGGGGGAGGAGTCAATTTCTGTGAGGTCAATGCGATCGCCAAATTCCTGACGCAGCCTTCTAAATCGCGCCGCCGGGCAAGTGGAGTCTCCAGTAAACCGAACACCTAGGGGCTGACATCCTGAGGCTGCTCGCTGTTTCGCAACTTCCAATTCCTGCGGGGTTACTCCCAAGGCTCGCTTCTGTTGGGGCAGCAACGCGATCGGCAACGAAGGCTGACACATCACCGGCGTCAGCACCGAGTCATCCGCCATCAGCGACAACACAAAGCCCCCAGTCAAACACATACCGATCACGCCCACGCCCGGCCCCTCGCAGCGAGCTTTCGCTTCCCGACACAGCGCTTTGAGCCAGGTCGTCACCGGGCTAGAACGATTCGACGCCAGCATCGCAAACTCACGGCTCAAACAAAGCTGCACCGCATTGCGCAGCATTCTCTTTACAGACAGCGGCTCATTGGCCTCACCAAATAACAGCGGCATATAAACCGTAAACCCCTCATGGGCAATACGCCGCGCCAAAGCGATACATTCCGGCGTCATCCCCGGCAGTTCATGCATCAAGACGATGGCAGGTCCAGTTCCCTTGAAGAAAACGGGCTTAGTCTGGCCATCCGCAGTGAATTTAAAACTCTGAAAGTCGGGGATAGAGTCCATAAAGTTGCTTTAGCAACATTTTGATCTAATATTGTCTGGAAATGAGCCAGGGACGCACAGCAAAAATCTGTACGCCCCAAAACGAAGACCTAAGAGCGACTTGTAACCTCTAACAGGTGATAGCCAAACTGAGTTTTCACCGGGCCTTGGACAGTATTGAGGTCAGCACTAAAGACCACCTCATCAAATTCCTTCACCATTTGTCCAGGGCCAAAGGAGCCGAGATCGCCACCGCTGCGACCGGAAGGGCAAGAAGAATGCTCCTTCGCCACTTCTGCAAAGTCCTTGCCACCCGCAATTTCCTGCTTGAGCTGTTCGCACTGCTCTTCGGTTTTCACCAAGATATGTCTTGCCGTTGCCTTTGCCATGATGGCTCCTGCTGTTATCTAGTCATACAACGGAGCATGCTCCGCGTCATCCATCCTAATGGATGCAAGCAACGGTCATTCAGCTGCGATCTTGAGCTCGCAGACGCAGCCTAAGTGATAAGCCCTGGACAGCTATCATCAACATTTGCAACCTAAGCCGATAGGGCTGGCAAAGTCACCGTAAAGGTTGTGCCCTGCTGCTCTTGACTCACCACCTGAATTTGCCCCTGGTGCTGCTCCACGATCGCCTCCACAATCGCCAACCCTAACCCCGACCCCGCTTCCTCCCGACGACTGCGAGCCGGATCCACCCGATAGAACCGCTCAAACAAATGGGCCAAATCTTCCGCTGGAATGCCAATACCCGTATCTTCCACCCGCACCACAATCAGCGGCGTGACTCGACCCGCTTCGCTGACCTGGGAAATCTGCACCTGCACCTGGCCTTCCGGCGGGGTGTACTGGATGGCATTGCTAATCAAATTGGTGAACAACCGGGTGAGCTGATCGCGATCGCCCTCCACCTCAAAAACCTCTAAATCCCCCGCTTCTTCCCCCGCCTCCTCAAACTCCAACAGCAGCTCCACCTGCTTCTGCAACGCCTGCCCCCATTGCTCTTCCACCACCTCCGTCAGCACCTCATCCAAAGCGACTGCCTTCGCAGCGGGCATCACCATGCCACTGTCCTGGCGAGCCAGAAACAATAGATCATCCACCAACCGACCCAAACGCCGCGTCAAACGCTCCACCACCTGAAGCTGCTGGGCCTGAGCATTGGGATTATCTGCCGGAGCCACGAGAGCTGCCTGGACATTGGTTTGGATCATGGCAATG
>CALECT010000192.1 GCA_937949725.1 uncultured Pseudanabaenaceae cyanobacterium
CATTCGCGCCATCGCAGTCCCATCAATTTCTCGGTCAACCTGCTTTGCGGCTTAATCGCATATTGCCATCAACCCAAGAAACCCTCGCTCAACCTGGATTTTGCACTTCCGGCTGCTGAGTCTTAGCCGGAACTGACGTTATCTTACATAATGGCCAGAGTAGTTCTGGCTATCATGTGAATCAGAAGGATATACAGATTCCTTTTGGCTATCTTGCTGTAGTTGTGGGATGTGAAGAGCAATTCCTCTCCTCCTAATCAATGAGTTATATCGCTTCGTAAATATGCACCATTCAATCCCTGTTGCAACCAAGAAGGTCATCTTTACGAAATCTGGATACCGGTGTGCTTTCCCGAACTGCAATGCCCAGTTAATGACCGAGTCTGGAACTTTCTTTGGCGAGATCGCACATATTGTTGCCTCTCATGCTGGTGGCCCAAGATACGATCCGACTGTAAAAAGAATCATTTGCAATACGGAAGAAAACCTTATCTTGCTTTGCCCTACGCACCACGCAGTGATAGACCGGGAACCGGCTAACTACCATACTGACTGGCTTAGGCATGCCAAAGCTGCCCACGAACTCCGAGTCCTTGGGGAGATCGAAATAGCACCGCCTAATATCGATGTCCAAACTATTTCGACGTTCCACGAATCGTTGGCATTCTGGAATGACAATAGGCAAAATCACGAAGAGGAGATTTGGCAGTCGTTTTTTGATGCTAATCCATTTGTTCTATCTCAGGCAGTACCAGATCACATAATCAAAATTGGTGACAAGTGCTACGTTGGTGGAAAATCAATTGCCAATAGTGGAGGCAATATAATTGACTTCCTGTTCGAAACCAAAATTACGAAAAATGTCGTATTAATTGAAATCAAACATCCTGGAACAAAACTCATTGGCAAGAAATACCGTACGAACGCATTTTCAATGTCAGATGCACTTTCAGGTTCAATAGTTCAGGTACTCAATTATCGCGACGATTTGCTTAAGAACTACTTTTCCTTGATTGGGCAAAATCCAGATTTAGAATTTTCTGCATTTAATCCACAATGTATCGTACTTGCAGGCGACTTAGGGGGCGAGAACCCCAATGCAAATCAGCGTCGTTCGTTTGAACTATTTAGAAATTCACTGTCGAATGTTCGTGTGTTGTCGTATGATGAATTGTTCGGAAAAGTCAAGGATTTGATTGATATTTTTACTTAGGCAAACTGCGACATCATATTGTAATGAAACGAAGTCGTTGAGCCGGGCAGTTTTAAATAGATAGTCGACACCTGAAAAAATGTATGTCGGACGCCTTACTCCGCAAAATTATTCCACAATGTTTGGGAAGAGATATGACTTGTACGGGAAATCTAATACTGTTTTGCGGCAAAATGGGGGCGGGTAAAACCACACTCTCAAAAGCTATTGCATCTAAAAAAGAATCCGTATTAATTTCTGAAGATGACTGGCTTTTTTCCCACTATCCAGACCTAATCAACTCTTTCGAAGACTACATCAAGTACTCGCGACTCATTAAACCTTTCGTAAAAGATTTGGTTCAGAGCATTCTATGTGCCGGTGTAACGGTAGTCATGGATTTCCCTGCAAACACAATAAAGCAGAGAAAATGGCTGTTGAGCTTATCCCAGGAGATAGAAGCCGAGCATGAGCTTTTCTTCCTCAATATGAGTGATGAACAGTGCCTAACCCATATTACTAAGCGTCGAACTGAGCAACCTAAAAGAGCTCAGTTCGATACTGAAGATGTATTCTACGAAGTTACAAAATACTTTGAGCCACCTTCTGCAGACGAAGGTCTTTTTATTACTGAAAATAGGCAGATATAACAGGTGGCTGTAAACCGAAATTCTCCATAGTTCCTATAAAGATATAACTTGCATCTTCGAATCTATATCGTTGCTGCCGTAAGAACAATTTAAATATGCATTCAGAAATGCTTGAACTATCTTTTTTTCTTCTTGTGCTTTGCTGCTCTCGCTACAGCATGAGCCTTTCCCATCCACAATTGCAGCACCGCTAAATCCTCATAGACCCAACCTGGCACCTCAAAATAGGACATTTTTATAGGCTTAGCTTTGCCATCGTAGGTAAACGGTTTCATACCTGCTTCGATGTAATCCGCCTGATTGGCATCACCTACTTTGAAATACAAAACCTCATAGGCAATCAACGCAAACATAACGCCTTCGAGGTAGAGGCCGTAGCCACCAAACATGGCTCGCGAAGTCACTGGCCCCAGCTGATTGAGATGCTGGACGACGCTTTGGCAAAAGTCTTTGGAAGAAGCCATAACGAGATACCTCAGCGCAACTCGCAACAGGAAGACCTAGCAATCACAACGGTTTGAGATCAATAGGCGGACGGGGATTCATCCAGTTTAAGACCTCATCCTTGAGAACGCCGATATCTCGATAGAATTCTTGTTTCATCCACTGCCCGATCGCATCAATCGGCGAAAACTCCTTACTCGCCTGCCACTGCACATCCTGAGCCACCGGCGTCAGGTGATTCCCATTCAACCGGGCAATCTCCACTCGCCCTGGAAACCGCCGCTCCAGCACCTGGGCCAAAGACTTCGTTTGATCAATCGTATCCGAGCGAAACTTCACCAACAAATTCCGCTCCACCCCATAATAGGCATCCACCAATTGCAACGTTTTCTCCGGCGAAGGACTAAACTCCACATCCAAATCAATATCGGGAGAAATCTGCTTGACCAAAGGATTCAAACTGGGAATCATCTGATCCAAAAAGGGAATCGAGCGCTTCGCCGGATAGTTATTAAAGGCCATCAAAATATTGCCCGCCCGCTCCACTTCGAAGGTGCTGCCAATCAAAATATGGACCTTACAACCCATGCTGTGGCCAATGCCATAGATCGGTAAATCAGCGGCTAAGGTTCCATTGCGTTGGAGCTGGCCCAGGGTTGTGGAGAACTTGCGGCAGACCTCTTCGGCGATCGCCTCATGGTCAAAGGTATTAATAAACGGCGTCGCAATCACCGCATAGCCCGCCTGAGCCAAAGCCTCCAGCAGCAAGCGATAGGTTACCTGGGGAGCCGCCGCAATAAAAGCCCCGCCCAGGAAATGCACAATGCCCATGGGCCGAGGCGGCAGTAACAGCCAATTACCGGAGTATTCTTGCCAGTTAGTCATGGTGTTGAGAAGGGGCTTGAGCGAGTGACGGGTAATCGGAAAAGTCTCCCCAATAGCAAAATCAAACTGAATGATTCAATTTGAGCTAAATATAGAAACAAAGCCAACCTCATCCCCTAACCCCTTCTCCTAAGAGAGAAGGGGAACCAAACACAGAACCAAGGCCTTTCATAGCTTTGGATTAGCCCCTCTCCCTAGGGAGAGGGGTTGGGGTGAGGGCAGCTTGAGCAAAGCTAAACTCAGGTTATTGCGATTTAGCCTGCCTTATAAAAAGGCCGCTTCACCACCTTTCCTGCACAAACCTTTTTACGAATTTGCACTTCGATGGGAGTACCAACCTTGGCTAATTCGATGGGGACGTAGGCCAGGGCGATCGCCTTCTCCAAGGTCGGCGACCAAGTGCCACTCGTCACCTCACCCACCGTCTCGCCATCCTGCACCACCGCATAGCCATGGCGAGCAATATTGCGCCCCTCCATCTCAATCCCCACCAAACGACGCTTCACGCCATCCTGCTTCTGCCCTTCCAAAATTGACCGCGCCGTAAACTCACCCTTCTTATCCAAATGCACCAGCCAGCTCAGGCTCGCTTCCAAGGGAGAAGTGGTGTCATCAATGTCATTGCCATACAGCGCCATCGCGGCCTCTAAGCGCAGCGTATCGCGAGCGCCCAGGCCACAAGGCACAGCCCCCTTCTCAATAAACAAATTCCACAGCTCAATCCCCGCTGCCGCAGGCACCATCACCTCAAAGCCATCCTCGCCCGTGTAGCCCGTGCGAGCCAAGAAAGCGTCATGGCCAGAGACCTTGGCCTCTAAGTGACCGAAGCGACCCACACTATCCAAGTCGCCATCGCAAAGTTCTTGCAGAAATGCCACTGCCTTAGCGCCTTGCACGGCCAGGAGGGCATGGCTAGCGCTCAGGTCTTCTAGCTGCACATCCCCTTGGAAGTGATCCAACATCCACTGCTTGTCCTTCTCCATCGTCGAAGCGTTGACGATGATGGGAACGGTCAGCTTGCCATCCTTTTCGCCCTGGTTATAGATAATTAGGTCATCAATGATGCCGCCCTGGTCATTCATCAAGACGCTGTATTGAGCTTTACCCACAGCCAGGTTGCTAATGTCCGTGGGAATCAGCTTTTGCAGCTCCGTCAGGCTATCGGCCCCGGTAACAATGAACTTGCCCATATGGGAGATATCGAACAGGCCCACGCCATTGCGCACGGCCTCATGCTCTTGGATCAGCCCGGTAAACTGCACGGGCATTTCCCAGCCTGCAAAAGGCACCATGCGAGCACCGCTGGCCTGGATGGTTTCGAATAGGGGAGTGCGTTGCAAAGCGGTGGAATCAGACACAGGTTCAGCCGGTAAATCACTGACTTCAACTATAGCCGAATCGCCTAGCCAACATAGCCTGCGATCGCCACCCGCTTTCTGCGTGAGATCCCATCGCAGCTCTTGTCAGATCAATGATGCCAAATTGCACCAAACTGACCGAATATTCCTCGTATTTGTGAATTCGCAACTTCAAGCTCAAGGAGCCACCTTCGCGAGGTAGCTTGCCTAGCTAACGTCCTTACCTTGAAGTATATGCTGCAAACCAGAGGGATATGGTGAGCCAACCTGCGGGTTCAAGATCAAGTCACGATGGGATAGCCGAAGGGCGCCAGTCGCTACGATTAGGCAGGAGATAAATGTCCACCAGAGGCGCATTCCGAGTTCTTCTTCGTTAATCACGATCCTAAAACTCCTGCTGTGATAACGTATCTATTCTGAATCTTGGCTCCGAATCGCTAGTCCTTAAACAACCTCGCCTAGCGAGTTCAACAGCACCCACCTCATAGTTCAATTCAAAAGGTCAATGGCCTCTGAAGTGAAAAAATCGTGACTGAATTTAAGACTTGGCAGGCATTAGCCCATCCTGTTGTTCACTATCAAGTTAGCGTTGAACCTAAGTTCGATCATCATTCAGCAACAAATCGCAGCAAGAGATGTAAACAGACAGCAACATTCATCCCCTATCCCATGCTGTGAATGGCCTCGGACTATCGCAGTAGTTGAGCAATGGTCTGAGTTTGCATCGACATTGCTTCGGTGTGAATTGTGATGTAGGGCGGCAAACGAAACACAGTGCCATGTTGCAAGTTTGCCATAGACAGCTGAATGCCGACTGCTTGCGGTAAGTCTGATAGGGTCACTGCACAAATTTGATCTTGCATGACTGACTTCACTGCTTCTCGTTTAGCGGGCTTGGAAACCTCTGCCATTCGCACCATGACGCGGCTGGCGATTCAGCATGGTGCCATCAATATGGCCCAGGGCCTGCCAGATTTTGAGCCCCACCCCGCCATCTTGGCAGCCGCCTGCGAAGCGATTCGAGCAGGGCATAACCAGTACAGCGTCACCTGGGGATTGCCCGCCCTGCGAGAGGCGATCGCCCAAACCTTCCATCGCCTATACAACTATTTCTACAATCCCGAAACCCAAATTACCGTCACCTGTGGTGTTTCCGAAGGCATCGTCCTCGCCCTGCTCAGCATCATCAATCCCGGCGATGAGGTGATTGTGATTGAGCCGCTCCATGAGAATTACTTGCCGGGCATCACCTTTGCCCAGGGCAAACCGGTGTTTGTACGGCTCAAGCCCCCGAGCTATCGCCTGGACCCCGCTGAATTGGCCGCCGCTTTTTCAGACCGAACCAAAGCCATCATTGTGAATACGCCCCACAATCCCACGGGGCGTGTGCTGGATCGCGAGGAGCTGGGGGCGATCGCCACCCTCTGTCACAAGTTCGATGCCGTCGCCATCACCGATGAAATCTATGACCGACTGACCTTCGATGGCAGGCCCCACATTCCCCTAGCAACCTTGGATGGCATGGGCGATCGCACCCTCACCATCGGTGGCCTGGGCAAAAGCCTCGCGGTGACGGGCTGGCGGCTGGGCTATGTCTGCACCTCCCCCGCCATGAGTGAAGCGGTGCGTAAGCTGCACGACTTCACCACCATCTGCGCACCGACGCCGTTGCAGCATGCAGCCGTGGCAGCGCTGGGGTTGCCGGATGCGTTTTTTGAGCAGCAGCGACGGGAATATGAAGGGAGACGCGATCGCATTTTCAGACTGCTCCAGCAAGCGGGCTTCGGCGTTCAGCCACCGGAGGGAGCCTATTATCTGATGAGTGATTTCAGCCAGCTTGGCTTCGAGGGCGATGACTGGGCCTTTACAAAATATCTAACGGAGACTGTGGGGATTGCGGTGGTTCCGGGCTCAGCCTTTTACGCCACGCCCGGACTGGGGCAGGAGGAGGTGCGCTGGGCCTTTGCCAAGCGACCTGAGACTTTGGATGGGGTGGAGCAACGACTTCGTCAGTGGATTAAATAGCTCAAGGGGTTAGGCTACAAGCCTTTTGGGGCTTCTCTCCAGTCACTGGCTCTGCTGGGGAGCAGGGTAATTTCTGTCCGGAAAGTTTTTGAATAATTCTTTTGGAGATAAAAAATGGTTGAAGTAAGTTAATAGATAAATTTATCTATTAGTCCGGTGGGCTAACTAAATTCTAGATATATTGCTTTCTCTCGGCGGTTATCTGTGTCCCTGTTGCCACTCAATATTTGCCCCCATGTTCGAAAGATTAGCTCCCCGCCACATGGCTTTAGCTTTCATGGCTCTGCCTTTTGCCATTGCGGCTCCCGATGCCCACGCTCTTTCCTTGGTCTACGATCGCGCTGACTTCAATGGCCGTTTCACCAGCAACGTTAGCTCCACTGTGATTGACTCCGATGGTGCTTTTGCTGCGGATCCTGCGCCTGCGAAGAACTTACCATCCGTTATCCGTAAAGGTACCGTGGGCGGTCAATCTCTGAGCTATACCCTCTACGACGTAGACTTCAGCGATTCTCCTGATGGCACCATTACGCCGGGAAGTGCCGGTGGAGATATCGATGAGCTGGATAACTTAAATGTTGAATCTCCAGCCAGTCAAAGTGGTGCAACGGGGACTGGTAGCTGGGGCGTTGACAGCGATAGCGGTGCCAGCTCGACTCGCAATGCAGCGGTCTTTCAATTTAATCGCTCTGTGGGGCACTTTGGCCTGGATCTCCACGATTTTGAAAGTTCTGCTGATGGAAGGTTGGGTGAGCTTCGCATTTACCGGAACGGCTCCCTTCTAGCTGACTTGAGTCAGGTGATTGAATGGAGTGACGATGGCAACGATGTTTCCCATTTTATCGGTTTTGTCGCTGAAGATTCCACTCAATTCTTTGATGCGATCGCCTTTGTCTTGGGAGATGACGATGTGAATGGCACAGGTCGAACGGAACGTTGGGCCGCAGATAATTTCACGTTTGGTGATGCCTCTGCGATTTCTCTTACCCCTACGATCGCAGCCATTGTTCCTAATCCTGCGGTTGTTACCCCTTCTCCTAATACTGTCGCTGCCACAGCAGTACCGACCCCTGCGCTCCTACCGGGTTTGATTGGCTTTGGCGCTTCTTTGGTCCGTAAAAAACGTCAAGCGAAGTAAGCTCCAAGGTTGAACGCGGTTGGGCAGTTGGAGTCAAGCCTTGGTTTGGCTCCATTTTTGACCTTGGATGTCAGGCTGATGAGTCACGCAGTATCCGACTTTTTCTGACTCACAGACCTATTCGAAGAGCCGACCTTGCCCGACTGACGATCGCCAACCCCGCTCACTAGATTGTGGATAACGAACAACATTCCACTAGTGACGGACGATGACCCAAGCCTTACACCAGTCCGCTTCAAGTTTTGATTTAGCGGGGAACTGGCAGCCGAATATTGAAACGAAGGCCGTTCCGCAGCGCATCCAAGCCCTCACCCAGCGCTACTTGAGCCTGGAGCATTTGAGCGATCGCCTCGCCGATCTCCCCCAGCAATTCGACCATCCCCAAGTCCGCCCCTGGCAAAAGATTGATTGGCAGGACATCAGCCCGACCCAAGTCGTCGGCATTGAGCTGGAGGTCTTCCTCAAAATTCTCCTCGGGGCCATCAACACCGAAGCCCCCATTCGGGACTACACCCAGGCCAGCCGCCAATACCTAGAAGCGATACATCCACCCATGGCCAAATTTGTCGGTGGCAGCATTGCGCCAGATGACAGCCTTCAAGAGCCAGGCCTTTGGGAAAAAGAAGAGCGGCAGCATACACCTGCACTGAGTCGCATCTACAACCAGTTAACCGGAGAGAAGCCGGTGCCAGTGCCCCACCAAGCCCGGCCTTTCCAACCCGTTAGTGATCCTAGGGCTGCACTCTATCGCCATGGCGTGCATCGGGTAGCAACGGAGTATGGTGCCACTTGCCTCTATCTGTGGCTGATGGCCCATACGACGGGGGCATTGCAGCAGGTGTTGCAGGAGCTCCTGATTGATGAGGTCAATCACATGACGAAGTTCTGGGGCTTTGGCTGCTGGGCCTATCCTGAAGCTTCGGTGATGCAGACAGGCTGGATGCTGCTACGCAGTTCTGGGGGTAGGGTTCGTTATCACCGCGATCGCAGCAGCCTGTTCGGAACCCTGAACCGCATGACCCAAACGCTGGCCTGGTCAAACTGGTCTTGGGACAATCGAAGAACTTTTGCTGTGACCTGCTTCCAAGTGCTTTGGCAAATGCGGGCTTGGCTTAGAAGTCTCACCCCCAAGGCGTTAGAGCAACTATTTACAGCGACTTATCCTGCATCCGTGGAGAGTGGAGAGGCTGTAGTCGCATCTGAGCGACGCGTGAGGATGTAAATCAGAGGACCAAAGGACCCCATGGTCAACGTGGCAATCACCCAAGGCCATGGATTACGACCTGTTGCTTGAGCATCTTTCCACAGCCACACCAACACCAGGCTCAAAGCAATGACTAAATCTGCTAAGACTTGCGCCTCGGCCGTGCTCTGGAAGTGAGGTGCGAGAATGCCCCAGTAGCCGTACTGCCACAGCGCCAGGGTCGTCAAAATTCCGAAGGGTAGGAGAATAATCGCAATTAGGCTGCGTTGCATGGATGAACCTTTCCGTTAGTGATAGGTTCAGTATTTAGCGCCTGGGCTGTGGGGGCAATTACCTCCGAGGTAATAGAAATGCTTCTGCCCTGGCCTGTCTCGCCATGGCAAATTTTGGTCATGTCCATCTCAGATTCATCTTTGTCTGCCACGCTGCGCCAGCTACGAAAAGCGCTTGGGTTGAGTCAATTAGAACTTTCGCTGAGATTAGGGGTGTCCCAACGTCATGTGAGTTTTGTTGAGAGCGATCGCGCTAAGCCCAGTCACGAACTGCTGACCCATTGGCTCGTCGAGCTGAATGCTCCTGCAATCCTTCGCAATGAAGCGATGCTCCAGGCAGGCTATGCACCGGACTATGGCATATCCACCTTGGATGAAGCAGCGTTGGAGCAAGCTCAACAGGCGTTACAGCAATTGTTGGCGACTCATGATCCCATGCCAGCTTTGGTGATTGATGCCCATTGGAATTTGGTGCAGTTGAATCGAGGTGGGTTGTGGCTGGCGGAGACTTTGATGCCTGGAGCCATGACTTTGGCTGAGGAAGGCTCGATCAATTTATTAGATCTATTGGTTCATCCTGAGGGATTCACAAAGGCAATTCTCAATTTGGAGGAAGTGGGCTCGACCTTTCTGATGCGTTTGCGTAGGGATGTTTCGGTACAGCCAGAGTTGAAGCCTCGGGTAGAAGCTTTTGAGTCACTCCTGTGCGATCGCCTGGGTATAACCCATTTACCGACCCATCCGTTGTCCTCCGCTGAGCCTGTGATGACGACCCGGTATCTCACCCAGCATGGTGAGTTGTCCTTTTTCAGTATGTTTTCAACCTTTGGAACGCTACAAGATATTTCAGCCACGTCGCTGCGGGTGGAGCATATGTTCGCTGCTGATGCAGCGACCCGTCAGGTTCTGAGCGAGCAAGTGCGGTAGCGACCTAATTTCTCAACACCTTCAAATTGAGCGACCCCTCGCTAAACTAATTCTGTTCAGCACCGTCCAGGAAACGAGAGGCATTATCCATGGTCGTCATCCATCACAACCCAGCCTGCGGAACCTCCCGCAACGTCCTCCGAGTCATTGAAGCGGCTGGCTATGAGCCCATTGTGATCGACTATTTGAATGAAGGTTGGACCAAGCCTCAGCTTCTGGCGCTCTTTGCTGCGGCTAACCTGACGCCCCGCCAGGCCCTGCGCGAAACCAAATCCCCCGCGAAAGAGCTGGGACTCCTGGAACCCAACGTTAGCGATGAAACGATTCTGGCCGCCATGCTGGAGCATCCTGTCTTGGTCAATCGCCCCATTGTTTGTACCGCCAAGGGGGTCAAGCTTTGCCGCCCCAGCGAGAAGGTTTTTGAGTTGCTAGAGAACTGGCCCACAGGTCCTTTTGCTAAGGAAGATGGCGAGCTGCTGCTGGATGCGGATGGCAAGCTTGTGAGTTAAGGCATTGCTTGATAGAGGGAGCTGGGCTGAGGGGAGTGGGAATATTTAGCGATCGCTTCAACTTTCCGACCACTCCCCGTCTCAATCCCGCTCTACAATGGGAGCAGCGCTCAACAGCATTCACTTCTCCCGCCCATGGCCCCCGCAGTCCTGATCGAAACCCTCCAAAAGTCCTATGGCAGCGTCGAGGCCGTCAAAGACATTTCCCTCCAAGTCGAGACTGGCGAGATTTTTGGACTGCTTGGCCCCAATGGTGCAGGCAAGACGACCGCACTTCGTTGTCTCTGCACCCTGAGTACGCCAGATAACGGCAAGCTGGAAATTCAGGGCATTGATGTGGTCGCCAATCCCCGCAAGGCTCGTCGACAGTTGGGTTACATTGCTCAGGAAGTGGCACTGGATAAGGTTTTGACGGGGCGGGAGCTGTTGAAGCTTCAAGCAGCGCTGTATCACTTGCCCCGAAAAGTCATTGGCGATCGCGTCAACGAAGTTATCGACCTCATGGGCATCGGCGACTGGGCGGACAAAAAGACGGGCGGCTACTCTGGCGGCATCCGCAAGCGTCTTGATCTGGCAGCGGGTCTGCTGCATCAGCCCAGCGTTTTGGTGATGGATGAGCCGACGGTGGGCTTGGATATTGAAAGCCGCACGGTCATTTGGAATTTCCTGCGCGAGCTCAAGGCACAGGGCATTACGGTGCTCATTACCAGTCACTATTTGGAAGAAATTGATGCCTTGGCCGATCGCGTGGCGATTATTGACCAGGGCCGTGTGATTGCCACGGGGACGCCTTCGGAGCTGAAGGATCGATTAGGGGGCGATCGCATCACCCTACGCATTCGCGAATTTACAGCGGATGATGAAGCCACCAAGGCCAAAGACTTGCTCCAGCAACTGCCTGTGGTACAGGACGTCATTCTAAACGAAGCCCAGGGTAATTCACTCAACCTCGTTGTTTCGCCCAACAGCGATTCCCTTTCAGCAGTACAGCAAGCCTTAAAGGATGCAGGCTTACCCACCTTCGGCATCGCTCAATCCCGGCCCAGCCTTGACGACGTCTACCTCGCCGCTACAGGTCGCACCCTTATGGATGCCGAGCTAGCCGCAGCAGGCTCCCGCGACCTCCAAAAGGAGAAAAAACAAGCAATGAAAGGTGCATAGCACTATCAATAATAGAATCGTTGTACACTAGCTTTTCGAGACTTTATATAATTTAGGTTTAGATGCATTACACCCTCGCGATTGTTCTGAGTGTTGCACTTGCAGGTGTTGGGGCAATCTTGATCCCTTTTATTTCTGAACAGACAGACACCCAAATTATTGGTTCAATCTTATTAGGACTCTACGGTTTTTTGGTGACTGTTATAGATCAAGTGAAGTCTGCTTCTGATAGGAATAAGAAGATGGCAGAGGAATACATGAAGGAGTCAAAAGCATACCGCAAAGCTATAGAAGCAGACATGGCTTTTGACAAGAGAGTGTACAGTGACAATACTTTGTATTCGAACCTTGAGACTATTAGTAATAGCTACTTCAGGTTAATAGGAGATAGTACCAAGAATTCTATTTTTGAAGAAACAAAAAAGATGGTACTTGAGTCAGTTGCGAGAGATTTTGCAAAGCAAGCAGATACTCAGGAAGTCAACGTCAACGAAGTACGGCGTATGATGATTATGAAACAAGAGCTTGCAAGTCAAGAGGTTAATAGTGATATATGGGCTGTTAATAATGAAGATATTACTTGGTGGAAAGGGCCTGAGGGAATAGAATACTTCAAATGCAATGAAGAGTTTATAGGCAATCATCGAGCCAAGATACAGAGAGTTTTTATTGTGAATAAAGAGCAAGAGCATCCAGACAAGGGTGAGCTTGTGAAGATTTTAAAGCGTCATATTGATGCGGGAATTCCTGCATTTGTCATCTCTAAAGATATAGCCTTAAGCAAAGTGAATGGTTTTTATGATATTTCATCTAAGAGTTGGTTTGTGACTGAAAGACTTTGTGGGTGGTCTATCCAAGATGCATCTGGGAATAATATAACTAGCTCATTTGTTTCGTGGAGAAAAGATGATATCGAGAGGTTTAAAGACACAGCTATTCGTTTAAAGTCAAAGTCTCAACTGGCTGAAGAATATGTAGAGCATGTCTTGCACCAATCAATCAACCCCAAGAATTAATAATAGAGATTTTGCCTCTTTAATGGCATAAAAGTCAGCAGCCACAAAGTGTTGACTATCCTCGGTATAACATGCAAATCGTGAGTAGATCTGCAGGAGTTTGATACCTATTTTAATGCCCCAAAACCATGGTGAACATCTGCATTGTTCTCCTCGGAGAGACAAAGTTTTGCAACATTATTTTACTTAGCCCTATGCTTTCTAAAACCCAACCCTCTTTCCTTAAGATCTTGTCTTAAGTAATGCGCTAACTCCAGCTTTGATAAAGTGTAGTAACTATTTGTTTGATGAAGCTTCCTCAGAGAAGAGAATTTCGTGAAAATTTAGATGCAGAAAAGCAATTCTTGCAAAAGTCTATGTTGAGAAGCATAGAGCACTCTTCGTTGATCTCAAGAAGGGATGTTGAATTATATAAGAAATTCTTCTCAAAAGACTACAACAGCCGAAGAGACAAAATAGCCATTTATTCAAATAGCTGGCTTTATGTGACTCAAGCGTGCCGAGGATTTGGTTTAGGGCTAAAAGTACATGAAGGTGATTTCTTGTTATCTGTTGGCTGCTATCTTCGACACGGGTGTTTACATTACGTATTGGTGAGGCCTTTGGGCTGCTTGAATCATAAAGTTATTCTGATTCTAGATAAACTTAAGGAAATTTCTCAACGACCAGTTTTTATAAAAAAGATTTTTCCTGATCAAGTAAACTCACTAAATAAAATATACGAAAAGAAGCTTATTGTTCCTATTCGTAAATCCTGCTATTACTGGGATAAGTCAGCACTAGAAGATGATGACACTTATCCCGAGATGATATACGACTTGAGGGTGTCAACTTTGTCTCCGCAAATGGCAAAGAGAAAAATAGCACTGCTTGAAAAAGAGGATAGTGCATCACTTGGCTCCAGTTCATCATCTTTAGACAACGCAAGCCGTATTGCTGCTTTCCAATCTACTAGCGAACACTTTAAGAAATATTGGGAAAAAGTTAGACATTTCCAGCGGCACCATGTCTCTGCAAAGGGTGAAGTTGTATTTAGAGAGTATTCACCTAGCGACCTTGCTCCTTGTAGAGCTCTAATATCAAATCGCTTCGGGGTTGATACCCAGCAAAGTTTGGCTTACCATAATCTACTTTACTCTGAACAAGAGTACAGCCTTCAGTACGAAAAGCAATTCCTGAGGTATGTAGTGTTGGCAAAAGGTTCGCCAGAGCCTATTGGTTTTTTCTGCGTCGAAGTCCTCGATACTTTTTCTGTTGGCTTGTATGGAGCTATTGTTTCCTATAGCGACTTGCCTAAAGGTAGTTCTGAATATTTGCATAGAATGCTTATGACGCAATTACTAAGCTTGGAGTTTAGATACCTTTCGAGGGGGGGGTCTGAAACTCTGGGTCTTCATAAATTCAAAGAAAAATTTTCTCCTATCACAACTTGTGATATGCCCATCTTTATTTTGCTGTAAGTGTCTTATACTCGACTTTAGCCAATAAGAGGAGCGAGCGGTGGGAGTGAGGCCTGTCTGGCAGAGAATGGAGCTTTCGAACCACTGAAGTAGCTACAGCTCCACTCACCGTGATGGACCTTCTCACTCTGGCCCCTGAAGTTGATTCAGTTCTGCACAATTTTGCGGACTTATTCATGCAAGTCCGCAGTTGGGAGAAAGCTCAATTGCTACTGGTCGGGAGCTTGTTGTGTCGAGGGAAACGAACCGTCAGCCGGGTATTACAGATGATGGGGCTATCTGATGAGCCGCACTACATCAACTATCATCGCTTGCTGAGTCGGACAAACTGGAGCGCTCGACAAGCCGCCCAGAAGCTCCTAAGCCTGTTGCTCTGCGTTTTTGTGGGTCACCTTCCCATCGTCATCGGTTTGGATGACACCCTCGAACGCCGCTGGGGGCGACGAATTTGGGGGCGAGGCATTTATCGGGATGCCGTCCGTTCAACCGCCAAATACTCCGTCAAATGCAGCGGCCTCAAGTGGGTCGTCATGCAGGTCATCGTTCCATTGCCTTGGAGCAAGCGACCCTGGGCGATGCCCTTTTTCACCGTGCTAGCGCCCTCAAAAGCCTCCAACCAGGAAGCCGGAATTCATCATAAAACCACCGTGGACTGGGCAATCCAAATGGTCTCCCAGGTGAGTCGCTGGCTGCAATGCTCTTGGATTTGTGTCGCGGATGGTGGCTATGGCGGTCCTAAGTTTGGCTGGGCTTGTCGCCGTCAAGGTGTTCGCTTGATCAGTCGCATTCGTTGGGATGCCAAACTCTATGACTTCGCGCCTTGCCATAATCCCCATCGGCGAGGTCGCATCCAGCGTAAAGGATTCCGCTTACCTAGCTTGAGGCAACGTCTTGAGCAAATTCAACAGCAGCATCCGACTCTCGCTTTTTCCTCTTTGTTGCCTGGCCTCAACCCCACCGCTCTTCATGACCCTATCGTTGCTTCGCTCCGTTGGTATGGCAACACCACTGTGGTTCGCCATCTCTATACCGGCACAGCTTTGTGGTACGTCGATGGTCATCCCCCCATGCCATTGCGTTGGGTGATTGTAATCGACCCCAAAAGTCAACAACCGCCCGCTGCTTTGTTCTCCACTGACCTGAGTCTTTCTCCTTCATTTATTGTTGAAACCTTCGTCTCTCGTTGGTCTCTCGAAGTCACCTTTGAAGAAGTCAGAGCCCATCTTGGATTCCAAACCCAACGCCACTGGTCTAAGAAAGCGACCCAGCGCACCACACCGGTCATACTCGCCTTGTTCTCGATTACTTGTCTGATCTCCCAGCAACTCCAGAAATCACAGCTATGGATGCCTAGAAAAACAGCTTGGTATGCCAAAACAAACTTGACCTTCAGTGACTTACTCGAACAGGTCCGAACTCACCTCTGGCAAGCACATCCCTATTTCGCCCGCTCCTTCCATCAAACTAATCCTGACTTTTTCGACAGCCCCCAAGGCCAACAGTTGATGGCTCTGTTGGCCTCATCATTCTGAAATGGCTAAAGTCGAGTTATAAATACCAGTAACAGAGATAAATGAAATAAATTTGATGTTAGAACTGATTTCTTGAAGCAACAATGCCATTGGTGAGAGGTAGGAAGAAGCGTTTAAACAGTTTAGCCTCTTTGTTTTCAACTAGTGCGTTGAACTGAATGGTACTTACGCGAACAGGCACTGGCCTACTAAGTAGGTAGGAAGTGAAAGCCCCTTGAGAGCAGCATTTCCTCAAGAGTCAATGGCCGTGCAATGAATCCGAGCACGGTTGCGGGGGTGAGGTTGGAAGACCAATGAGGACGAACCCAATTGTGGAGCAAGCGTTGCACAGCAACAGCCCGCTCTAATCCATCCACAGTTTTGGCATAGAGATTTTGTCGTCGTCGAAAGGCACTACATCGACGCCGGATTGCAGCATTCTGGGCCTCGCAATGATTGGCATGAACCTCGGACTCGGCACTGATGGCTGTCCAAGGATGCTCCTGTTTGAGCCATTCTCGTCGAGGCCGACCCTGAGAGCCTTTCACCTTCATGGCGACTTCTAAGCCTTCTCGCCACACCTTACGCCAGTGATAAATAGCGGGTAACTCCCCCGCCCTAAGCCAGACCGAAGCCAACTCCCACAACACTTTGCCATAGCGACGTTCACCATCGGTAAACCAACGAATCCACTCACAGTCTTTCGCCCAGTCCCAGGTCTGGCTCACAATACGTTCAAACAGCTCTGAATCTCGCTTTCCACTAGCGGCGCTCACCCAATATCGACTGACTCGTTCGAGGAAAATAGCTGTTCAGCCTTCACTCTCATGGGCCGGTTTATTCTTACCAACTTTGGTATACAACTCATCTCCCTCTAGAGTCACTTCGCTCTCGGGGGACGGAGTGGGTGACCAATTCTCTTGATGGTTGGCCAGACGAGCTTCCCAGCGAGCAACACTGCTGTGGGAGCTACCGCTGACTCGACCGGCAGCTCTGAGTCCTAATCCCTCGCTGCGCGACCTCAGCACTGTGGCGACTTTCTCGGTTGAGACCTTGATGCGATGCATCGGGGTACCGGCTCGCTCGCTAAATCGCTTGTGGCAATTTTTGCAATGGTAATACTGCACCACCTGGCCACTGGAGAGTTGACGTTTACCATTCTTCCAAAGGGACTCACTTTCACATCGGGGACAATGCATGGCCTAGAACCTCAGAGCTATACTCCATCTAGCTTTCCCTTTATCCCTACTCTCTAGGCCAGTGCCCGCGAACACAACAGTGCGATTACGGTAGGCCAACACCCGCCGCTGCATATGCAACCGAACCGCCTGGGCCAACACCATCTGCTCCAAATCCTTCCCCTTCCGAATCAGGTCATCCGCGTCATCCCGATGGGTCACCCGCCAAATCCTGCTCAATAATCGCCCTCTCATCCAAATCCGGCATCGCAAAATGCACCGTTGCCCCAATCAGCTTCACTCCCCATGCATAGTCCTGATGGTAAGGCTTCGCCCCCGCAAAGGTAGACAAGAACGAATGGGTGGACATTAACCACATTGGAGAACTGAGCCAAGAAGCGATCTCTGATCACCTAAGCGTAATGATTGGCCAAAAGTCTTGCTCTTGTATGTTTCAGCAACGTCATTTAGATCATCCCCCTGGCTTATTGAACAAAAAATCGGAACGACAAGACCTATTTGGCTTGTCGTTCCGATTTTATTAGCAGCTTTGATCCTAAAGACTTAACGGTTAGGAATTAAAACTTGGTCAATCACGTGAATGGTGCCATTGCTCGCATTGATATCAGCCTGGGAGACATTTGCGCTGTTGATTCGTACGCCTTGTCCTAGGCTAATCTCCAAGGGAAGACCATTCTTAGTCTTCACGGGACCATTTGTGAGCGAGCCAGAAGTAACGCTACCGCCGATCACGTGATACGCCAAAATATCGTAAAGCATCTCTTTTGACTCTGGCTTGAACAGCTGCTCAATCGTTCCCTTGGGCAGGCGACCAAAGGCATCATCCGTGGGAGCAAAGACCGTGAAAGACTTGTTGGGGCTATCAAAAGCACCCGTCCATCCCGCATGGTTGATCAAAGCCGTCAACACATCGAAAGAGTTACTAGAGCTTGCGATCGCCGCGATCGAAGGGGCGCTGCTTGCTTGAGCAATGACCTCCACTTGGGGTGCTGTTTCAGCATTACTGGGGAAAGCAAGGACTAAGCTACCTAAGCCTAAGCCTGTCATAGCAAGGAAGCGAGAAACTGATTTGCAGGTAATAGTCATAGCCACACGAATATTGAAAACACGAGGAGCAATAGAGTAGACAAAAAGTCTCTCTTTTGATATGAAAAGGCTGATTACTCAACCTACCTTAGTTCTAGCTTAAAAAACGAAGGGTAAACTGAATTTTTCCTGAGAAAATTTAAGGAGAAAGGCCAGTGGTTACAGTCCTAAAGACGACTGGAATAAGAGCATTCCTCTACTCGAAGATTGCTTTCCAAAAGTTCCAATCTGCTACTCTCAGCTGTACTTAAGCAAAGACAACTGTGCGATTTCGATAAGCCAGCACCCGCCGCTGCATATGCAATCGCACTGCCTGGGCCAATACCATCCGCTCCAAATCCTTCCCCTTGCGAATCAGGTCATCCACATCATCCCGATGGGTTACCCGCTTCACATCCTGCTCAATAATCGGCCCCTCATCCAAATCCGGCGTCGCAAAATGGGCCGTTGCCCCAATCAACTTCACCCCCCGCGCATAGGCCCGATGGTAAGGCTTCGCCCCCGCAAAGGCAGGCAAAAATGAATGGTGGATGTTGATTACATTGGGAAACTGAGCTAAGAAGCGATCGCTCAAAACCTGCATATACTTCGCCAATACCACCAAATCAATTTTGTATTGCGCTAGCAACTCCAGCTGCTTTTCCTCCTGAACCTGCTTCGTCTCCTTCGTAATCGGCACATGCTCAAAAGCAATGCCAAACTGCTCCGCCACGGGCCGCAGCTTCTCGTGATTACTCAGAATCAGCGGAATCTCCACATTCAACTCCCCCGCCTGCTGCCGCCACAGCAAATCCAACAGACAATGGTCCTGCTTCGTCACCCAAATCGCCACACGGGGGCGATCGTCGGAGAAATGCACCTGCCAATCCGCATTCAATGGCTTGGCAATCCCCTCAAAGGCCGGGCCGATGATCTCCCGGCGCAGATTAAAGCCCTCCACCTCCCACTCAATCCGACTCAGAAACAGACCTGCCTCAAAATCGCGATGGTGATCCGCATGGATGATATTGCCACCATTCGCAAAGACAAAATTTGCCAGCTTCGCCACCAACCCCAATTGATCAGGACAAGAAAGCAAAAGAATCGCAGTAGGACCGTGCATAACCGTAAAAATAAAATTGCCAACACAACCATTTGGGAGGACTTAGCAGCGATTTCCCCCCACCTAACAACCCCAACAGCAGGGAGCAGGCTTAGCAGCAACTTTTGCCCTACCCCACCGTAAGGGCGGGTTTAGCAGCAATCCCCGCATCCACCCCAATTCCGAAACAAAACCCGCCCTAGCCCCAGCCCCAACGATCGCAAAGCAAGCTCCCTCAGCTCAAAAACCGCCAAACAAGCCTGCTCCCCAATCGCATCAACCCAAAACCCGCCCCCAAAAATCAATCCGCATCCGGATTCTTCATCCGGTTCTCAATATCATCAACCGTCTTAATAATTAGCCGTTGAGCCTGCAACCGCCA
>CALECT010000193.1 GCA_937949725.1 uncultured Pseudanabaenaceae cyanobacterium
TTGAAGTTGTACTAGCCACTGTTGATCTCGATGGGATTGCTTGAGGTTGATCTATCTTGATAGCTGAGCTGAACCTGCCCAAGCCGCTACGTTACGACTTTAGCGCGCTAAAACCGGAAGGTCGTCCGCATTCCTCCCACCACCAACGTATCGTTATCCGCATTGTGATTGGGATTCCTCACCACGACAATGCCCGGCGTCACGCTGATGTGATCATTCAACTGCGCCCGGTAAAACGCCTCCAAATGCAGCGCCGTGTCCCGCCGCCCGCCGCGCCCACCACCATCGCTGAACTCTGGGAAATTGAAACCTACGGGCAAATTGCTCGACGTAATCTTCGGCGGCTGTCCCAGTAACAGACCCAAGGCATTGCCCCGCTGGAACAAGTCGTTAACCTGGGCAAACCCCATCCAATTCGTTGTTTGAACAGTCCCTGAAAGGCTGGTTGGTCTGGAGCTCGTCCAGCCCCCCCAGCCCCCCACAGTTAGATGGCGCGTTGGTCGCCATGCTGCGGTCGCTCCCACCGCATGGGTACGGAAGCTGCTTGCCTCGGTTGCAAAGGGAGAAATCACCTGGGCATCACCAATTCCGGTGCCCAATGAGCCGCTGGGGCTGTAGGAATGGAGGTAGTGAACGCCAAGGTCCGCGCTGCGTCCCAAGCCTGCAGAGACTTGCCCCCCAGCCACATAACCTCCATTAAACAGGCCCACATTATTGCCAGCTTGGTTGGGAGAGGTCGCGCTATAAACGCCTTGGACGCTGACATTGCGAGCGACCTGCCAGTCAAAGCCAGCCCCTCCTCTGCCGCTGCCCAGCTCCAAGATGGGATTGCGTTGCCCCAAACGAGAAATGGCACCATCGCCACTACCTTCCAGCGGGCTAATGCCCCGGAACGTATTCGTCGGATTGACGCCGTGGCTACCTACAATCACGCCTAGGCTGGGGGTTGCGGCAAAACGATAGGAGAGGTCGCTGAGGACCAGTTGATTATCAGTGTCGTTCTCGTACGCCAGCCGTCCCATATTGGTGAACTGAGTTGAGGCGGATGAGGCAATATTGCCCGCCTGCAAGGTAGTCAGCAATAGGTCATTGCCCTGAAAGGAGGTTGCCAGGGTTAGCTCAGTGCTACCGCCCAGGGTGACTTCGCCTGCGCCGCTACGTTCGGGGTTGCCATCAACGGGGAACAGGTCAACATCGTTATTGTTGCTGCCCCGCAGCGCAAAGATGCTTTGGCCGTAGAGCTTTGTGGTGGTGGAGAACTGCTGGGCTTCGAGGTCAGCTTGGCGCTGCTCTAAGCTGGTGACGCTATTACGCACCTGCTCCAGCTCCGTCTGGAATTGCTCCGCCAACTGTTGAGCAACAGCTAAGTCTTCGCGGGCTGCAAAGCCACCCTCAGCACCAGCAATGGGCAGTAGCTCCGTGACCCGGTCAAGGCAGGCATTTAGCCCTGCTGCAAATTCATAGCGAGACAGGGCACGATTCCCGCGAAAGCTGCCGTCGGGATAGCCCGCTGTACAGCCATAGCGTTCGACTAAGGATTGCGTTGCTTGGTAGGCCCAGTCAGTTGGTTGCACATCTCGAAGCTGAGAGACGCTGGTGACTTGGCCAATGTCGTCTTGCACAATTTCGTCTTTGACAACGGGACCGCTGCCCTGGGCATTCAGCCTAGGGGAAGCTTCTGCTGTAGAGGTATTGCCTAAGCCACTAGTCTCCAGAAACTGAGCTTCCGCACTATCTATCATGACCTGGGCCAGGATCTGTCGCTCTGGACTGATGTTGCGTTGGGAAGCAGCCGTTGCAATCTCAGGTGATTGGCTGAGTGTCTCTGTCGAAACAACAGGTCGTTGAGCTTGATTGCGAAGGAGTCGAGCTTTAAAGCGCTCAAGAGGGCGTTCTTGCTGGTCGCGTTCGAATGCAAGTGGACTAGCGGTTGTTGTGGGATCGGTGGTTGCACTAGCGATGCCATCGTTGTTGCTATCTAGGGCAATGGCTTCAGGGACTGGAATCTTGTGGGTGATTCCGCTGGCCTGTTGTTGGAGGCGTTGGGTTTCTTGATTGCCAACAGTGCTTGCTGTAGCAGTCGAGGTGGCTTCAGTTTGACTTGGAGAAGACCACTCGGCACCCACTGACTCCCTTGCAATCTCGGTTTCTACTGCTGCGAGTTCTTCGTAGACGAACGTTTGCTCTAAAGGTGATGTTCTGTACTCCAGAACTGGCTGAGGGATGGGAGGCGGCGTTGGGATTCCGCTGGACGCTTCCTGCGCGATCGCAGCAGCTGGAGTCGCTATCGGCAACTCGACAGGAGTAATTGTGGCAGACGGGGCAACTGGCAGAGGGATAGAAGCCTGACCCAACTGTTGATTAATAAATTGAGCTTCAACGGCCTCAACCTCAGCCAGGCTCTGAGCCGATGGACTACTGGGGTATTCGCTCCCAATACTGAAGTCTGGCGCTGTAGCCGAAGCGATGGTGGGTAATTCTAGCTGGGGCTCAGGGGAACTCAGCGGTTCCGCAGCAATAGGAGTTGGCGTCTCGGCTTGCTCTAAGGCGACTGGCTGATCCGGCAGGGGCGGAGGCGTTGGTGCTGCGGTAGCCATGCCCGGCTGGGCGGCTGCCACCATACCTGCTGCAACTATCGTGATATCTGCTGCCATCGTTCCCTCGAAACCCCACAACCACATAGGGCATTTTTACACATATCGCCCTAGGAGTTGCTGTATCAGGAGTATCTCTAGAAGACTAGTATCTTTACGTAAGAAGCCCTGCTTCGATGGCTCAAAGCAGGGCAGATAGAAGGTTGCGGTCTATTCTAAGGCAGCGTATCTAAGCGCCTACAGCCTCTTTCGCTGCGTACATGACTTCCGCCGTAATTGTGTCGAGTCCCTGACTCCGCGCATATTTCTCGGTATTGCGCTTCACCTTGCCTCGCACAAAGCCGGGCACGCGCTGGAGTTCCGTGCGGCCATCCTTGCTCCAAGTAAGATCACTCTCCGTCGCCATTTCCTTAGTGATGACTTCCTTAGTGTCATGGCCACCAAAGATCTCTAGCAAGTGATCTTCCATGCCCAGAGTGAAGGAGTTGTAGATCAAGTCCACCAGCTGGTTTGCCCCTTCGTAACCCACATAGGGTCGGTAACCCACGGGGAAGTTCTGGATATGAATAGGGGCTGCGATGACACCACAAGGAATGTCCAAACGCTTGCCCACATGGCGTTCCATTTGAGTGCCGAAGATGGCGGCAGGCTCTAGACGGGCGATCGCGTTAGCAATCTCCGCATTGTCCTCGCTCACCAGCACCTCATCGCAGTACTCGCTGACTTCATTGCGGAACCACTCTTGGTCGTACTTGCAGTAGGTGCCTGCCATGACGACCTTGATGCCCATTTCCCGTGCCAGCACTTTCGTAATGGCAGCAGCATGGGTATTGTCGCCAAAGACCACGGCCCGCTTGCCGGTCAAGTTCTGGCAGTCAATGGAGCGAGAGAACCAAGCGGCCTGGGAGACATGGCGAGTCTGGTTGTCGATGTACTCCTCGAAGTTGGCAGCATGGCCGTTATCATTCAGCACGCGCTGGATGGCACGGATGCAGCGGGCAGTCTCGACAATGCCCATGGGAGTGATGTCAACGCAGGGCGTGCCAAACTCTTCTTCGAGATACTTGGCAGCTTGCATGCCCAGCTCGCGGTAGGGCACCAGGTTGAACCAAGCACGGGACATGTTCTTGATCTCGCCCACCTCAGCCCCGTCGGGCATGACGATGTTGACTTCAATGCCCAGGTCCGCCATCAAGCGCTTCAGCTCGGTGCAGTCATGGTTGTTGTGGAAGCCCAGGGTGGAGATGCCAATGATATTGACCGAAGGCTTTTCGGTCTTTTCTGTATTCAGATCGCCGTTTTTACGGGCTTTCTGGATGTAGTAGCGGACGACCTGGGCCAGGGTGCGATCGGCAGCTTCCAGTTCGTTGTAGCGATAGTGGTTGACGTCAGCCAACATCACATCGGCCTGGGCATCCATTTGCGCCCGCTCCACGAAGTTGTTGAGGTCCTCTTGCAAAATGCTGGAGGTACAAGTGGGCGTCAGCATAATCAAGTCGGGGTGCTCTTCACCGTCCTTGCGGGTGATGTTGTCCACCACCTTCTCTTGGGAACCGCGAGCCAGGACATTGCGATCGACAACGCTGGTGGTAACGGGGGTGAAGTCCCGTTCCCGCGAGAGCATGGAGCGCATGACATTAAAGTAGTCATCGCCCAGGGGCGCATGCATGATGGCATGGACGTTTTTGAAGGAGCTTGCTACACGCAGGGTGCCGATGTGGGCGGGGCCTGCATACATCCAGTAAGCCAATTTCATATCGTGCGCTCTCCAGCTCTAACAGGATTTGTTATCGCCTTTGATTGTCCCAACCCCGGCTAATCTCGGTGGGGGATCACGGTGAATCGTTGACTAGCGTTACAGCAGTCCATCCTTCGCAATGTTTCGGCGGGGTTTGTTTCAGTTTTCGGGAGTGCGCACCTGCGCAGTGAGCGTTTCTACTTAGGGACTTGTAGCAGCACCTAAGCCTGTAGCTTGGCTAATACTGTCGCGAGGTCACGGTTCTTCATCGCTTCGACATCTAGCTTGAGTCCAGGAAAGATCTGGCTTTCTAACAGACCCGAAGCATTTGCGGTTAATTCAACATACTGCCCTTCAACGAGCTGGTACCAAACAATCTCGTCTTCATAGATTTGCCAGACCATATATTCTTGAACGCCATTGCGGCGATAGGCCTGGAGCTTGTCGTTCATGTCATAGGAGACGCTGCTGCCCGAAATTTCAACAATCAGCTCCGGGGGGCCTTCTATATAATCCTGCTCCGTGATGCAGGAGTTGCCGGCTTCCCAGCGCAGGAGTGCATCCGGCTGAGGCTCATTATCTAGGTCCAGCAGAACTGTGGTGTTATCCGCAAAATCAGTACCAGGTGTTGCTGCATGATAAGTACCGAGCCAGGCCATTACAAGAGCATGGGGGTGACCATGCTGTTTGGCTCTGGTTGCAGCAGCCATGTAGACAACTCCTTCGATTAATTCTGCTTTCTTGAGGTGAGGCATGGCCGCATAGCGCCGTTCAAATTCGGCACGGCTGAGGCGATCGCCATTTTCAAGGGGCGGAATCGATTGCGGCTTGATGGGCTTTGCTGAGCTTATGACCATTAGCTGATCCCTGGAAGAAGCGGGGCGAAGCAATACCCCCATCTTATCGATAAACTTAGGGTCTCTATTTAAGTCTGACACCGTGGCCCAATCTCTCCAAGACCTGTTTGATACTCTGCCCCAGCAGGGCCGCGTGGACTGGATTGGTGTGCGTCCGGCGAAGTATGAAACGCTGCTTTCCCTTGAAACGGTTTGGGCGGAGCAGGATGTTGGGCTGGAGGGCGATCGCTATGCCAGTCGAGGTGGTAAGCGCCAAGTGACTTTGATCCAAAGCGAGCATTTGGCTGCGATCGCTTCAATACTGGTGAGGGAGCGCTTAGAGCCTGCCCTCGTTCGTCGCAATATTGCAGTCTCAGGAATTAACTTACTGGCCCTGAAGAAGCAGAAATTCACCATTGGCGAGGCATTGTTGGAATGCACTGGCTTATGCCATCCCTGTTCGCGCATGGAAGACCTGCTGGGTCCCGGTGGCTACAACGCCATGCGGGGCCATGGGGGAATTACAACCCGAGTGCTCCAAGGAGGCCTGATTGCCTTGGGAGCTCCCGTTAAACTCTGGAAGCCTTAGCCGCCGTGATATTTAGCAGACCTGTTACTTCGCTGATGCCTCAATAAACACAGGCCCCATCACAATGGCAGGTGCATCATCATTCTTGTCCTGGATGCGGTACGCCTGGGCAACACTTTCACCACAGATTGTGACCACGATTGGCAAACTTAGAATCCCGAGGAAGAATCCTAAGGTAATCAGGCTTTGGCGCATCGGTCTGTCCTCAATTAAAAGATAGAAGGTCAGCAAGACTCTCGTCTGTCCTTGTCTACTACTGGTATAGGCTCAATTCCTGGCAGATATGCAGAACTGACCCAGGTTCTGATAATTGGCTTAGAAAAAAGCCCCGGAATAATGAAGCCAGCATCAAGCTGAGGCGTTCCACGGATAAGCACCTGGCTCAGGCTGTGTGGAGCCGTCTACAGCGCCAGCACTCGTTTTCCTAATCAAATTGGTGAAACAAGAGTCTTGGATGAGCCCCTTAGGGAGATCACAGCTAATTCACATATCCAGGACATTAAGCTCACCGCAACCCAGGTACTTTTCAATGCCACAACTTATTCCATCGAAGTTAATCAATGGAACATTTTAGTGACCTCTTTCTGAAGAGGTATTCATGCAACTTATGGAATCAACAATTTAATTGCCCAGCACCATCAAAATAATGAGCAAATCAACTACTTTGTTGATAAAAATGTTAGCTATGCAACAAAGTAGTTGAGTTTTGAAAGTAGATATTCAATCTACTTAGTTGAACCTTGCCTGAACTCTCTATGCTTTTTGGTGATTCTTATGTTGGCCAAAGGCTAAAGCAGCGATCGCTGGAGATGTCATTAGCGCGATTACAGGGAGCCGATTATATTCTTCAAACTGTTCCGCTAGGGTTGTTACAGCGACTGGTAGGCTTACCAGTCCAAATAAAATCGCAATGGTCGTGAGACGCTGTCTCATAGTTTCCTTCCCATCCATCGGATTGGGACCTCTTGGGAAAATGGCAGTTTCAACTGCCAGATCTACTGTAGCCCCTCTTTGTAAAAAATGGGTGTGAGTAGACACTCTCTTTATGGAAGAGTCTCTACTAACGAACTGTCATAGATTCAGCTTAGATACTACGCCTATTCTTGTCCTTTTCCTCGACTTTTTGGGCTAAGGCAGAAATTAATTTTTTGAGTGGTTTTTGTGGTTGCTCATCTGCTCGTTACCTATAGGAAGTATTGCCTAGAGCATGGCTCTAGTTGCTCAACGGGGAGAGACGGGAAAATCATTGACTGAAGCCGATCCCAGCCTAATTAGGCTACTTTTGACAAAATTGTAGATGCTCGGGCTTTTGGAGATAGGACGAGTTTTTTGATTAATGCTGGAGCGAGAAACTTGTGAGTTGTTAAAGGAGCCTGACGCTGGAGCGAGTCCTCCAGAAGCTTGCAAGGCAATTGCGCTTTTACTTTGGTGAGCGGTAATACCTTTGAGCGGGAACACTGAGCCTGATATTGGTCCTGTCCGTAATGCCATGTAGACGACGACTGGACCAAGGATTCCTGTCTTTTCGGTGAGCGGTTGCTCTGTTCTCCATGTCTCAATTTAGATTGCAATATAGATCTGCGATGCTTCGTTGGAACCTCTGGGGTCTTGCGATTCCTTTGAAAGCTTGCGCAGCAATTGCAAGCTGTCTCTTCAGCGCTGCCCCAGCTATGGCGGACTGTTCAGGCACAGAAATTAATGGCGTTTGCGTTGCTCCCCATGGCACCGGGGACTTGGAATTGCCGGTACAGAGTCTGGCTGAACTTCAAGCCGTTCAGTCGCTTCAGCTCACGGTGACTTTGACTGAAGAAATGGAGCTATCCATTGCCGCTCCCCACTTGACTGCTGGGGGCACAGGACCGGCGGGAAGTCAGCGTGAGGCAAATCTAACGGCTCTGGGCAGCACTGTCACGAGCGATAACGGACAGGTAATCACACTGCCTGCCAATCAAGCCATCTCCCTGGCACTGACGATGGAAGCCCTGCGTCCCGAACCCTTTGCGCCGGATAGCTATCTATATAAAGTGGAGCTGGTTTTCACACCGACCACATCGGGGGGAGCGGTGACGACCTATGAGGTTGATTTTGGTGGCGCTGTTGCAGCAGCTTGTTTGCAAGATGGCGTGGTTGGGGGGACATTGATGCCTTCGCTGGCGAATGGCTTGGATTCGTCTGGTGCTGGGGCGGCAGGGGCAATTACCAATCTGCGCTGCAACAGTGATATGAATGTGACGGCCACCACAACTGCGAGTAGCAGCACGCCCAACATTAATGAATTTGCCAACTGCCAAGTGACCTTTGACCAGTCCGCTTTATTGGATTGCAATGGTTCCACGGCGATCCTGTTGGGGACGGGGAGCTTTCCCTTGGCGACAGCAGAGGTGGATTTGGCCCTGAGCAACTTTCAAGCCGGGATTTTGCCTGCTGGGACATACAACTACGTTGTGACGCTGACACTTACGCCTTAGTGCGCAAAACGCTGCGCCTCTAGGCTCATATACGGTTTTTCTACGACCCCTAGCGATAATTAGATTCCGTATCCCCTCGGAGAAATGGCGTAAGTAGGGTGGGCAGTCTAAATCTAGAGGCATAGGCATATCTGCGGCATCTTTCCCGGTGTTACGGAGCCCGTCTCTAGTTTTCTTTGCCAGTCTTCCCAAGACTTTTTCTCTATGCGTTTTTCTCGTGTGTTAGCCGTTGCTGCATTCGCTCTTAGCGGTGCTGCTATTTGCCAACTGCCTTCTGCTGCCCAGCCTGTTCCCGTACCTGTGGATTTCTCCGGCTCCGTGGATACTGCTTGTGATCAAGCTACAGTGACTCCCGGTGTTTTGAGCTATGACGGTGGAAGTCTCTTCTCTTCCGACCCTGCTAATAATGGCTCTGATGGCGTTGTCAGCGCCTTCTCCTGCAACACATTTGTAGATGTTCAGTTTGAAGGTGTCTCAGCTGCTGCAACTAATCCGATTGGTTTGGCTGGGCTAAACTGCGATATTGAATTGACCAACAATACCTTTGGTGGCCCTCAGTTCTTTGGTGGAGACTGTAATAATCTCCCCACTCAGTTGCTCGGTGGTGGTCAAATCTTTGATCAAACGACCGTCTCTTTGGATATTTTTGCGCCTGGTGGTTCTTTACCCGCTGGCTTCTATGACTTCACTGTCGATCTGAGCATTGTCCCTAACTAAGCATTCGAGGTTGTTTGAGGGAATTTAGCAAGCTTCTAGTTGGTTCGGAAGCTTGCGGGTTTCATTACTGCCCATAATCGATTGTTGGCAGGAACAGTGGTTATGGCCTGTGATGAAACTAACGATATATACGGGGAGGTCCGATGGGGGGCCTCTCCGTATTTTTTATGGATCGGGAACCGTAGAAAGGCTGAGTCAAAGCGCTGATTATTCTACGGAGATGGGAATGCTAAGTAGGACCGTATATAGGCTGCTCTAGCCTTGCCAGTCATCTTTGCCCTTAACCTCCTCAAGCTGCCATGGCTGTGACCCCATTTCTCAGGCGTTTTCTTCGACGTGGTGCGATGCCCGCTTTCGCAGTCTGCGTCGCTGGGGTTGCTATGCTCACCTCCCATAGGTCTGTTGTTGCCCAGGTGGGACTGTCGCCGCTGATTTTGCAGGAATCAGCCCAGCGCGGTCAGTCCAGCGGATTGATTAATTTGATCAATGGTGGAAGTGAGGAGCAGCGCGTGCGCCTCTATGCCGAGCCTTTTACCTATGCAGCTGAGGGTGGCTTGGTCACGATTGAGCCTGATTCTGTGGAAGCTGAGGAGGCTGCCAATTTGGTGCCCTATCTACAATTTTCGCCTCGTGAGCTGGTGCTGGCTCCGGGGCAGCGTCGCCGAGTGCGCTATGTGGTGCGGTTTGCGCCGGATTTGCCCGAGGCAGAGTATCGAGCGGTGCTGTTTGCTGAACCGTTGAAGGCAACGGCCAGTGGTCAGCAGGGCGTGGGGATCATTACGCGGGTTGGGGCAACGTTGTATGTACAGAATGGGGATGCAACGGCGGCGTTAGAGGCTGCATCGGCTCGCTGGCAGGGGGAAAAGCAGCAGCTTCAATTACAGGTGCAAAATAGCGGTGGTGCCATGGCCCGTCCGGTCGGTAAATGGCAGCTGAGTTTGGCTGGGGCTGAAGTGGCCAATGGAGAGGTGCAGTCCATGACGGTGCTGGCGGGGAATGAGCGTTTTATCCCGCTTCCCCTTGAGAATTCCGACAAACTTCAACCTGGCAAATATCAGCTCACAGGAGTTTTGGGCTGGCAGGGGCAGCAACAGCCCTTCGCTGTTGATGTTGAAATTCCGACGGTCTCTGCATCTAGCCGCTCTGCTGCACACCTGCCCTAGGCGAACTTTGGCTGTGAAACTCTTGCTCACACAACTTGTTTGCAGTCTCCTGGGAATTAGCTGTTGGGGGATTGCCTTATCCGTAGAGGCTCAAGCGGCTGAACTGCCGAGTCTTAACCTGACTGAAGCTGTCGCGTTGCCTAGCGAGATCTTGGAGTCAGAGAGTCCCTTCTCGGTGATCCCTGTGGGGATTGTGGTGCGCGATCACAATGGCGCAACCCTCTCCTCGATCACGGGTGACACTCTCCTAGTTCTTGGCTCCGAAGATGGTCGCCAAGCCCAAGCTTTGGACCAATGGCTGTTGCCCCTAGATGAACTGGTGAAGGCATTGCAGATGAAGATGCAGCCTCTGGAGGATGGAGGGATCGAGTTGCGATCGCCTGCCCTCATCAAGCGCATCGATCCTTCCCAACTAACCACCGATGGAGAGATTGGCTTAGCCTTCTCCGTGGCTCAGTTGCGTGAGCAGCTTGGTATTGAAGTGGCATTTGACTTAGAAAACTATGCGCTGGACCTGACCTTGCCCTGGCAAGTAGTGGCTAGTAAACGCAGCCAAGGGGATGAGACCCCTGTGATTCTGGATGGATTGCCTGCGGTTACCCCTGCTCCCTGGGGCATCGCGGCAGTGACCCAATCCATTGAGATGCAGGGGCGGCGACAGTCGGGAGAAGCTACAGAGACTAGTGCGGATGGTGAGCTGACGGCGATCGGTTCCGTCTTCGGTGGGGCTTGGTATTTGCAACTGGACCAGCCGGAGCTTTTGGAGCGTAGCAGTTGGCAATTGCAAGAGGCTCAGTATCTGCGCCAGAGCAATGCCCAGGATTGGGCTGCGGGGGCTCAGCAGGCGTTTTGGTCCAGTGCCGCTACGGATGACTATTGGGGCTTGACCACGATTCGTCGCTGGGGCTTTGAAGCACCGGAAAGTTCTGCAACAGGGGGCTTTAGTCCCCAGCAGCGCCTCCAGGCCGATCGCGTGGGTCACACCATTGCAGGAGAAGCAGAGCCGGGAACCTTGGTTCAACTCACCCAAGGCTTCGGGCGGGCTGTGGTTGATGAGATTTTGGTGGATTCTTCTGGGCTATACCGCTTTGAGCAAGTGCCGGGGAGCGGCTATGAACTGTTGCTCTATCCCGATGGACAACTAACTGCGGAGCCCCTAGTGCGGCGAGCTAGCTTTACGGTGATGCCGGGGCAGTTACCTGCCGGGGGACAGGCGCTGATTTTGTCCGGTGGGTTGAATCGGGAGCAAGAGACTGAAGCAGATTTGTTGGGCTCATTCAATGGCTTTCAGGGGGGAATCGCCTACCGTCGAGGGCTGAGCGAACGGCTGACCCTAGGGGCTGGGCTGGTCCATGACGATCGCCTTCGTGCCATGGTAGATGGCTTCTATCAACCCACGGATAAGTTAGAGGTTTCCTTAGCAGCCCTGGCGAGTTTGGAAGCCGAATCCGATTGGGAAGCCACGGCTAGGGCTAGCTGGCGACCCAGCGATCGCTTCCGCTTGAACGTGACGGGCGATCGCTTCTCCCAGCGCTACGATGCCCAGTGGCGGACGAGCAAATTCTTGACCCTCACTACTGGAGGCGATCGCCGTGACGGTGCCCTCAATGCAGGCGCGCGTGTTTCCTTCCAAGCGGGGGAGCTGAGTACCTATGCCTCGGCCCGACTGGATACCAATCTCAAGGCCAATTGGTCGGTATCATCTCGCTGGAATGCTCTTAATTTTGACCATCGCGGCAATGATACGGCGACGACTTCTGCCTTGACCTATCAGCTGAGCGATCGCCGAGCGAACCAAGGCCATGAGCTGCAATTGGATTACGAAACCCGCAAGGTCAATGACGATCCCGAGAATTTAGCAACGCTGGGTTGGCGCTATCGCTCTGGGCAAAAAGCGGGTGATGGCCGGTCGCTGTGGAATTTCCGCTTGGGCTATGGCTTGGAATCGCAGGGGGGAGGAGCGATCGCCCAATTGGGCACCGCAATCATTCCTGGCCTGGATCTACGGCTGCGCTATGAAGGCATTTCCGCCGTTTCCAGTGATGACCGTTTTTCCATTGCAATAACACCTCGGTTGCGAGTACAACCCAATGGCCGTCGAAAATTGCTCCCTGGAGATCCCCGCCAGGAAACCCTCCGTCAACAGGGAGGACTCCTGGTTCAACCATTCCTAGACCAAAACGGAAATGGTCAGCAGGATCGTAATGAGCCCCTCCATATCGCCAGGGCTGATGAGCTATTCCAGCTCAATTACCAGACCCTCAATCGCTTCCGGGCCACAGCCACAGGGGATGGGATTTCATTGTCACTCCAGCCCGACCGCTATCGGCTCGATCTCGATCCTGCAGGACTTCCCCTAGATTGGACGGCTTCCCAAACGGCCTATGCCGTGACAGTGGTTCCGGGCCAATACACGATGCTCAAAATTCCCCTGAGCCTTTCCTATACCGTGACGGGACTGGTTCGCGACAAGCTGGGGAGCCCCCTGGGCGGTGCCAAGGTGGAAGCAGTTCACCAGGCGACGGGGCGGCGTCAGCTTTCCGTGACCAATGGTGCTGGGGTGTATTATCTGGAGTCCCTGACCCAAGGGAACTATGAGCTACGAATTAATGATGTGGTTTTGCCAGCAACTGAGATCCAGCTGGACGCAGCATCTGAGCCTTACCAAGCCGTGAACCTGCAGATGCCCAGCGATGTACTGGGACTGAAGGCGCATAAAGCGAAGCTGTGACCTGCATTCTTCCCAGGCGATCCCAGCTTTGCCAGAGTTCTATTTAGGTTGTCTCGTCGGTGGAATTCTTATAGTAAGGTGCTGTTTTTATAACAGTTACTTCATTAACGGCCTCGGTTGCTGCTTCCCCAAGGGTGGGTGCTAGGGTGGGTAGACAGAAGCCACGACAGCGCCCCAACGCTAGCGATGGCTGGCAGCGCAGGAACGAGACTCGTGGATTGGAAAGCTTATAAACAGGCCGCAGCATTGCCTTTTGAGGTGCTGGACTGTCAGGTTGAGGTAGAAAAGACGGTGGAGGGCAACCGAGGCGACCACCGCATTGATGTGTGGATTTGTGCCCAGCAGTATGGCGTTAAAACGCGCTGCATCATTGATTGTCGCCATTGGGATACGCCGGTCACCAAGGCCGATGTCTTTGCCTTGAAGCAGGTGATGAAAGATGTGAAGGGCGATCGCGCCTTAATGCTTTCCAATTCAGGCTTCGACAGCGGTGCCACCAAAGCCGCTCGCAGCACCAGCATCACGCTCACGACCCTAGAAGCGATCCAGGAAACCGCCGAGCTAGAACTAACTCGCACCACCTTAATTAGCCTAGAGAACCGCATCACGAAGCTGAAGCAGTCTCTGGAGCGCTTGAGCGAGTCCACCCAAGTGGCTCCTGGCCTCTGGCAGTCTGTCCCCAAACCTGGGGTCGATGCGGACTGGGTTGCTAAAACAACTGATGCCCTGGAAGCCATTAAATTTGGCTTTGCTAAGGCGCGTTTGCAGCAGCCCCCTTACTTTGTCCAAAAGGATGAGACCAGCGGCCAACCTATCTTGGTTCAGACGATTGAAGAATTTGTCACCCAAGCGGTGGTGCTGATTGAAGCCGCAGAGAGCAAGCTCAAGCAGCAGCATCGGCAAGTGACCCAGGCTAGGTTAGATGCGCCTGTGGTTGAGACGGTTGCTGCTGTGGAAGCGACGGATGCTGAGGGAGCAACCGCTGAAGCAGGGGATGCGAAACCCAAGCGATCGCTCCATGCGGCGTTCTTCCGGCGTAAAATTTCCACGCCCCCGGTCGATTTCTCCAAGAAGGGGCAGGCCTCGGATGGTGGGCGACATGAGCGCCCCGGACGGGATGGGCGAGATGGCAGAAGTGGACGGGATGGACGCGGCGGCCGAGACCAAAGAGGGGGCCGAGATGGGGGCGAGCGCAAGTTTGCCCGAGGCGGTAAGCCCGAGCGCGGTGCTAAAGGTAGCGCATTCAAGGGCCGTAAGGACAGTGGCAGCAGTTTTCGTCCCGGTCCCAATGAAATGGGTCCCCTGCGAGCTAGGGCGAATGGGTCTCGGTTTGAAGCCAAGCGGCAAGATGCTCCCTCCTTTAACTACTCGCCGACTCCCTCCCCTCGAACCGCCTCAGGCGAAAAGCCTAAGCTGGCAGGAGGACAATCGAGGGACCGCTCCAGCTCTAATGCCTCTCCGCGCTTAAGAACGGGGTCAGATCAGAGGCGAGGGAGAGATTCCTTCAAGCCCCAGCAGCGGGACAGCCGAGACAACCGCGAGTCACGGTTTACACCCTCCGAATCGAGTGAATCTTCCATGGAAGGTCGCTGGTGGGATCAGCCTGAGCCTCGCCACAGCCCTAGCCCAAGACCTCAGCAGCGCTATGGCCGTAGCGATTCTCGTGGTGGTTCTCGCACCCCTCAACCTCGCTCATCCCATGGCAAGCCGCGATTGGGGGGTAAGAAATTTGGTGCGCCCAAGTTTGGCGGAAATAAGTTCGGAGGCAATAAGTTCGGAGGCCAGAAATTTGGTGGCAAAAAGTTTGGAGGTCAGTCCTCTGGGGGCAAGCGGTTTATTCCTAAGCCTGCGTTGCGAGATAGTGATGCCGGTTCTACTTCATCGGCTCCGTCCTATTCCGGTGGTGAGCGCTATCGCAAGGCGAGGCGCTTTGATGAGCGTCCTTCCGGCGGTAAGTTTAGCGATCGCAAATTCGGCGGGGAGCGAAAGTTTACTGGTGGGCGATCGGGCCGCTCTAGCTTTAAGGGCGGTGGGTTCCAGGGCGGCAAATTTGGCGGCGGGCGGAAACCTGCCATTGGAAGCGGTGCTAAGCCAGTATTGCGCAAACAATCGAATGCCCAGCCAACCAGCCAACCCCAAGGAGATGGTGAATAGAACAATGGCCGTCTAGCTTTATTGGCTGACGCCTCCCATCTATTAATAAAGCCAGGAAGACTTGATTGTCTTCCTGGCTTTTTGCTGTTCGTAACCTTCAACGGGCTTCAGCAGGCAAAGCTGTGAGTATCGATAATGGCTTCGCCATGGTTAGGAATCCAGACAAGCCAGCGATCGCCTTCCTCCTCACAAAGGAGTAATGCCTCATCGTCACTCATGGGACTAGGCAGCTTGATGAGGCTGACCCATCGTCCCGCAGCTAATTCCTGGCGAGAGCACCAATGGTATTGGTAACTCTGACCTTCTCGAACGGGATGGGGGGATGTTAGACGGGATTGGGCGACAGTCATGGCAAAACCTCTGGGTTAAAGCGGGCATTGCGCCGGTCGACTGTTGCTGGAAGCAAACAGCAGCAAGGGACTGATGCGGTTGAGCAATGCACTCATTTTCTGTAGCTGATGTTACAAAAGCGAGAATAAGAGGAGCAAGCGATCGCAGCATAATGTTAGGCAGCTTCACGAGGCTTCAAAGGACGCTCGCCTGTCCTGATGTTGTTCTGTGACCTCAAGCGAATTCGCTTCCTAATGGTTTACAGATGATTCTTTGTTTATATTCTTGACCTAAATGTCAGATTTAACGGTTTTGTAGGTTCTGTTAAACCCATCAGGCGACGTATGCCCACGACAAAAGTTTCTGTGTAGCAGAAAATAGGAAATTAATGGCCTAGAACATCGCCAGGACGAAAAGCAAAAATGCTTGTTCCGGATGTTTTGAAATTCATATATGTATGATTTTTGAGGGATTTTTCGATTGGATTGCTGATAGTATCGCTCCAGTTACGAAAACACACAGCAGCGAAATCGATATGACTTCTTCACTCAACGGTTTGAAATTTCTCGCGATTAGCTTGTGTGGTGCAAGCATCGCATTGGGGACAGGTCTCTCTTCTGCGTCCCACGCTCAAATTGAAGCCACTGCAGCCGGTGCCGTAACCGAGCAAGTCGCCCAAGGCGCGCCTTCCATTGTTGATATTGCAACTAGCGCAGGAGCCTTTGACACCCTCGTCACCGCTCTTCAGGCTGCAGACCTTGTAGATGCGCTTTCCGGTGAAGGCCCCCTAACGGTCTTTGCTCCTATTGATGAAGCCTTTGACGCATTGCCTGCAGGTGTCTTAGACGCTCTGCTGGAGCCTGAGAACAAGGATTTGTTGACTCAAGTTTTGGTCTATCACGTTGTTGAAGGTGGAGTGCTGTCATCTGACCTGAGCACAGGTGATGTTGAGACCTTGGCTGGAAACTTGATGGTTGATGTTTCCACTGACGGCGTGATGGTGAACGATGCCCAGGTCCTCCGGGCTGATGTGCAGGGTAGCAATGGCGTTATCCATGTGATCGATCAGGTGCTGGTGCCTGAATCAGTGGCGACCGAACTGGCAAATCGCTTGGCTGCTGACGATGCAGAGCCTATGGCTGCTGATGACATGGCTGCTGATGACATGGCTATTGCTGAATCCGACGCCGCAGTGTTTGAGGCTGTCGAGCCCGTCGAACCTGCCGCCACAGCGGAAGCACCAATGCTTGACAACGCTGTAGAGGAGCCTGAGTTCTCTTCTACACCTGTCTCTGAGCCTGTTCGTGGTCTTTGGTAGGCGCCTCCTGCTCGGCAGATAACCCACGCTTGTTTGAGTCCTTCTCTACAGTCTGAACGGCCCAGGCCGAGTCTGTAGGAAGGCGAAATGAGCGGTTCTTCATTCCATGACAACTAGCCCCAATTCGCATCGCACGAGTTGGGGCTTTCTTGCGCAGGTCAATACCAAATTCTAATGGTTGTCCCTTCGATTATCTTCGGGCGAATGGCGGTTCACTCCTACAGGCTCAACAAATGGAAGTTGGGGGACTTAAATCAGGCTTGGTCTTAGGAAAATGACTGATATTGCTGAAGCAACTGTTTGAGATGCTCTCTGCGTGTTGATTGAGAATAATCGCTTTCCTGTTGTAATTGTTACTCAGATAAATTGTTTTCTGAGGGCTTAATCACTGCTTACTGGTATAGAAAAAGCCTGTTAGCTGCCCTAGTAAAAGCCACGTAACAGAGTTGATTTCGCTCCGTTATCTTTCGATTAATCATCAGGTTTCGCAAGTCTACAAAGACATCTTGGAAGGTTGAACCCTGGCTCTTGTGAACAGTGAGGCTATAGGCGTAGTTAAGCTCATGGAAATATTGCTTTAACTCCCAAAAAGCTTTCCAGCTTTTGCTATCTGCCAGTCCCTTCAAAGCCTTATCAAAGCGTTTTTTCTCATTGCCGTGGAGGACACGAAGCTCTCGGTACAGCCCAGCTTCGGTGACAATCTCCATCTTCCAAACCTGCCAGCGCTCTAGCATCACGGGGTCATCGGTCTGGTCGATGTAGGCATCCAAGACCTTGCATTCCTCCGAGGTTTGCAAAATGATTTGGTTGTCATCAATGAGGCAGGGGCTATTGGCCATCAGGCGCTCCCCGACGACAAACTGGGCTGCATCGGAGCCATAGATGGCGGCGCGGATGCGCTGGTTGAGTTGCTGGACGCGGCGGTTGGTGTAGGCCAGGACGCGCACTTGGTCTGGGTCCTGGCCATAGGAGTCGCTGGTGAAGGCTCGCAGGAGTAGCTTGTCCCATTGTTGGGACGGCAGGATGAAGGTGCCTTGGGTGTTGTCCTCGCTGCGATCGCTTTCCCACCGGGGCATCATCTGCCGGTCCAAATTGCGGCGCACATCCTCCGCCAGTAAACCAATGGCGCCGCCGTAGCGCACCACCTCCGTCAGAGCAGTGCGGTCATAAATCTGCTCGAAACAGGGCGAGGCCGTCTCGCCTACGGGCGGAAGCTGAGCCTCATCTCCAACGAATAACAGTTGAGTTTTGTCATCCAAGCGGGAGACGGCTTTGACCAGTAGCTCCCACATTTCTTGGTTGATCATCGAACATTCGTCCACCACCACAAGGCGATAGCGGTTGATTAAGCGTTTGCCCTTGCGATCTGCGGTGAATTTTTGCTGGCCCGTCTCCTTGTCGATCTTGGGTTGGAGGCCCAGGAGGCGGCAGCAGGTGAGGCAGTCGACCTTGAGCTCCCAGTGGTCCGCCATGGTGGCGAGAACTTTGGTGGCCTTGTTACTCAGGGCGGTGAAGACGATGGGGCGTTTGTCGCCGTTGTTTTGCAGGTGGATGAGCAGGGCTTGGAGCAGGGTGGTTTTGCCGGTGCCCGCGTAGCCTGTGAGCAGGTGGATTTTGTCGCCGCTTTCGAGGAAGGTTTCGAGGGTTTGTAGGGCTTGCTGCTGTTCTGGGGTAAGGGTAATGCCGGGGAGGAGCTCGGCGGTGTCGTCTTCGAAGTCTTCCTCTTCCGCGAGATCTGCTGACTCGGCTTCGGGGTCTTCTGATTGCTCTGTAAGATTGCTGCTGGGTTCGATTAGGGGGGCGATCTCATCATCCTCATCCCCCCCTGCTGAGCCTTCACTATCTAAATCTGCTTCAAGCTTGCTGGTTGTAACAGAGAGGGTCGCTCCCTCGCCTAGCAGGTCCAATTTGAGCTGAGGCGGAGGGCTCGGTGCTGCGAGTTCAATGCCTTGGGTTTGTAAATGCGCCGCTAAATCGGTAATGACTTCCAGGGGCAGACTGACATTGCTATCTGCCGTTGCTTCCTCTGCGGCGACAGCATCTGAGTCATTGCCATTCGAGGGGCTGGGTGGAATAGCATTGCTATCCGCTGAAGTGGGTTGCTCTGGGACCGGCATGGGCAGTGGAAACTCGACAATGTCCCCGCCGATAGAGGTGAGGTAAGCCCCGAGGGCATTGGATTGAGGAAGGTAAACTTGTACCAGTGTAGCGACTTCTTTTGAAGTCTTTGGTCTTTTTCAGGTCTCTGTTTATGTCTGCAACGATCGCCCTTATTGCTTCAGATGCCCAAAAGGATGACCTCGTTGCCTTTGTCCGCCGCTATCAGCCTGTTTTTGCTCGCTTTCGTTTGGTGGCGACTGCTGGAACTTGCGATCGCCTCTTGGGTCTGCCTGACCTAGAAATCCACCGCTATCTACCCCAAGATCAGGGCGGTGATGTGCAGCTGGGAGCCGAAATTGTGGGGGGAGAGGTCCAGGCGGTTCTCTATTGGCGGAACCCAAATCAGCAGCCCGACCCCACTGCTGAGCTATTGTTGAGGCTCTGCGATTTACACAATGTCCCCCTGGCGACCAATTTGGGGACGGCGGAGCTAATTCTGGAGGGGTTGGCGAGGATGCGCCAGGCCCATTTGATTTTTAATCCCGTGTCGGGTCAAGGGGATGCTGAGGAAGAGCTGACACTGATTCGAGAGTTGTTGGGACCCCATTTCAATCTCAAGATCCATCTGACGACGGTGGAGGAGGGGGCGGAGCAATTGACTCAGTTGGCGATCGCTGGCCAGGCGGATTTAGTTATTGCCTCGGGTGGCGATGGCACGGTCTCCGCCGTGGCGGGTGGTCTCATGGACAGCAATATTCCCTTGGGAATCATTCCCCGAGGCACGGCCAATGCCTTTGGTTTAGCCCTGGGCATTACAGGGCCGGTAACGCCGATTCGAGCAGCCTGTCGCGTTATTCTGGGTGGCCATACCAAGCAGGTCGATGCGGCCCGGTGCAATGGTAAGCCGATGGTTTTGTTGGCGGGGATTGGCTTTGAGGCGGAGACCGTGGAGAAGGCCAGCCGAGAATTTAAGGACCAGTGGGGGGCGTTGGCTTATTTGATGGCGGGCTGGAACCAGTTGAGTGAGCAGGAGCTGTTTACTGCTCAACTGATCATGAATGGCGAGGTCTATCCTGTGGATGCTGGGGCCATTACCGTTGCGAATGCGGCTCCTCCCACGTCGATTCTGGCTCAGGGTATGGGTGAGGTTCTGTTTGATGACGGATTGTTGGATGTCACCATCGCGACGGCGGAGACCAAGTTCCAGGCGGTGACGGCAATGCTGAGCACCCTGGGGGCGACGCTTATGCGTCAGGGTACAACGAATCCCAATATCAGCTATCTGCGTACTGACCGGATTCAAATTGTGGCGGAGCCACCTCAGAAGGTGGTGTTGGATGGGGAGTTGATTGGTATGACGCCGATTGAGGTGGAATGTTTGCCCAATGCACTGACGGTTTTAGTGCCGGGGAACTAGGACTAAATGCTATCAGGTGAACGTTAGGGGCGATAAGCCGTTCGCCCACAGAAAATTTAGGTGATACCAAATCTGCTCCAGTGACGCCCGATTCCTATTAGTTGAGCCGCTGTAGGGGCGAACCGCTGTTCGCCCGCAGAGGGGGTAGGGGGACAGCAATTAGGATTTGGTCTCGGTTCCAGAGTTTGATGCCCAGCAGATAGTCTAGCGTTCAGGAATCAAAACACAAATCGATGAGGCAAAGCGCAATCCATGAGGGCCAGCCCTCAAACTCCCGCCAATGGGGGACAAAGTCTCCCCCAATGGATTACCCCCTGCTACAACGGTGTCGGAGTTGAATATTCTCTATGGGGCGGCTTTGGGGATTGGAGTGGTGCATTGAGCTCTGGGGTTAGTTGGTTTGATGGGTTTGCTGCTTCGCAGTCGTGATCATGGTATTGAGGCTGTTCAGTCTGCTCAAGCTAGCCGTCAGTTAGCAGAACTCACGTTAACTAACGCTTTGGCTTTTGAGCCAGGCGTGGTTTTTGCCTTGGGTTTTGGGGTCTTTCTTTTCGGTGACTAGGACTTGGTAGCGATTGCCCGCTTTGGATTTATGAAAATAGACCCGCATCATGCTGGCGTTGGGCACATGGAATTCAGACCATTTGCCATCGGTGGCATGGACCTTCATGACCTTAATGCCATTGTTCTTGTGGTTTTGGCTCAGGCTGCCGTCGCTGAGGGAACGCAGGCTTCCGAGGAGGGCATTGAGGCGCTGGGGAGGCTCTTGGAGCATGACTTCCATGGAGTCCCGCAGGAAGGTGATGTTGGGGAGGAGCTTGGCGATCGCCTGGGAAAACCGCTCTGCACCGATGGTGCCTGTTTGTAGCCTCGCTTGGGCCTCTTCCAGACTGTGGGTTTGGGCGGCCAGCCGACCCTTGGTGTTGGAGAGGTCTTGTTCGAGCTGCTTAATGTGCTCTGTTAAGTCGTTGCGTTCTTGCTCCAGGGTCCTGAGCCTAGCTTGACGCTGTTGGGCTTCGGCCTGATCTGAATCGAGGATCTGTTCTGCTTCTTTCCAGACCTTGTCGCGCTCTTGGGTGAGCTGCTGGCAGCGGGATTTCTCAGTGGCGAGTTGCTGTTGCCTTTGGCTTAACTGTTGCTGTTGAGCCTGGAGTTTTTGCTGCTGCTCGCTCAGTTCATGATGAAGGTCTTGGATGCGGCTTTGCTGCTGCTCTAGCTGTTGACTCAGCTCTAACTTTTCCTTAAGGAGCTGCTCGGACTGATCAGGTTGGTTTAACCAAGGCTGCTTGAGACGATTCTTCCGCCGCCAGCTTCGCAAGGTGAAGGTGCCGCTGGCGAGAATTGCGCCGCTGAGAAGGCCAATTAGAAGATCGTTCATAGATCTGGAATTCCCTAGGGGGGAGTTGATGAGTCCAGGCTGTTGAGCTTTAGTCGCTTGGAAATGGAGAGAGCTTGCTCAGGTGCTTGCTCCAACGAGAGTGCTCTGGGATAAATCGACTTTGGCCCAGGGCAACTCTTCTTTAGGACGGTGGATTGTTGGATCGGTTCCAAGCGTTTTATGAGACCTGAACCTTGATCTTAAAACGATCTGAGTTTTGCTGCCGTATTGAGAATGGTGTAAATTCCCTACCCAAATCTGGGAGTATTCTCGGCTAATGCTTCTAGCGCTTGATCTTCACAACTTTTGCTGCAAGAAGGCGACCTGAGATTTTGGCTGCTCCAGCCGGACTCGTTCTGGGCGAGGCGGCTGATTGGCAGCAGTCTGCAAGTTCCAAGCCAGGCCGAGCTTTTTCAAACTGCAGATGAACCACCAGCTAGGATCAGGTTGAGCCCAGCGCAGGCCCAACTGGGCTGAGTCGGGGAAGGCATGGTGATTGTTGTGCCAGCATTCGCCAACGCTCAGTAGACCCAGCAGACTGCCCAGGGCGGTGACGTTATAGCCTTGGCAGCCCGCGCCTTCAATATGCCAGGTGCGATCGCCAAAACGATGGGCAAAATACCCCACGAGCCAATGGCCAATCATACAGACGCTGACCCTGGCACAAATGCCCCAAAACACCCAGCTCCAGCCACCTAGGGCGTAGAAGAGAATTGCCCAGGGAAGCTGCTGCCAATGGCGGGTCTTTTCGAGGAAATGGTAGAAGCGATCGCCCCAAATTCGCTCCTCATAAACCACCCGAGGGGAATGCTGGAGCCGAATATCACAGTGCAAAATCCAAAAGGCATCCTTGAGCAGGGGCTGGCGGCTGGCGAAGTAATCATGGCAAATGGGCTGACGTTGAGCCCAGTCGCGCAACTCATGGGTTTCGATGATGGAAAAAGGACCGGCCATGCCAATCAAGGTGCCGCAATAGACCAGCAGATATTCCAGCCAGCGAGGACAGTCAAAGCTGTTGTGAATCAGGCGGCGATGCATTCCCGCAGAATGGCCCAGACAGAGGGTGAGCATGCTGGTGCTGGCAAAGAGCCCCAAAGCCGCCCAGCTAAAATTCAACGCGCCGCCAATGAAGGCTCCCAGAACCATGAGGCTGATCCAGGCCGATTTCCCAGGCGCGTAGTGGACGCGGCCGAGACAGGGATTGGCATCGGTATTGAGCTGGACTCGGGCCATGCGATGGGTTGATTCCATAGCAGCCTCATAGATAGGTTGCCTTAACCCTATCGCTCCGATTTTTCCTTAGCCTGAGAATTTAAGCATTGTTGCTATCTGTTCGTTACTTCTGCTGGGTTTTCACCCCGGTTTGGAAGAGATAGCCATCGCATAGATCCTTGGCAACCATGGGAATCATTTGCTCCAGGTTGATGGCGTAGGTGTTGGGCCAGAGGGCTTTGAGTTGGTCCCGAGCCGCTTCGTTCTTGTAAACCGTTTTATCGGTGGTAATCAGCACCATGGCCACATGGCCCCGGTTTTCGGTGATGGCGAAGAGGAATTCTTCTTTGTCCTCAATTAAGCTGGCGTAGAGTTCATCCACAGCGCCAGCCAGCTCGTAATCGTAGAGTGCCATGACCATGGGGCCGTCTTCCAGCATGGCAGTGCGGATCAGAGCAGCGATCGCTTTTTTCTTTTCCTTGGCAGATGATGACATTGTGAGCCCCTGATGGATTTGTCGTGAGGACAGGCCATAGCCCGACCACTGCAAAAGTCTAAATGAGAGCTCAGGCTAAACTGAAGTCATGCTACGAATTTCTAACACTGTTTCCATTCAAGAGCGCGATATTGAGCTGTCTGCTGTGCGATCGGGCGGTTCGGGAGGACAAAACGTCAACAAAGTCTCCACCGCGATCCACCTGCGGTTTGATATTGCGGCTTCCTCCCTGCCGGACTATTACAAGCGCAAGCTCTTGGCCATCAGTGATAAGCGCCTGACGAAGGATGGCGTCATCGTGCTCAAGGCCCAGGAGCACCGCACCCAGGAGGCTAATCGGGAGGAGGCAGTGAATCGTTTGGTGGAATTGATCCAGAAAGCGATCGCGATCCAAAAGCCTCGCAAAGCCACCAAACCCAGCCAAGCCTCCAAGCGGCGTCGGCTCGACAGCAAGGCCAAGCGGAGTCAATTGAAAAGCAATCGGAAAAACGTCAGTCTTGACGATTAATAATCGGGCTCGCTTACTCGAACGAAATAGCTCAGTAAGATCCACCAACTTGCAACGGTTTACCGAAACAGCACTGTTTGGCTCAGTAGTCGGATTTTGGGGAGTCAGGCATTGAGACTCCTGTTTGAGAGTTAATGGAGTATCAGATCATGACTATTTTGGGTTCTAAGCTGCTTCGCTCAGGGCTATTGCTCACCACTTTTGCCACATTGCTATTGGGGACAGTGGCTCCGGCTAGCTTGGCTCAAAGCGCCAAGGTGAAAAAGCTTTGGGCAGAAGAAAAAGCCAAGATGGCTGAGCTTGTGGAGCGCACAACCCAGCAAAGCGCAAAATGCCAAAGCAAATATAAGGGCACGAACAAGCCATTGAGCAATTGCATCGAGAAAACGCTAGATGACTATATTCGCGGAGAGTGCAAGATTGAGAAGGGCCTCAGGCGTAAGTACAGCAAGGCCGTCCTAGCGGAAGCAGGCTTTGTCTCCCCGGAGAGTGATAAATGTTGGAATCTCCTCAGTAGTGGAATAGAGCTGCCGTGAGATTGAGGCTGTAATGAGCCACAGTTCATACAGCTCAATAGCAAAGCCACTGACTGTTGACGATGCGGGCCCTGCTAAGCCTAGTCAGCCCAAGGCTTAGCAGGGCTAGATGGATTTAGCCTCTTAGAGATTCAAGATAAGTAGAATTAACTAAATTTCCTTGCCTCGGCGAAATGCCTGGCTGGTGACCGGTATCAGAAACAAGAGGATATAACCCGTTTCCTCACACCCAGAACCTGCATCTATTTGTTTTGCCATGATTTATTTGCCAAAGGCGATCCACCTTGGATTGTCTACTTCCATCTGCCTGCTGTTGTTGAGTGCTGTAAGTACCACTACAGCAGTTGCTCAAGGAAAGAGGCTTCAGAAAATGGAGCAAGAATATCGAGAAGGGACCGATAAAATCTACGATGCCTTCTACAAAGACAGTGATGCTTGTCGTAAAAGCGCAAATAGAGTTAAGCCAGCCTCTGCTCAGCAGCGACGCCTCAACAAGTGCATGGAAAAAGCATATGTGCAGCGAGACCATCGGGAATGCAAGCTGGAACGGCGTATCGCTCGTAAGTATAGGGTTGCACTGAAAAAAGAAGGTATTGACCCTGATGAGATGATTCACTCCTGTAAGGCTTAGGCCTATTGACTGGCAGAGGTTTAGGATCGCGATCGCCAACTGTTTCTGCGCCCATGCCCATCTTTTTGGCTTGATCTCAGCTCAGCTTCCTCCAACAAGCTGAGCTTTTGTATCTTGTCGAAAATTAACCGACCGCAGGTTTCGCCCGCCTACCCCGTTAAACTGATGGACAGACAACAACAATGAACGAAGAGTGGCTATGGCTTCTGGACATATCCTGTTGGTAGATGATGAACCGGGCATGCGCGAAGCCGTCCAAGCCTACTTAGAAGACACAGGCTTTACGGTGGAAGTGGCGAGTAATGCCGAAGAAGGCTGGGAAAAACTCCAGCAATTCACCCCAGATCTGGTCGTCTCGGATGTGATGATGCCTCGGGTGGATGGCTATCAGTTCTTGGCACAAATGCGCGGCGACGATCGCTTCAAGGCGCTACCCGTCATTTTTCTCACTGCCAAAGGCATGACCACCGATCGCATCCAAGGCTTTGATGCGGGCTGCGATGCTTACTTGCCCAAACCTTTTGATCCGGATGAGCTAGTCTCCGTAGTCACGAACTTGCTCAAGCGCCGTGCCGCAACTGTCAGCGCTGCCCGAGGTGGCACGGCTGGGGGCAGTGGTACCAGCGACAATCCTGAAATTGCAGACCTCGCTCGCCAAATTGAAGAGCTACGCCGAGCGGTCCTGGGCCAGCGTAGCGGCAATGGCATCATCCAAAAGCCCTCTCCAATTCAAATTGACCTGACCCCCAGGGAAAAGAGCGTCTTAGACTTGGTCGCCCAAGGCTTAATGAACAAGGAAATTGCCAAGCAGTTAGAAACTAGCGTACGCAACGTTGAGAAATACGTCAGCCGCCTGTTCAGCAAGACCGGAACCAATAGCCGCACTGAACTAGTACGCTTCGCCCTAGAGCATGGCCTCACCACCTAGACTGCTTAGATTCCTTATCTAGATCAATGATTCGTAGGGGCGAAGCATTCGGAATGCTTCGCTCTCAGTTCAGCGTTTGCCAGGACGCAGCCTGCGACCAATCCTTTTGCAGCTTCGGTTACAGACTGCCACCCAATACTTCGCCCCCACTGTCGTATTCAACGGCTTGTCTGGTCAATGGGATGGCGGGATCAGACTAAAAAGGCCGAGGTACAGTAATTGCACCTCGGCCTTTTTAATTGACGATGATTCGCCTAAAACTAGCTAGCGCTGGTAGCCATAGTGCTGCCTTTGCTGCGGCGACGGTTGAGGCTGTTGAACACCATCACACCAATGGCCTTGATCAAGTTGCCTTCAAGCTCCTTGAACATTTCCATGTTGCGACCGAAGGCATCATTAGCTTCATCGACGATGCGGTCAGCCGCTTCCTGATCAATGGGCAGATCATTCATCGCAGCGCGATACATGTCCTTGAATGCCTTCTCGTCATCGATCTCAGGAAACTCATAGAACGCAGTACCAACGCCATCGTTGAGGTTCATGGCATTGACGGCAATCTTCTTCAGAATCTGACCGCCGGACAGATCGCCAAGGTAACGAGTGTAGGAGTGAGCAACTAGCAGCTCGGGGGATTCCTGAGCGACTGCATGGATGCGATCCACATACTTTTGCGCAGGCTTAGAAGCTTTGACAGTGCTCTTCCAATCATTACCGAAGTAGTACTGCAAATCCTGCTCTAGAGATGCCTTGCGGTGGAGCAGAGGGAAGTAAATCTTGGAAACCACGGGATGGTCTTTCAGGCGATCAAACTCCTCTTCCATCGCGGAGTAGACGAAATAGAGATCCGCTACGAGTTTGCGATAGGAGTTTTTCTCGACGACCCCGCGCAGAAAACAGCGGACGAAGCCCACGTTTTCGGCCATGGTGTGGGAGGTCTTGGTACCTTCCCGAAGTTGGGTTGCAAGATTAACGCTCATACTAAAAATCCTGTTGCGGATAAGCCTGATTTTATAAAGCCTTTCGGTTACTTTAAGTAAAATCGATTCAGAGGTAAATCTCAGTTAAGAATCGTAAATCTCCAAGTTGAAAATTCAGGCAAAACTTAGCGTTAGAGAGACTTTCCACGGTTTAACTGGAGCGAGGATCAGGGTAACAGTTTGTTACACCCATAGCCCAAATGCCGCCATCGGATTGTGTTAATCCGGCTCTTGAATAACCCATAGAGATTATTGCTACGACCCTGGTCGAGGAGCATTGCTCGGAAGGTTTGACTTCTGTTGCGGGGAAGCAGCAGCTCCTGCCCTTCCCATAGGAGGATTAGGGGATTGATGGAGCGGGGGAGGCTGCTGCACCGGCGTAGATTGGCCTCGATGATTTCGTTGGAGTTTGGGGGCGATGGCTTGCATCTGCGCAGGACTGGGTCGACGACGCGATCGCCTACGTCGGGTTTGCACGGTCCCTATTGTTGTTCCCCCTCGTCTTCGCTGGGCTCGACGCTTATCCTCAGCTGCGGCCTGTCCATAACCCACGACGACCCCCAGGACCAGGATGAAAATCATGGCCCAATGCTCCCATTGCTGGGGGCTGAAGAGGTCATCGGTGGGACTATGAACCATAGAGCGCTGTGACTAAGCCGTCATGGCAATGCTTTGGGGCACGGCCTGATGGGTATGGCTTTCGGCTAAAGGTGCAATACCCGCTTGGTTGAGGATTTCGGGAATCAAGTCTTCCCGCTTCACAGACATGAGGTGAACGCCTTGGCAAAGCTGTTGGGCGATCTTGACCTGTTCCGCAGCAATAGTAATGCCCTCAGCGAGAGGATCGTCCGCCTTGGCTAGACGATCAATGATGTGGTCCGGAATATTGACGCCAGGCACATAGCGATTGATGAAGTTGGCGTTCTTTGCGGACTTGAGGAGGAAGATTCCAGCCAGAACGGGCTTGCCGCAGGGATTAGCCACCTTGGTCATGAATTCTTCGAGGCGATCAAAGTCGGTAATCATCTGGCTCTGGAAGAACTGTGCGCCAGAGTCAATTTTGCGCTCGAAGCGTTTTTGGAGGGAAGACCAGCTTTTGAGTTGGGGGTCCACCGCTGCACCCGCTAGGAGATCCGTTGCGCCATCAGGGAGGGGCTTGTCATTCCAGTCGGTGCCGCCGTTAAGCTTGCTGATGAGCTTAAGAATACGGATGGATTCCAGTTCGAATACGGCTTTAGCATCGGGGTTGTCCCCCGCTTTAACGGGGTCACCGGTGAGGGCAAGGATGTTGTGGATGCCAAGGGCATGGGCTCCGAGGAGATCTGCCTGGATGCCGATGCGGTTGCGATCGCGCCCCGTAAACTGACAAACCGGCTCAACACCGTGCTGCTGGAGAATGGCTGTCGCAGCCAGGGAGGACATCCGCATCACAGCACGGCTGCCATCAGTGACGTTCACAGCATGAACTCGTCCCTGAAGGCGCTTGGAAATTTCCACCATGTGAACAGGGTTGCCGCCCTTGGGGGGAGCAACCTCGGCGGTCAGGACAAAATCGCCAGACTGGATTGCGTTACGTAGTTTATTTAAAGCCATAGGAGATATAAGAAGCTCATCCGTAAGTTCGAGTCAAAGCTGGTATGACTGAGCGCTTGGGATCATAGGAGGACTCAATGATCTCTAGGACAGATAACCAAGTTGATCAACAGATGGCGGGACCAGGACTCCAGCTGCCAACTTGTTTAGGATTAATAGATAGCGATCCCCGTCGTTGAACTGAATGTTTTAGAACGGGATCAAGCCAATTTTAGCCGCTTCCTCCCCCCGCTAGACGCCTCCAGCAGGAAAGTTGTTTGAAAAATCACTTCGTCTTGACTCTGGCTTGAAGAGAGCTTGCTCGAATTTGTCTATACCGCAAGATTTTGGCCTCACCACCAGCAAGCTGGCGTCTCCAAGGGGTGAGGCCAAAGCGGAAAGATGTTGGGAGGCGAGTCCATAGCAAAGTGAGAAGCTTGTTTTAAGTCGTGAAGCCCATGGCTGCTTTAACATTCACGAGGGTTGCACTAGCGACGACATTGGCCTTGTCTCTGCCCTCTGCCAAAACACTATCTAGGTAAGCAGAATCCTCCATAACTTCGGCATATTTCGCCTGGATGGGAGCTAAGGCTTCTACCAAAGTGTCAGCTAAGAGAGGCTTGAACTGGCCCCAGCCCATTTCGGCACATTCTTTCGCCACGGCCTCTTTCTCTTGGCCAGAGAGAATCATGTAGAGGTTGAGCAGGTTGTTGCACTCGGGGCGTTCTGGGTTATCAAATTCCAAACCGCGATGGGGATCACTCTTACATTTCTTGACCTTCTTGCGTAGCAGCTCCGGCGGGTCCGTTAGGTCAATGCGACTTAGCTCAGAGGGATCGGACTTGGACATTTTCTTGGTGCCGTCGGTCATACTCATGACCCTTGCACCGGCCTTGAGAATCATGGGCTCAGGGACTTTAAGTACAGGCTTTTCTTCGCTGCCGAACTGGAAGTTGAGGCGGGCGGCAATGTCGCGAGTTAACTCAAGGTGCTGCTTTTGGTCTTCGCCCACAGGTACAAGGTCGGGCTCGTAGAGCAGAATATCTGCCGCTTGGAGAATGGGATAGCCCTGGAGACCAACGCTGACGTTTTCGCCCTGTTTGACAGCTTTTTCCTTGAACTGAATCATCCGTTCTAACCAATTCAGCGGCGTGATGCAGTTGAACAGCCAGGCCAATTCGCTGTGAGCACTGAGCTGGGACTGAACGAAGATGGTGGATTTCTTGGGGTCAATCCCGCAAGCAATGTAGGTGGCGGCGACTTTGCGTACGTTGTCCCGGAGCTGTTTGGGCTCGTAGGAGACGGTGATCGCATGGAGGTCGGCCATGAAGAGGAAGCAGTCGTACTCGTCCTGGAGGTCCACCCAGTTGCGAATCGCGCCGAGGTAGTTGCCGAGGTGGAGGTTACCTGTGGGCTGAATGCCGGAGAGGACGCGGGGAGTTGCCATGGACGCCAAGATTTGGATGGGTGACTGCTAGCCGGCCTGCAAGTTAACAAGCCGTTACATATCATGCCCCATGATGAGCCTGACGGGTAGCAAGCTGACCTAGGACTCATCTGTAAGTCCTAGCGCCGGGGCAGGCTGGGCCAGGGAATCATGGGATCGTCTGCCAGGTGAGACGAGACGCGGCGGGCACCGTAGCGGTTGAGGTGGCTGGGATCGGAGAAGTTGTCCACGGTTTCGGGCCAGAGCTGGGAGAGGTCGCGGAAAATGAGCTGGCGCTGGGTCATGCGCCGGAACATGTTCTTTTGGAATATGGACTCGTAGCGCGATCGCACGGGGTCCAAATATTCCTCGGTTAGGGGCAAATTGACGAATACCAATGGCACACCGTACTGCCGAGTAATCTCGATAACGGTTTCCAAAGAGCGGGTTTGGTCGCCTTCCATGCGGAAGCTCTGGTAGTCCTTGTCGTATTCACCCGTGACGCGGGAGTAATTTTGGTAGTAAGTGGCGGGATTGAAGCGAACCGAGAGGGGCATGAAGCCATCGAAGTCGATGAAGCCCTCACCTTCGGGCACATCTAGGGCATAGCCCAGGGAGACTTCGGCTTCTGGGTCTGGCGGGGGCTGGAGCCCAGAAGCACTGCGGGCATAGAGCTTGCCCAGCCCATGCTTAAGTTGAGCGCGGCGACCATGGACGGCGGAAATTCGGCTGAAGGCGTTGTCCAGGGCGTTGTCTAGGCCCTGGATGTTGAGCAGGCTGGTGATGGGGCGGCGTTCTTGGAGTTGGGTCGCAACGAGGGTGCCGCCGGGGCTAAAGAGGGCGGGCAGCGTGTTTTGCAGTAAGCGGCGGTAGGCTTCTGATTCGGCGATCGCTTCATAGGTTCGGTCCGATCTACCACTGTTAAAAGCGCGGGCACCATCGGCCCAGAGAATGATGCCGGGCAGGTGGTCGGGCTCCAAAATCATCAGCAATTGCAGCTCGACCACCTGAGCGGTGGAGCCATTGATGCTGAAGTTGAAGATCTTCAGATCGGGTTTGCCAATTTTGCCTAGTCCAGCGGCCAGAGCAGCTGGGTCAACGCCTCGGAGTGCCCTGGAACTACCGAGTACTAGGACATCGGGGGGACCTTCTTCGGCGACTCGCTGGCGATACAGGGCTAGCTTTTCATTAAAAAGAGGGTTGTTGAAGCTTGGGTACTGCTCCATGAGAGCTGCGATGGCTGGAGAATCGCTGGGCTTGGGACTTCCTGGATCCAAGCTGTCACCTTGCAAAAAGCCACCGCTGGTGTCGGCTATATCGTTTTCAGACCCATTGTTGCGATCGCCCAGGAGAACCTCTCCCAAAGCATTAGGGCTGGAAGCTAAGTCCACGGCTTCCTTGGGCGGTGCAGTGAGGGTAAGCACTTGACCCAGAACAAGGTCTGCACTGCCAGTGACAACTAGACCCAAAGCTGCCCAGATGAGCGCGAGTTTAGCAGGAGCAACACCGAATTGTTTGAGAACAGCGTTGGACCGCTCTGAGGCTGGCCTCGTGCTTTGCTCCAAGCCTGGGCTCAATTTAAGGTTTGAGTCTTCTTGGGGCACAAAAAACTGAGACTGCACTAACCCTTGATGCAGGCTATCCAACCAGGGCTGGATAAAGGGAGAAATATCCCAGGTGGGGAGATTGATGCCTTGCCCCAAACTCCAGGGGGAGCGATTGCTCCCGAGGTTATGGGCTGCTGCATCGTCCTGGGTGAGTAGGTCTCCGCCTGCTGCTTCAGTAACTTGGAAACGGGGGGCTGGTTCTACGCCCTTGTCCTGGCGAGGCACAAAATCGCGACCATATTGCCAGCGGGGCTGGGCTTGACCCGCTCGGCGACCGTAAACGCGAAGACCCGCTACTTTGGGTAGCCGTAGCCGACGAATGTATCTAGAGATGGGGCGGGTGATTGTCTTGCGCCGGGGACAGCGAGGCGCATCGCACATGACGTGAAGCAAGTCCCCTCGGCGCAGGAGCTGCACTCGAATGCCGCCGGTTTCAAGCTGTTCGTTGATGTCCGGATTGATCAGACGGGTAAGGAGGAAGCTGGTGGCGGCAAGGTCGCCTTTTTCTGCCAGGGCCAGGGTTGTGGGGGCTAGTTCAGAGTATTCCGAAGCGGGTAGGTTGATCCAGTCCACCCAAGCCAGGGTCTGCAAATCTCCCCCCAAGGGATTTGAATCTGGAGTGGCGAGGTATTGGGGATGTTGAGCAACGGATGCCTTGGAGGACAGGAGGGGAGGCAAAGGCGCATTACCCTCTACGCCATATAGGGAAACCCCATGGATGCCCTGGGGGGCTAAGTCAATCAAGAGAGGGGCGAGTTGATCTCGCATCTCCAGGACGGTCGGCAGGGGTCGGTTGGGCTCTGTGGATCGACAGAATAGGTGGAGGGTCTTGCCTTGGAGCTGGCTTTTAAGGTTGATGCCCTTGGGGTTGAATTGAGCATTGAGCCATAGGGCGATCGCTTCTTCATCTCCCCATCTTCCCCATTGGCGTTGCAGCTCGCTGGGCGGGGTCAGGTCTACCCGCAGAGACCAATCTGGCTTGAGTTCCCCTTTGACTTGGCTAAAGACGGCTGCATCCTGGAAGCCCTCTAGCTCCAACCCACGTAGACGACTCGCCAGGAGATCTGCTGTGGCCGTGGCATCTAGGTTATAGGGGGCTTCACAGAGAACCCAGAGACGCTTGCTCTCACCTAGGGATATGGCAGGTTGAATATCTGGGGTGGCCGCTTTAATGGCAACTCTAACGGAAACGCCGAGGCTGTTGAGCTCTTCACTGAGGTAGCGGGCGATCGCCTTAGGGTCGCCTTGTTGAGCCAAAGCTCGGTTGGACAGAATTAGGGAAGAAGTATGACTGTCTGAGCCGAGAACACCTTGGGCTGAGGGCGCTTCATTGCCCAGCTGCTGTTCCAGTAATCCCTGGTGGCGTTCTAACTGATTCAGCTGCAGCGCTTGGCTCCACCGAGGTTTACTTTCTCCCTTCTGACGTCCATAGACCAGAAGACGATAAATCGGTGCAGGGGCCTTGGCTAAGCGATTCTCTTCAGGAGATTCCTGCAGCTGTTTCACCAACTGGGTGATTGTCGGGAGCTGGTCCGGACAGACCTTGGCTTCGAGCAAGAGATGAAGCGCATTCCCTCGCTGTTGAGTTTTGACCTTTAGCTCTGGCTGTTCTAACAGTTGGTAAAACCAGCTGGAAAGTGAGCTGGACGGGCGCTGCTTAGGTTTTTTACTCAGAGTAGACTGGGCCATGCTTTAGACGAAAGAATGCTTAGGCGAGTCGGTCGCGGTGCTCGAGGCTAGACACATGGGAAGAGGCATCCCAAATAACGAGAAGCTGGTCCGTAACAGTCGACTTCAAGATCAAGCCCCCCCATGGATGACTTAACGAGCAGTGACGAAATGGACAACTATCGTTGGATTTTGGGGCTCCTGCCGAGATGTTGACCTAGTGAAAATAATAAATGTTAAGGGTCAAATTCCAGGTGAGGTCTCAATAAAGACATTGGAGACTGTATTTGCATCAGTGAGTTAATGATGAACGCTGTGGTTCCAAAGCCTCAAGGTTGCCTAGATACTGGCCCATACAACTGCAATTCCGCATGAGCTTACCTTAGAAAGGTTCATTGGTGAATGTGTTGCTGTGAATAGAGTGGGGATGGCGCTCGCCCTCTCTGTATTCTTCTAAAGAATTTTTGATTCCCTGACTAAAACTTATGGGTCTGGGCTGGGGGAGGAATCATGGGAGAGCTTTGATATCGTTTTGAGGCTGTGATGAGATGACTAGCCGTAGAGCAACCAGAGTTACTCCAAATCGATAGACTGGGGAAATGGAGTGCTGATGACCCAGGTTGCTGTGATGAATGCTCTGGGATAGAACTCTATAAGGTCTCTTCTGTTCTTATAACTCCCATGGCTTGGCCCTCTCCCAATTCTTTTCGTGAGCCTGAAGCGACTTCCGTTGTTGAGGCCACGACAATCCCCCAATTGTCCCAGGAAGCGATCGCCCTTTCAGTGAGCGCCATGACCTTTCCGTTATTAGGTGGATTAGTGCTATCTCGCCTCGCCATGGCAGGCCTAACCCAGTTAGGCAACACCAGTGAAGAACTGTTTCGGGGCGATCGCCTACCTTTATTAAACGATCAGCCTTCCTCGGAAAGCTGATATCGCCTGCTCCATAACGCAGCGCAATTGAACTGAAGTTCAATTAGGCTTTCACAACCCAGGAGAGCAGGTTTACACAAGCGGCCTGATTGTAGAGCGTGAGCTTTATTATTTCCCAGGAGGCCTGAAATTGGTCACCTCAGCCTTCTTTCGGTGTTGCTGATTTTCAGGATGAAGATTTTCAGGAGACCTAATATTCAGCAAAATTTGTAGAAATTCGTTCATCTCTCATTTCAGCATCGTCACCTTCAAATCCCAAGCTCTTTCAGCTGGCTCGCCGTAGGACGGTGCAAATGTGGAGTGAGCTTGCACAAAAGTCTCTGGCAGCGAGTCTTTAGTTTCTGTAAGGCACCAATTCAATCTGAGGAACTTTCCTTAAGAAAAGAATACATATGCAAGGTTGAGCATAGTGGGTGTCTATATTTTTCGCCTGGCACCTAACCATAATTCCCTAGAGGAACTGGAGCATTAAGCTGAGTTTCAAACCAAGAAAAGTCTATGGGGCAAATATTTTGCAGAGCCTATGAAATGTAACGAGACTGGCTTACGCTTTGCCTAGCATGACTTTCAAGGATCTAACCATAGCCAACCAATGGTAGAAACGCCATAACTAGGGATTCCCCTTAGCTTAAGTATCTTCATGCAATCCTCTTATAAAACCTTGCAATTACTTCTAAATGTATGTAAGTAACCATCGCAATCCAGATTGATTCTGCCTGCTACGTATGTTGAAACTGAATGTCTATTCAGGCGAAGCGTCGAGCGTCAGTCTAATGATCCTCAGAATCAAATAGGATTGCCATATGTTCATTAATTCATCAGCTAACAATAGAGGGGATGAGACCCGCGTTATCGTCATTTCTGTTCGAGAGTTTCGTTTTCAAGTGGCGAACTGTTCTCTGTACGAATTCGAAGACATTATCCATGAATTAGAGAGAGCTACACTCCACGCTCCTAGTCAAGAATTTGACTTAGCGAGGAAATTATACCGCCTCACCAAGTATGCGACTGGTTCTGATAAGGTTGCGAGCGCTGTTGCACCATTTCCAACGGAATTATCATTAGAAGACGAATATGATTTGTTGTTTGTTGTATGTGATAACCCTTGGCAACTACATTTACTAGAGACTGTTAAGAACTGGCGTGACAAATGTCGGTATAAAGCTTGTTATGTCATGGAAACGTGGAAGACGAACTTTAATGACTGGCGTTTAGCTCATGAACCATTTAAGAATTTTGACTATATTTTTTCAGGGACCTCTCACTGTGTTGAGACATACTCTGAAGTAACTGGGCTTCCTGCCAAGTATTTAGCTCCAGGAATCGATGCTCTCAAGTTTTGTCCCTATCCAAATCCTCCCCAACGGATGATAGATGTCTGTTGTGTTGGGCGTCGCCATGAAGAAACTCATCAATCATTGCTTCATCGCTCTCAGCAAGGAGATAATTTTTTCTACTATCACGACACTATCAATAATGGAAGATTAGAAGTTTCCAAGCCTCCTGAGCACCGTGCTAAGTTAGTTAATCTTCTACAGAGAAGTCGCTACAATATTGCCGTCAGTGCAAGATTTAATGTCCTAAGCACAACGGGGGGGCATCAAGAGATGGGAAGTCGTTATTTTGAAGCAGTAGCTGCCGGAACAGTATTGCTGGGAATGCCTCCCACAGGTGATATATTTCCTCAATATTTCGACTGGGAAGACGCAATCATTACGGTCGACCTTTATAAACAAGATGTGATCGAGGTTATTGAAACACTTAATTCATACCCTGAGAAGGTCGAACGTATTAGACGAAAGAATATTGTGAATGCTTTGCTCAAGCATGACTGGGTTTACCGTTGGAAAGAGGTTTTAGCAGCTTTTGGCTTGGAGCCAAGTCAATCTGTTCTTGTCAGAGAAAAGTG
>CALECT010000194.1 GCA_937949725.1 uncultured Pseudanabaenaceae cyanobacterium
AGTCCGCTGTTGGCAGCAAGATGACCGGCCCAGAGATTGATCTAGAGACCGGCCCTATCCACTTCCCTTCGCCACCAAGACCCTATGCTGCGCCTTGAACACATCAGCAAAATCTATCCCACGGGCGAAGTCCTGAAGGACGTTAACTGGGAAGTGAAGCCGGGCGATCGCATCGGCCTGGTTGGCGTCAACGGCGCAGGCAAGTCCACCCAGCTCAACATCGTAGCGGGCCGCATTGAGCCCACCTCCGGCGAAATCATCCGCCCCAACGGGATGAACATCGCCTACTTGAGCCAAGAATTCGACGTTATCTCCACCAATACCGTCCGCGAAGAACTCTTCCGCGCCTTCAGCCAGGCCAACGAAGTTCACGAGAAGCTGCTGGACGTTCAGCACCGCATGGAGACCGAGCCAGAGAACCTGGACAAACTGCTCAAGCAGATGGACCGCTACCAGCGGGAGTTTGAGGGGCTGAATGGCTATGACCTAGAAGCAGACGTTGAGAAGCTACTGCCCCAATTGAACTTCAGCGACGAAGACGGCGATCGCCTCGTCTCCAGCTTCAGCGGCGGCTGGCAGATGCGCATGGGCCTTGGCAAAATCATGCTCCAGTCTCCTGACCTGCTCCTCTTGGACGAGCCGACCAACCACTTGGACTTGGAAACCATCGAGTGGCTAGAGAAGTACCTCCTGGGCCTGACCACGCCTATGGTCATCGTCTCTCACGATAGAGAATTCCTCGACCGCCTCTGCAACCAAATCGTCGAGACCGAGCGGGGTGTCTCCGCCAGCTACCTGGGCAACTACTCCCAGTACCTGGAGCAAAAAGAATTTAACCGCGCCACCCAGCAATCCACCTACGAACGCCAGAAGAAAGAGCTGGACAAGCAGCAGGCCTTTGTCGAGAAGTTCCGCGCCAGCGCCACCCGTTCAACCCAGGCCAAGAGTCGCGAGAAGCAACTGGCTAAGATCGATCGTATCGAATTACCCGATGCAAAAGTCCGTAGCCTGCGCTTCCGCTTTCCTCCTGCCCCCCGCAGCGGCCGCGAGGTGATTATTGCCAAAGACCTGGTGCATGAGTACAACGACAATATTTTGTTCTTAGGGGCAAACTTGCTGGTGGAACGGGGCGATCGCATTGCCATCGTCGGCCCCAACGGCGCTGGAAAATCCACCCTGCTGCGCCTGCTCATGGGCATGGAAGAGCCCACCGACGGCTCTGTCAAACTAGGCGAGCACCAAGTTATCCCTGGCTACTTTGAGCAAAACCAAGCCGAAGCACTGGATCTGAGCAAAACCGTCATGGCCACTATCCATGACGAAGTGCCTGACTGGAAAAACAAAGAAGTCCGCACCCTCCTGGGCCAGTTCCTCTTCAGCGGCGAAACAGCCTTTAAGCAAGTCGAAGCCCTCAGCGGTGGCGAGAAAGCTCGCTTGGCACTCGCCAAGATGCTGCTACAACCTATGAACCTATTGGTTCTAGATGAGCCCACCAACCACTTGGACATTCCCGCCAAGGAAATGCTGGAGGACTCCCTTAGCAATTACGAAGATGGCACGGTGGTGATTGTCTCCCACGATCGCTTCTTCATCTCCCGTGTGGCCAACAAGATTGTGGAAGTACGGGATGGTCAACTGGTGGTCTATCGCGGTGATTACCACTATTATTTGGACAAGAAGGAAGAGGAGCGGGAGAAGGCACGGTTGAAGGCGATCGAGACGGAGAAGGAAGCCAAGGCTGCGGCGAAGCGCGAGAAGCAGAAGGCAAAAGAAAAGGAGCGCAAGGGGAAGAAAGCGAAGGCTGCGAAGTAATCAACTGGAGAGGCCTCAAGCTGACATGCTGGCTGCGCGTGTGTGATGAACCGCAACTCACAACGACAGATGAGTAAATCTCAGCGGCATTGAGCAGCAAATAGCATTTCGAGCCAGGTCGCGAGCTGCTGGGGCTGATGAATGGGCTGCACAAATTCCTGGCCGCGTCCAACGGTTTTGAGGAGGACGTTGTTGTCTTGGCGTTGCCAGCGAGCCGGGTTGCTGTGGTAGCTCAAGCAGGGCTCGGTGCCCTGGGGCCAGAACCAGCCGGGCAGCTGCCAGATGCTTCGTTTGGGGCTGCGCTGTTGGCCGGACAGTGTGAGCTGAAGTTGCTGATGGAACTTCGAGAAGAGACCACCACCGTTGATGTTCTGGGCCAGACCAGGAATGTTTAGCTTTTCTGTTGCGATGTAGATGCCGTTGGGGGTGGCGGTGGGGTGAGCTTGGATGTGGGGATGTTGATGCAACCATTCTGGGACTGTTTGGTCCTGGTGCATGTCGATGTGTTCTGCGATTTGTAGCCAACCAAAGATGATGTGGAGATCTGGGGCGGTTTTGACGTAGCGGTATTTGCGGCGGTAGAGCTCGACTTGTTTGAACCAGCCGAAAAACAAGAAGAGGTCGCCGGGGCCAATGCCTTGATTGCGGAGGTGGCGTTCTGAGGCGTTGGCTTGGCCGAAGGCGGGTCGCCAGTGGGCTTTGCGTTCTAGGCTGGCGGGGTCGAGGTCTGGGTCGAGGTGGGCTTTGGCGGTGGTTTTGGTGTGGGTTAGGTCGCGGAGGAGTTTGGCGGGGTTGAGGGTTGGGTGTTGGAGGTCGCGGTAGCGGGTGGCGTGGCGGTGGGGATTTTTGTCGGGGATGGGGAATGAGTAGAGGCTGCCGTCGGGGAGGATGGGGCTGGGGAAGCCGCCGGTGCCGGAGTCGAAGCCTTTGCGGCTGAGGATGAGGTTCATGGGAGATGGACTGACGGGCGTGAGGCTTTCGACTGTTCTCTAGGCTAGCGTTGCTGGAGCTGTCTCAGCATGAATATGTTCGGCTTGGCCCCGTCCCCATCCCCCGGCCCCTTGCCCCCAATTCTGGGGGAAGGGGAGCCAATCGAAGTCCCTCGCCCAAGCTTGGGAGAGGGATTTAGGGAGAGGGCTGGTCGCAGATGAATAGCTGAAATCCATGATTCCTGTGCTGTCTAGTCCGTTTTAACGGACTTGAGCTCTTAGCTGGGAGCTTTAGCTCTCAGCGTCTGCGAATGCTTACAGCCCAGCAGTCAAACTCAGGTATAGAATGAGGCGAGAGAATTTTGTAGAGCCTTGTCTAGGTTCTTGCTGTTGACGACGGGAATCGTTCTGGATGGCTGCTGCTAAAACGATTCTGATTTTGGAGTCTAACCCCTGGCAGGATCTGAGTCTCAATCAGGAGATTCGGGATTTGACGGGGGTGATTGAGCGGGCTCGTGACCGCGATGCCTTCAAGATTGAGCAGGGTCTGGCGGTGCGGACTGAGGATTTGCAGGAGCTGATGCTGAAGCATGAGCCGCAGATTGTGCATTTTTGTGGGCATGGTTCGGGTGAGGATGGCTTGGTGTTGCAGGATGCCGCGCAGCAGCCGGTGGCGGTGACGACGGAGGCTTTGTCAAATTTGTTTCGGCTCTGTGCGGAGCATGTGGATTGTGTGGTGCTGAATGCTTGCTATTCGGAGGTGCAGGCGGAGGCGATTGTGGAGCATGTGGATTATGCGATCGGCATGCAGCAGACGATTCGGGATGATGCAGCGCAGCATTTTGCCCAGGGATTTTATCGGGCGTTGGGCTATGGAAAGTCCGTTGAGGTGGCTTATGAGTGGGGCTGTAATGCGATTCAGTTGATGCTGTCGAGTGAGGCGGATGTGCGGCAGCGGGATTCTGCGACTCCCCAGCGGCGAAGGATTGGTCGCAAAGCGGTAGTAGAGGGAGGTGAGCAGGCGCTGCCGGAGTATTTGAAGCCGAGGTTATTTAAGCGATCCATATTGGGGGAGGTGAAGCCGGAAGAGGTGGAGCAGCCTTCGGTTGAGGAATTGGCAGAGCTGGGCCAAGCGCTGGAGCAGGAAGATGCGCTGGAGCAGTATCGGGAAAAGGTTCGTGAGTTTTTAGAAGACCACATGCTGAGTCAGTTTGAGCAAATTCGGCTGAAGCAGTTGCGGCAGAGTTTGGGCTTGAGTGAGGCGGAGGCAGCACAGGTTGTGTGGGAGGAGGAAGCTCCGTTGCAGCGAGCGCGAGATGAGTATCGGGAAATGTTGGAGGCGTTGGTGGAAGTAGGGGCTTATCCATTTGATGAGCTGACGCTCGGGGAGTTGGCGATATTCAAAGTGCAGTTGCAACTGACAGACGACGAAATTGCTCAGATGGAGAGTGTTGTCTTGGAGGCTGCGGAGAGACAAGTTCAGGCTGTAAACGCATTACATAAACAGCCCAGGAGGAAGATGTTGTCGGAGCTTTTGCCGACAGCTCGTCCAATACTTGAAGCTGCTAAGAAACAGGCTCAAGCAGAAGAAGCATTACAGAAGCAAGCTCAGCAAGAACAGCAACAGCAGAAAGTCGAAGATTTACTCGAAGAATCAACAAAACTCCGAAATAAGATTCGGGGCATTTCTTCTTCCGAAATTTGGCATAGCTTCGAGTTTGAGACGGCTAGAGTGGATTCGAAAGGCGAGGCTGTGAGGCGGGAGAAGCTAGCTGTCCAGCAGTTCGTGGAGGAGTTGGGAGATGGTGTGATGCTGGAGATGGTTCGTATTCCTGCCGGTGAGTTTTTGATGGGTGCAGCAGATGGTGAAAAGCATTCTCGCAACACTGAACGTCCACAGCATTTGGTGCAGGTGCCTGAGTTTGGGATGGGCAAGTTTGCAATAACCCAATCTCAATATCAGAGAATCATGGGGAAGAACCCCTCAAATCTCAGGGGAGAGAAACTGCCAGTAGAGCAAGTGAGCTGGGATGATGCTGAAGCATTTTGTAGAAAATTGAGTGAAGAGACATTACGAGAATACCGTTTACCTAGTGAAGCGGAATGGGAATATGCCTGTCGAGCAGGTACAAGGACTCCTTTCTATTTTGGCGATGTGCTTACTCCGGAATTCGCCAACTTGGCTCCAACACCAGGAGCTATGCTTTTTGGAACACCTTGTGATGTAGGTCGTTTCCCCCCGAATGCTTTTGGACTTTGCGATATGCATGGCAATGTCGCTGAATGGTGTGCAGATAAATGGTGTGACAACTATATTGATGCGCCAATTAATGGAACAGCATTTATTGGGGAACAGGGAAAAAAATATGTACTACGCGGTGGCTCTTTCCGTGTCAGTTCAACGAAATGTCGTTCTGCATTTCGTTCCGCTTATAAGCATAGCTATCGCTATTTCGACATTGGTTTTAGGGTTGCATGTGAAGCGAAAGACTTTGTTCGCTAGCCACCCATTTACCTTCGTGACACTTCCTTCATAGCGCCCTTTTATTTTCAGCCGCCATCGCCGCCGTCTTCTCAATTCGCTTCTGCCGCGTCTCCGCCCGCTTCGCACTCTTAATCCACTGCAAAATCCCCCGCTTCGACGAAGGACTAAACGCCTCAAAAAACTCCCGCGCCTTCCCATTCGCCGCCAACGCCGCCGCCAAATCCGCCGGAATCACCAACGCCTCCACATCATCCAAAAATACCCAAGACCCATCCGCCTTCGCCCGCTCAACCTTCGCCCAACCCGCCGCTGTCATCTGCCCAGCCGCCTCCATCCTCGCCACCCGCTCCTTATTCAGCCGTGACCAAGGACTCTTCGCCCGGCGCGGCGACAGCAGCAGCATCGTCCGATCGCCATCCAGTTTGCGCGGCACACTATCAATCCAGCCAAAACACAGCGCCTCCTCCACCACCGCGTTGTAGGACAAATAATTCTTCCCGGTGTGTTTTTTGTAGGTCACTAACCAGATGCTTTCCTGCTGCCCATGGTTTTCCGCTAGCCAGCCCCGCCACTGCCCCCGGCTCATCACCTCCACCCGTTGGTATTCGTCCATCGCTTTTGTCATACTTGTAACTATGGCATCAGCCCTAAATTGTTGAAGTCACTGGCGATCGCCCGCTCCCATCTGTGAATGCTAAAGACAAGCGAGCTGATAGCCAGCCTAATGGCTTATCCATGCTCCGCTGCTGGCGCATCACAAAGCTACTCCATGCCTTTAGTTCAGATTCTCAGAGACTTCCAGGAGGCCTACTTGTCTCGCCCCGTGGCTCAACTTGGGACCAAACGATGGAGTCGCCTATTCGACCGGCGTCTCTTGAGTAGAGCCACTTGTCTCTTATTAGGCGTCTTACTAGCTGGACTGACAAGCTGTAGCGCGATCGAAGACCAGCTGAATCTAGTGCCCCAGGCACCTTCAGTCGAAGTCAAGCGCCTAGCCTTAAAAACCACCATGACGCCCCAGGCCCAGCGATTGTTTTATCGCCAGGAGCCCCAGCTAGAGCCGCCTCAGGTCTTTTGGGAGCAATGCAAGGTTCCCCACGGCAACATCGTTCTGGGCTGCTACATCGAAGAACCCAGAGGCTGGCGTGGCAAGCAGAGCCGCATCGTCATCCAAAACGTCATTGACCCCAGATTTTCCGGGACAATGGAAGTGACTGCCGCCCATGAAATGCTCCATGCAGCCTATGCCAGGCTATCGCCCGAGGAACAGGAAGAACTCTATCAACAGCTCCATGCGGCTCGCTCCCAGGTTAAAGACCAGCGCTTAGTCAACCTGCTCAAGGACTACCAAGCCCAAAGCAAAGAGCGCTACGCCCACGAGCTCTATGCCCATCTTGGAACAGAGCTGAAGGACTTTGGCAATCCTGCCCTGGAAGCGCATTACAAACAGTTTTTTAGCGATCGCCAACAAATCGTCGCCCTCGCAGAACAATCAGGCCAAGTCGTTGCGAAATTCGAAAAGCAAGCCGATGCCCTGGAAATTGAAATTGCGCAGTTGGAGAAGCAATTAATCACAGCGAAGCAGAGTCTTGAAAAAGTTGAAGGCCGCATTAAACAGCTCGCTGCCACACTTGAACAGCAGCAGAATAAGCTCCAGCAAACCAGAGCCTCTGCTCAATCTGCCTCGACAAAGACAAAAGCCCAACATTTAGCAGCCAAAGTTAAGCGAGAGCAGCTTGCATTGAATCGCAAGATTGAAAACTATAACCGCCAGGTCAAGCAACAGAAGAAGAGCATTACCCGGTTTAACCTGATGGTTAAAGAATATGGCCAAAAGGTGGATACCTATAACCAACTTGCTTGGCGACGCTGGAAGACCATGGAAAACTTGTCTAGCCAGGCTTAGAGACCTATTGGA
>CALECT010000195.1 GCA_937949725.1 uncultured Pseudanabaenaceae cyanobacterium
GTTGCGCATCGAAACTTGTTCCCAAAAGTAAAAGAGCTGGGTTTCAGTCATCGTTTGCAGGGTACTCAGGCTTTAGACGCTGGGCCTAGGGGGGGAAGTTCCCTACTTCTCCTATAGTTTGAACCATTGTGGTTCGCTCAGTTCCGTATCTATGGGAATATTTGGCCCATGCTCGCAGGAGCGATCGCAGTCTTTTCAGGTTTGTTTTGAATCCAATACAGCGGCTGTTGCCTAGCGCCATCGCTGTCGCCCAAAGTTTTTCAGGGCTTTCAAGCCGTTGGTCAGAGCCGCAAGACTCGCTCCTTTAATTTAGAAGCATGTCATACCAATACCCCTGCTCACCGAGCCAGCCTAGCTTGTCTTTCCCAGACAGCTCGGTCAAAACCATCTGTTCTGCTGCGGTGGGGGCTCGATATTCCACCCAGCCCATAAAGGTTGGATCATCGGGTTCAATGGTCTCCCCACAAACCACGACGAGTGACCAGCGGTAGGATTGTCCAGGCAAAAGGCCAGGACTGGATTCAGGCAACTGAAATGAAGTCCAATGTTTCGATCCCTCATCTATTTGAGACTGTTGGCCCGAGGGCTGGACAGAGGGGTGAGCAATGGGTAGCCATGCCTGATGTTCCACCAATCCCGATTCACTGCGGAAGAGTAAGGCCACTTGCCGGGCAGAAGTGGGTGGCAAATCCAAGGTTATGGCGGGGCGATCGCTTGCACTGAGGCCATAACCCAGGGGAGGCGTAATCGCCTGAATGGCAGCTTCATTCTCATGGCATTTGCCAGGATGCCGAGTGGCTGAGTTTGCTGTGGATTGGGGAGCGCCGCCTTTGGGAGGCACAAACAAATTTTCCAAGGTTTGGAGTAATTGGGAAGCGCGAGGAGATTTTGTTCGTTTGTTGGAACTGGGTTTTTGATGGCTGGCGGGTTGATGACTTGGGGCAGGTTGATTGCGATTTGCCAATGGATTGCTAACAGCAGCATCTTGCGAAAAAGCATGACTGGGAATCATGCACCCCAGTAGTGCTAAACCCGTGATACTGATGAATCGCGAACAATAGCGGGGTGGCAATGGCTGTGGGTTGAAGGGAATGGGGAATTTCATACTTCAGAGCAATCGTAAGCTTTTATACTCCACCGGAAGAGTCGCGACTTCCACCGACAAACGGCTGAGATCGCAATCTTGTGAAGCAATGTATGGCCAAATATCAGATTTAGAGCTTTTTTGAGAAGACTGCCCAGTGTCAAGTTTGAACCCTCGCCCTGCTCTGAAACATGAAATTCCGTTCATTTTGGCATCGTCGTAGGCCATTCTGCTACAGCTAGAGGCCTTCCTTAAAGCACCTTTAAACTATTGCCAATTGCCCACCAAGACGAAAGGAGCCCAGTAGTAAGGGTGGGAATATTCCGCGCTGCCTATCAGGGCGAGTTGAGCTTGGCGTAGGGCTTCCGCTCGGCCTTCTTCCTCTTGAATTAACTGTTCATAGAAGGTCTCAATTAGTTGGGCGGTGGATTGATCCTGTACGGACCATAAGGTTGCCAGGGTACTGCGGGCACCGGAGCGTACGGCCAGACCTGCTAAGCCGAGGGTGGCCCGGCGATCGCCCTTGGCCGTTTGGCAGGCGCTCAAAATCAACATTTCGATGGGGGGTCTGGGTTCTCCATCGGCAATGGGATTGAGCCATTGATCCAGTTCTTTAATACCTAGGCGATCGTTCCAGGTGAGCAAAAACGTATCTTTTGCCTTGGAGCTGAACTGGCCATGGGTGGCCAAATGGAGCAGGTTAAACGATCTAGCCTTAGCCTGGCGAATTAGCTGGTTGGCTGTGAACGCTTGATCTAGGAGGACTTTGGACCGGAGCTCGGCCTTGGGGCGTTGGCTGATGCTTTGTAGCTCTTGCTTAACACCAGGCAGAGCGGAAAACCCCTGGCGGGCTTGGCTGAGTCCCCCTGCCAAAACTTGCAAGCGCTCATCAGCCAAAGGCTTGGCATCGAAGAGCTGGAGACCGGGGGTGAGAGCGAGGCTGTACTTCTCGACTAGATAGCGATCGCCATCATGGAGCACTGCCATGGGCACATCCCGCAGAAAGTCATCCAGGACAAAGACGAGGGTTTTAATCTGCTGTTGGTTCAGCCAGGTTTCCCCCGGACGAATCAGTTGGTCATAGAACTGCTGAGCGGCGGTCAAGCCATCGCTAGGGGGGAAGGCCGGATTGAGGGATTGGCGCAGGTGGGCAAAAAGCTGCTGTTGCTCCGCGTTGCTGAGCTGAGAGCCATAATGCTGGAGCGGTAACCCTGGCAAGGCCAGGACGACTTCTAGGCGATCGCCCAGGACAATGGGGTAAAAGACTGCGGCCTGGGGATCAATTTGCTCGATGGGTTGTACATCATAGGTCTCGCAGGCTTCCCGGAGGAAATTCTGTACTTGGGCAAGCTGGAGCGCTTCGATAGTTTGGCGAGCCTGTTCTAGCTGCTGCTGTTTGAGGTGGGCGGGTAACCCATCGACATCCTGGAGGAGCAGTTCCACCAGTTGCCGATACACAGGTTCAACTTCATCACGGAAGGAGAATTGCACCTCTGGGTTGATGGCGACGAGGTCTTGGCGCAGGCTTTGGAGCAATTTCACGGCTTCGCCGTAGGCCGAGATAGCAGCAGACTTGTCTCCTTGGGCTTTGAGAATGCGCCCCTCTTGCCAGAGCCAGTGGGTGGTAATTTCATCGGCTTCCAGCTCTGCTGATTTCTGGCGAGCCCTGCCTGTTACCTCCAGTGCCATGGCCCAATCCTTTTGGTCTTCATAGAGATGTCCTTGCTGTCCCAAAACATAGGACTCCGCTCGATTGTCGCCCAATAGCTTGGCTTGTTCCAGTGCAGGCCCCAGCAACTCTAAGCCAGGCTGAGTATCAGCCATGAGCCGAAAGCTTTCGGCTAAATTAACCCTGGTTTCAATTTGCCAATGGTTGATTGGAGTTGACTCTAGTTGCTCCCGCAATAGATGCCCTAGGCGACGAGCTGCGGTTAAGTCGTCCATCTGAATCAGCAGTCTCAGTTGATGGAGTTGGGCTTCTGTTCCAACGGAGTGGCTCGAAGGGGAGGCGGAATCAATGGGTGCTGCGATCGCTTGAGCGGTTTGGTACAGCAGCTTCGCTTCGGGAAACTGGTGCTGCTCCCTAGCAATATCACCTTGCAGGAGCAAGATCGAGGCTAGCTGGTCTTTGGCTCCCAGTTGCTCGAAGATCGTTGCGCTGCGTTCTAGGGCTCCTTGGGCTTCGGGTAAATTACCGATGCGTTCCCACACCTGTCCGAGGCTGAAGAGAATTTCCGCTTGGAGTTGATCAGAATTGCCGAGATTAGAGGTCGTACTTGCGGAAGTCGTCGGCTCCAGGTTGAGTTTCTGTTGTAAGCGCAATAAATTTGCTTCGGCGCGACGATAGAAGCCCAGGGCCTGGAGAGTTTGCACTTGATTGATCTTGCTCAGGATGACGCCTGGGCGATCTCTCAGGTCTTGGTAAATCGTTTCCGCTTGGCGAAAGGTTGCATAGGCATCCCTAGCCTTGCTCTGGCTGAGTTGAATAGTTCCCTGGGTGTTGAGGACTTGGGCGGAAAGCAACATCTGCGGGCTTGAACTGATGATTGTCCAGGCCTGGTTAATCGCGGTTTCCGCGGCGCTGAGGTTGCCGAGATCCTGCTGGGCGATCGCCAGGTACCGCAGAGCTGCGGCCTGGGCGACTGGCCGGTTACGTTGAGCAAACTGCGCTGCGGCCCATTCCCAGGCTTGTGCTGCTTTAACCCAATGCCCGGCCTCGTAATGCTGCTTGCCTAGGTTGAGCCAATCCTCAGCGCTGGACTCCTTGGCTAATGCCTCAGCTGGCTTTATGACCTCGAACGAGTTGCTCTGAGATATGGGAGGCTGAACTGCAAAAGCTGGCGTTAGTGTGATGAAGATAAAACAACTAACGAGGGCGAGAATCCCGAAGCGTAGCCTTGCCGCAGTGCGATTCCAAAGCTCAGTTAGTTGGAATATGGAAGATATCATTGACCTACCTCCGGGGACTGAGCCGATGGCGCTTTCACAGAGCAGCTGGGGCTGGGTGTTACCGCTGTTGGTGAGTTGCCTGGAGCCATGAGATGAACCTTGCCCTGGCGATCGCGCCGTAGGACTTGAGCTTCAATGGGTCGCTCTGACTGAAGTTCCAGGGACAGGGGGGATGGTCTCGCTTTTCCTTCGTATTCCACCTCTGTATTGGCAATGCCTGGATCTCGCCAGTCCTGAAGGCTGCGTTGAGACTGCAACTGCTGGCGCGGATCGTTGGGGAGTCCGCCTCGACCTGTGGTGACAAATTTGGAACGGGCCCTGCTGTTACAAGCCGTTGAAATTTGTTCGTTGGGATTGAGGGGAGATGTCGGTAGCTCCGTTAATCCCTGGCTGGGGTCAACAGCCAGTAGGTCAATATTGACGGTGCCGTTGAGACCAATCTGGGAGCTGGCTGTAATGCCACTGGTGTCAGATAGTTGCTCCTGAAACTCAATTCCAAACAAACCACCCGTTCGCAGTGTGATCTGGCCGCCGGTTCCTCCAGCGGCATTGGCAATGATGTCACTGTTTTCTGTAGGAATTGCGAGGATTGAGCCAGCATCAATGTCCAAGTTCCCGCCATTCCCTTCCCCAAATGCCTCGGCTGTGATTTGACTGCCTCGGCGCAGACTTAAAAGACCTGGAATCTTGAGAGCCACGTTCCCGCCCTGCCCCGAGTTGCTGGTTGCAGAGATCTTTCCGACTTGGTCTAGTCTGAGCTGATTTGCATTGACTTCCAGCTTGCCCGCATTGCCGCTGCCTTGATGTTCCACGCTGACTGCAGCTCCATTGGTAATGGCTAGGCGGGGGGTATTAAGCAGGAGTTCTCCTGTGTCTCCCTCTGGAAGATCTGGCGTTAATCTAAACGCCTCTCGCGTCAACGGATTGAGTCGTGCCGCAAAGGTTCCCACCGTTGAAGGTTGCTCTGGAATCTCTTGCCCATTGACCTGAATCGCTTCCGACTTTCCATCGACCTGAATAGACTCCGATGCAGTGATCTCTAATCCCCCTCCAGCTCCTGCATTAGAGGTTCCTGCTACAACGAAAGCGCCATCCCGCACGATCAACTCTCGGGTGTTAATTGTCGTTTCTCCTCCATCACCCGAGCCTAATGCCTGGGTGGCTAAGGCACTGGGAAAGCCGGATATGGCGTCGCTGCCCTCAACGAGTATGCGATCGGCATTGACGGTTAAGTTTCCTCCCTTCCCTGTTCCAGAACCGGGGACTAGATCGTTGCTGAATAAGGAGAAGCCAGGGGCACTTGATGACCCCACAAGGGCTCCTTTCGTAATCTCCAATGATCCTGCTGTAATTTCGACATTCCCTGCATTTCCGCGGGCTGTACTGCCGCTGATGATGTTGCTGGGCTGAGAATTCTCCCCAGCGTTGATGCCTGTAACTAATACAGTATTTGCAATGACTTGGATATTCCCTGCATTGCCAGTCCCTGCATCGGGTGATTCGACAATACGGCGAAAATCACCTCCAAAGAAGAGGCTAATAATGCCTGCGATGGTTGCTCGGTCCGCAAGTACAGTCGTTGCTACGTTGGCACTATCTGCAATGGTCAAGTCCTGGGTCTTGATTTGAATCTGGCCGCTATCTCCTGAACCTAATGCCAAAGTAGTAATACCACTGGGCAAAACTGCGACTAATGGATTGGTGCCGCTGAGAGAGATGGAGTCCGCTTCAATTTGAATATCACCGCCATCGCCATCTACCCAACTCACAGAACTCAAACGGTAGGATTCATCTAGCTGGAGTTGCCCGGTGTCGATGATTAAATTTCCGCTTCGACCTGAGCCTCTCGTTTCTGTACCAATGGTGTTTCTGAATTCGTTCTCAATGGAATTTTCTGCCGTCAATGACTCCGTCGCTTGAATCCGAATATCTCCTCCTGCA
>CALECT010000196.1 GCA_937949725.1 uncultured Pseudanabaenaceae cyanobacterium
GCTGGCTTGATTGTGGATAGAGCGGCTGAATTGTCCGAGAGGGGCAGCACAGAGAAGCAGAGTAATGGTGGCAATGCTCAGCGGAATGAGGGCAGTGAGAAGGTTGAGGCGATCGCCCTGGCTCATGCCGAAGAGAAAGACCACTAGGCTGATAAAAAGGGTCGAGAAGCCGTAAACCGCCAGGCTGTTGATGAGGGAGGCCTTAACGGGTTGGTTGCCGGTCAGAGTCAAGCTGACAAAAAGAATGGTCATGGGCAATGCCATGAGAAAGAGTCCCCATTCCGGAATAGCCATGCCAATGAGAGTGATACCCAGGGTGATACCGGGAGCCCAAACACGAATGCTGTGGGGAATAACCCAGCGAGGATAGAAGGGGAGGAGGCTGCTAGCGATGAGGAGTAGCCAGATCGCTGGAGAGGCGTTGAAGTCAAACAGTAGCGCTCCCAAACAACCATGGGCGAGTCCCCAGCCTGTAGCGCTAAGCCAGAGAGGCTGGTTGGTTTGAAGGTATTGGAGGGTGGTATTGGCCTGGTTAAGCCTCGGATGGCGGAGGGTCTCGCGGGGGAGCATAACGATCGCGAATCCTATGGGGGTGTATTAAGTTCCCCGAAGGACTGAAGCCATAATCCGTATGATCTTGGAGTTTGTTTGTAAAAAGAGAATCTTAGCCTGGCCTTGGTTGATTAGGGGAAAGTCGCCAAATCTAGATAGCCTCGGGCCAGTCCCAGCCTCTGTCATAAGGATCGAAATGCCTCCCCCATCAGAGTTCTCCCTGGGCAAATGCTGGGTGGCTTCACTGGTTACAGTGATTACTATGGGCAACGATGAGGAGCGGGCTTGGTTGTGGGGTCATGCAGTGGTCCTGAAACGTACTATGAGCCAACTGTTCCTCCACTTTTCCACGAGGAGGGCTAGGCAGGATTTATGTTTTGTCTAATCCCAGTCATCATCATCCTGTAACTCTGCTGCTCGAAGGGGGGCTGCGGGACGAATCTCATAGGGTGAAACAGTTGTCGGTTTACTCCCAGGCTTTTCTTCGCGATCCGACTTGCTATGGGATAGGAGTTCAAGCTGCGCTTGAGATTTTGACTTTGGCTGGCGTTTGAACGTATTTCTACGCCGCTGAGACACCCCTTCTTCTACGGTGTCTTCAGCGATGACTTCATAGAGTATTGCTTGCTTTCCAGGCTTTGCACCTTTGCGGAGGATGCGGCCGAGGCGTTGGATGAATTGCCGGGTGGAGCCGGTGCCCGCGAGGAAGATTGCAATGCTGGCATCGGGTACATCGACGCCTTCGTCGAGGACGTTGGCGACGACGAGGGTTAGATAATCGCTGGCGCGGAATTTAGTGAGGATGTCATGGCGCTCTTTGACGGGGGTTTTGTGGGTAATGGCGGGGATGAGGAAGCTTTCGGAGATGCGGTAGACCGTTGCATTGTCGTTGGTGAAGATCAGAGTCTTTTCAGGATGGTGCTCGGCAAGGAGATCTTCCAATAGGGTGATTTTGGCTTCGTTGCCCAGGGCGATCGCCTTCGCTTGATGGTGAGCCAACATGGCCTGGCGACCTTCAGCGGACTTTGAACAGACTTGGATAAAGCGTTGCCAACCGCCCAAACCACCAAAGGAGATATTGGCGCTGCGCATGAAGGCGTTGCGCTGGTCGATAAGCTGCTTGTAGCGATCGCGTTCTTCCTCAGTGAGTTTGACCTTGATCTGACGCACCTCATAGTCTGCCAAGGTTTTGCCAGATAGCTGTTCGGCAGTGCGACGGTAAACTTCAGGGCCGATGAGTTGATTTAGATCTTCATGGCGACCATCGCTGCGTTCCGGTGTGGCGCTGAGGCCGAGGCGGTAGGGGGCAAGGCTGTATTCGGCGATGACGCGGTTGAAGTCGCTGGGCAGGTGGTGGCATTCGTCGAAGATGACGAGACCATATTGGCTACCGAGGGTTTCGGCGTTGATGGCGGCGCTGTCGTAAGTGGAGACGAGGATGGGGGTGCGATCGCGACTGCCTCCGCCTAATAGACCCACCTCTGTACCGGGGAATGATTTTTCCAGTTGTGCATACCACTGATGCATGAGGTCCAAGGTGGGGACGATCACCAGGGTTTGGCGAGGGGTGGAGGCGATCGCTAGCAGGGCTAAAAAGGATTTACCGGAGCCAGTGGGCAGTACAACGACGCCTTGGCGATCGGCTTCTTTCCAGGCTTGGAGGGCTTCGCTTTGGTGGGGGTAGGGGGTGAGTTCTTGGTCTGTTTTGAGGTCGAGGGTGACGAAGCTGGCGGCTTTGTCTTCAAAAATGGTGTCGCTGGCTCTCAGCTTTTCGACGAGGCTGCGGTAGTGGATGGCGGGGATGCGGAATTTTTCGATGCGATCGTCCCATTCGGCAAAGTCCATCCAGGCTTTGCCTCGCGGGGGAGGGTGGAGGATGAGGGTGCCGCGATCGAAGGTGAGCAGTGGCTTACGGGGCATGGGCGATGTCCCTAAAGATTCCCTGGGAGTCCTCTTATTGTACGTCTCTCACCTCTGCGAGCAGTGAGGGATCTTGGGGTCGGAAATAATCTGCTGGCGAGCAAGCAGGCTATGACCTGGGCTTGGAACAGATAGGGACTTCCTAGGAGTAAAACATCCGAGGTCAAACCGTTCTCTGAGTCGATCTGCATTCCCCCCTAGTCCGTTGTACTTCACCTGGCTGCTGTGAGTTAAAGTTCACAGCTCACAGCTCAAGTCCATTGAAACGGACTAAACAGCCTCTAAGAAAGGGTTTCAGCCTACTTTAGTAGGCTTGAGCTTTTAGCCAGGGGATTGATCCCCTGGCGTTTCGGGAAGCCCTCTCAGACTCAGTTGGGGATATCTTAGGAACGAGGATTAAATTAGACCGTTAGGCATCTAACGCGACTGCGGACAGGGCATGCCATGTCCCTACGGGGTATCCGGTCTGATTAAATTTCCGTTCCTTAGTTTCTGGGAATTTCCTAATTACAATTTCCATAGAAAAACCTGCCCTGGTATCAGGACAGGCTTCGGTGACTTCAATGGAAAAGACATCATTTCAATGTCATGAGTCCATTAGTGATAAGTCCGAGTCGTTCAATTTACTCGTAGAGCCAAGGCGTGCCCACAGGCGTCCAATCCACCAGCTCATCTTCATTGAACCACAGTGCAATTTCGCTCTGGGCGGTTTCCACTGCATCGGAACCATGGATGATGTTGCGGCCGATGCTGACGCCGAAATCGCCACGGATGGTGCCGGGGTTGGAGGTTAATGGATTGGTGGCACCGATCATCAAGCGGCCCGCAGCAACGACACCGTCACCTTCCCAAACCATCGCAACAAGAGGACCAGAGGTGATGAAGCTAACGAGGTCCTTGAAGAAGGGACGCTCTTTGTGGACGCCGTAGTGGGTCTCGGCTAGCTCTTGGCTAGGCTTGATCATTTTTAGGCCTACTAGGGTGAAACCTTTGGCTTCGAAGCGACCAATGATTTCGCCAACCAGGTTGCGCTGGACGCCATCAGGCTTGATGGCGATGAAGGTGCGTTCCATTTACGATTACTCTCCTAGCTTGTTGTCTGCTGTGGGCTAACGCACGAGCCTGGCACATTCTTTGTGACTGGGCTTGCTCGCCTAGCTAAATGACCGAGCTTGGGGCACGGCCAGCCCGTTTGGTATTCTCGCTTATTTTGTTACGAGAAGTATAGCTTTTGCTCAAAGGAGCTTGGGCTATGCTGAGACGGCTGCTTTTGAGCGGGTGCAATTGAGCGATGTGATGGCGATGATTTCTCGGCTGACTCACTGGTTTAAGTCGTTTCCTGGAAAGAAAGTGAGGGAGCGCTGGCACCGTTGCAACAGCTTGGATCAACGATGGGCTTTGGGGCTGTGGTTGGCAGCTTTGCCCCTATATTTGGTGAATTTAGGGGGGCCAGCGCTGCGGGATTGGGATGAGGGCACGGTGGCTCAGGTGGCGAGGGAGATTGTGGAGAAGTCTTTGCTGCCTGGAGATGGGGCTGGGAGTGGAGCACTGTTCCCTTGGATGCTGCAGGTACAGAATTTTGGCCAGGGCTTGCTCCAACCGACGATTTGGGATCAGGCCTATGTGAATAAGCCACCGTTGATGCATGGGCTGATTGCGGTTTTGTTTCGGGTTTGGGGGGAGAGTGAGTGGACGGCGAGGTTGCCGGGGGCGATGTTAACGGCGCTATCGGTGCCGCTGCTGTATTTGATTGGGCGAGAGTTATTTGTGACGCGGCGTCCGGCGGTGTTTGGGGCGATCGCCTATCTCACGCTGCTTCCTGTTGTGCGCCATGGCCGTTTAGCCATGCTGGATGGGGCGATTATTTGCTTCTATCTGGTGACCGTCTTGGCAGGACTGCGATCGCGGCGAGATGCTCGCTGGAGCTTAGGAATTGGTCTGGGCATTGGCTTAATGTGCCTAACCAAGGGAGTTTTGGGCCTCTGTCTGGGTGGATTGCTGTTGGGCTTTCTGGCCTGGGATACGCCGAGGATGTTGCGATCGGGCTATCTCTGGTCAGGCTTGGTTTTAGGGATGGCTCCGGCGGTGGCTTGGTATGGCAATCAGACCTTGGGAGGAGCGGATGATTTTGTCCAGCGAGGCTTGGTAGATCAAGCGCTCAAGCGAATCTGGGAACCCGTGGAAAATCATCGCGGGTCAATGCTCTATTACATCGGGGAGTTGTTGGAGTGGGGCTGGCCTTGGGTGATGTTTTTGCCCTGGGGATTGGCCAAGGCTTGGCGGGAGCGATCGCTGAGTTGGGGCAAGCTGATCTGGATGTTGGGCGGTGGCTATTTTTTGGTGATTAGCCTAGCCCAGACGAAGTTGCCCTGGTACATCATGCCGTTGTATCCGCTGGTGGCACTGGCGATCGGACCCCTGTTGGCGGATGGCTGGGATCGGTTGGGCGGATTGGGTGGAGAGCCTTACACGCCGGGGCGGTTACCTAAGATTTGGTTGGGGCTGTTGGGCTTGTTAGTAGTAGTGGCTTTGGCGGGGGGACTGTATTTCTCGCTGGGGTCGGAAGCAGCCCTGGGCTTAGCGATTCCGTTTTGGTTTTTAGTCGCTGGGATGGGCCTGAGTGCCTGGCTGTTGTGGCGGCGGGATGCTCAGTGGATCTTGCTCTTGGCTTGGGGCTGGTATGTGGCGATTGTTGCCTTGATGGCATCGCCCCATTGGGTGTTTGAGCTGGGTGATGCAGAGCCTGCTAAGCCGATGGCGGCGGTGATTCGGGCAGGGGCAGAATCCGTTCCGGTGTATACGACCAATCGGATTGAGCGGCCTTCACTTAGTTTTTATAGCGGGACTCGGGTGATTCCGATTTGCCCATTGCCGGAGGCTCTGTACCCAGTGGAGCCGTTCTATTTTTGGATTAAATCTGAGGAGCAGGCGATTCTGGACATAGCAGAGCCCCCGCTAGGTGCAGCCGAGGGCTGGCAGTTGCAGGGGCCGATGCAGTTGACGCAGCCCACGGCGGAAGATGAGCTGCGATCGCGAATCACCAATTTTTGCAATACACCGTAGCGGGTTGACGGTGGCTGTCCTTTAAAGGTTGGGCTGGAGGCGCTGGACTAGCTGTTCGGGACGGAGAACGCCTTCAATGCGATCGCTGGGTTTCCCATCCTTAAACAGCACCAACGTGGGTAGTGCTGCAACGCCATGCTGGGAGGCAATCTGGGGATAATTATCGGTGTTGATTTTGACGATATTGACTTGATCGCCAATCTGTTCTTTCACTTCTTTGAGAATACCGGCCATCATTTGGCAAGGGCCACACCAGGGCGCGTAGAAGTCAACGAGGGTAGGCTTTTCGGAGTTGGCGAGCATGTCGTCGAAGCTGTCAAATTTTTGTTTGCTCATGATGGGAATGGTGAAAAAAGGGGGATTTTCTGGTTTTGGGTGGGGCGGTTGAGCGCCATGATCCATCTCTAGAGATTTTGATCCTAGCGAGGCAGGGGGGAAACGACCGATGGTGTAATGACACTTGACGAAGAGGATTTCACGACTGCCAGCTCGGTTTGAGCTTCGTTACAGTAGTCGAGAAGATTTTAAGAATGTCTCTGTTTTGGCTATGGCTTCCAGCTCTTCTCAGCAACTGCCCGAGCGATTGATCTTTGCCCAGCATGGCTGGTCGGATACGGG
>CALECT010000197.1 GCA_937949725.1 uncultured Pseudanabaenaceae cyanobacterium
TTGCCTTTGCTTAAGTAATCGACTAGATGGATTGAGTGGATTGGATTTAGCTAGATCGTTATGCGATCGCAACTTTAAGACCTTTGCTAGCAGTAGATTGCTGGCAAAGGTCTTTTTTCTTGAGTTAAGTGGCTATTCTTACTAGCCCTTTACGACTTCACTTGAACTATTCCATGAATCTTTTACATCCATCTAGCACCTCAGCCGAGGCATCTCTATTTCCCGAAGATTTTAATGGAGAGAGCTTAAAGCAGTATTTCAAAGGATTTCCTTGAGACTCTCAAAGATTCAGACAGACCGTATGAGTGCTGAAAGATTATTCAGATTTACTTAGGATATTACTGAGATTATCGAGAACCAATAATTGAATTTAAATCTTTAGGGGGTTTCACTATTTAATATCTTCTTTTGATTTCCTGTGACATATTAATTTTACTTTTCTCCAGGTATAGACTTATCACTAGACTAGAATTTAGTCGAACAAAAATTATTGCCTGCTTTCTCTACAACCTTATACAGCAGAAGGCTCTGCTGTTTTTTAAGTAATGTTTCCCTGTATAAAGAATCTGTTTTTGTTTTGTTGATCGAGCAGTTTGTCTTTACCTAATATTCAGTGCAGCATACGGAGATAATCTCTTTTTTAGACTGTATTTTTGTAGGCAGAAAACACTTAAAGATGAGAAGTATTTCTCAGGGCGATCGCCAAATCAATCGCTTCAATAGAGCTATAGGGAATTAATGTGATCGATATCGAATTTCAAATTATTGATTGGGCTGTCATTCACAAGAGAATCCATTCGGCCTGTGCTCTTGATGACGAATATTTGAGACTGCCCTGCCTGTCAATAAAGACTGCACAAAATCACCAAAGTTGGAAGTTTAAACGATGTCTAATGCAAAGAAGAACATTACTTGGATGACCGAAGGCGACGACGTCTGGGGAGGCTGGGAAGCGAACACTGACTACGTTGTTAATGCTGGCGGCGGCAACGACAAGCTTTACGGCTATAACGGCAACGATGAGCTTGATGGCGGCGATGGTAACGACGAAGTTTACGGTGGCAACGGCAATGATGTTGTCCGTGGAGGAATAGGTCAGGACTTCCTCGATGGTGGTGCCGGAGATGACGTTTTGGATGGTGGTGCTGACGCTGACATTCTGTTTGGTGGCTTAGGCCGAGACCAGTTGTATGGCGGCAGTGGCAACGATAAGTTGTTTGGTGGTGACGGTAACGACCAACTGTTTGGTGGTGACGGTGATGACGAGCTGTTTGGCGAAGCTGGATTAAATACCCTCTGGGGTGGCTATGGCCAAGACAAGCTGTTTGGTGGTGATGACGCTGACACCCTGTATGGCGGAGACGGTAACGACCTGCTAGTTGGTGCGGGTGGCAATGATGCCATGTACGGCGAAGCTGGAGCTGACACCCTGTATGGCGGAGACGGAAATGACCTGTTAGATGGCGGTACTGGCAACGATGGCTTATACGGCGAGAACCACCACGATGTTTTGTATGGTGGTGCCGATAATGACTACCTCGAAGGCGGCACTGGCAACGACTCTCTGAATGGAGGCACTGGCGATGACGTGCTCTTCGGTTATGAAGGTAGCGACCTGCTCCAGGGCAATGAAGGTAATGACTATTTGAGCGGTGGCAATGGCACCGATGCCCTCTACGGTGGTGCTGGCTTTGACGTCCTCCAAGGCGGTGGCGGTAACGACATCTTGGATGGTGTGGGCACAGGAACTGGCCAGGGCACCATGGATATTTTGATTGGCGAGAATGGCTCTGACACTTTTGCCCTGGGCAATACTTCCACGACCTACTACAACGATGGCGACGATAGCCAGGCGGGCATTACTGACTATGCCGTCATTAAAGACTTCAATCGCCTCCAGGACAAAATTCAGCTCAAAGGAGTTGCCAGCGACTATGTGGTGGCTGATGTTCCCACAGAATTGGCAGCGACGTTCGCCAATATGGAAGCCTCTGCCCTCTATCTCGACACCGACAACAGTGGCAGTTGGTCCAGCAATGATGAACTGGTAGCAGTGCTAGAGCATGTCGATGCATCGGGCATTAATCTAGAGAGCAAATACTTCGAGTACACGGGTCAGGCTACAGCGCCTTCCCACCCCGAGAGCAATTCCAACTGGGAGCTTGTCTTTAGTGATGAGTTTGACAGCGGCAGCCTTGACCTCAGCAAGTGGAACACCAGCTACTACTACGGCTCTCGTACCAACACTTGGAACGACGAAGAGCAGTACTACGTGGATGATGCCTTCGAATTTAATGCAGATGGCACCATGAGCATCGTGGCGCAAAAGCTAGATACTCCCCTGGAAGCCTTTGAAGATGTGGACCAGCATTTGCTGACTTCCCAAGGCAAAGACACCAGCTTTGAATACAGCTCTGGCATGATCTCTGGTGATGACAAATTTGCCTTCACCAACGGCTACATGGAAATTCGGGCTCAAGTTCCCTCGGGCCAAGGACTCTGGCCTGCTTTCTGGATGTTGCCTAGCTCCGGCGAATGGCCTCCTGAGCTGGATGTGATGGAAATGCTGGGCGATAAAACGGATACTGTTTTGACCACGCTCCATTCCGAAGGGGAAGATGGTGCTCACCAGATTGATTACGCTCACCAGAGCTTCACTGGAGTGGACTTCTCCACGGGCTATCACACCTTTGCGGCTGAGTGGAATCAGGATCGCGTGACCTGGTTTGTGGATGATGCAGAAATCTTCTCCACGGTGAACAATATTCCCGATCAGGCCATGTACCTGATTGCCAACTTGGCTGTGGGCGGCTTCTTACCTGGCGAAACGACGGCTGATACTCCCACGCTGAGCAGCTTCGATATCGACTACATCCGCGTTTTCCAAGATGACTCCTGCACTCTCCATGGGGGCAGTGCTGATGATCAGCTCAGTCGTGAACTAGGCAACCTTTCCGGTGAAGTGGGTAACGATATTCTGACTGGTGGCGCTGGCGATAACACCTTGATTGGTGGTTATGACAGTGATGTTCTGCTCGCAGGTGCTGGCAATGACACTTTAATTGGTGCTCATGCAACCGCTTGGAATGCGGGCGAAGGCGAAGTTGATCAGCTAACGGGTGGTTTGGGCCAGGACAACTTCATCCTGGGTGAAGCTTCTACGGTGTTCTACCTTGCAGCTAGCGGTGGCGATGGCAGCCAAGACTATGCCCGAATCATGGACTTCAATGCTGTGGAAGACATGATTCAGTTGGTAGGCTCTGCTGATCAGTACAGCCTGCAATCACTGGATAATGGCCAGTCCACGGGGATTACTCACAGTGGTGGTGATCTAGTGGCAGTCTTGGACCAAACATTGGTGACTAGCTTTAGCCAGGGCTTTGCCTTTGTTTAATTGAGATTGTTCCGTATCGGAACCGCATTTAGATTCATGATCTGACCTTGAGAGTAATTTTCTGTAGAGAATATGGCCTTGGAGAAGGCTGTG
>CALECT010000198.1 GCA_937949725.1 uncultured Pseudanabaenaceae cyanobacterium
CAACTTCTGGATATCTAAAGGTTCTCCACTGCGCCAAGCGGCAAACCCCGGTGAGGCCAGCAGGTTATTCAACCGCATTGCCAGGGCCATCCGATCTTTAGCAGGGTAGAACTGATTCAAATCCATCACACCAATGCGATCTATGGGCGGCGTTTGGATCGCCTGGATCAAGCGAGCAATATCCAGGTTCTGCCCCAGGTTCCAGTAATAGGTCAGTAAATTGGAAATTAGAATATGCTCTCGGCTGGTGACCGGGTCGGCATCAATATCCAGCAAGGAGAGCAGGCTGGTCGCAGTTGCTCCCACCCTTTCGGTCATCAGATCAATATCTTCCAACAGTTCGGCAGCGGGGGCATCGAAGGAATCGAGCAGACTAATCGGCAGCCCCGCAGAACTCCCCGGCGTGTACACCGCCATTTCTACTTGCTGACGCAACCGCTGAATGCGAGAGACATCCTGGCCCCATTCCCCTAAGCCTTTCTCCCAGAGCTCAGCCTGGGCAGCAGCATAGTCCGGGGTTGTTAGGCCTTGGGTTGCTGCCTCCTGGGGATCAATCCAAGGTAGGAAGCGATCGCCCGTTAACTCATCAAAGGTCAGCAACAGGTTGGCAATATCGCCCTTCGGGTCAATGGCGATCAGGGGAATATTGTCGATTAAGGCCTCTTCTAACAGGCTCATCCCCAGCCCTGTCTTGCCGCTGCCCGTCATACCAATGATCAGGGCATGGGTGGTGAGGTCCGTGGAATCGTACAGAATCGGAGCCGCCTGGAGCGCTTTCTCCGGGAGGTTGTACTGCTTGCCCAAGTAAAACTGGCCGAGGATCTCGTAATCACGCATGGGAACAGGCAGCTCGCAGCCGCAGCAAGGGGGAAAGCTATGCCCAGAATGCCTTAGATCCTCCGTTCCAACAGCTTTCCTTGAGGATTGTTCGATAAAGTTTTCTTAAAACAAACAATCTAAAGCACAAACGTACTATATTGGAGTTGGGTGAACTCTCACAAACACCATGAACTCTCCTCAGTTGCCGAAGCATCCCCACGATCGCGTCTGGCGTACCATGGCCAGCTATATGCGAGACCATGGCAAATCGCCCACGGTGCGCGAGTTGATCGACCTCTTGGATAAGTCCAATGGCAGCATTCAAAACAGCCGTAAGTGGCTGGCGAAGAATGGCTTCATTGCGATCGAAAAGGGTAAGCCGGGGATGGTCATGCAAATTTGGCCGAAGGAGATCCCTCCGCCAGAAAATATGGTGCCTCGCGCTCTCCAACTGATTGCACCTGTAACGACGAAGCAGTCCGAGGAAAAATCTCCTGGCAAAGAGCGGCACCTCCGCGTTGTACCGGATAATCCAGTCCCTGCTGAGCCACTGCCCATCCAGGGGGAGATTGCAGCTGGTGCAATGTTTGAGCCGGTCACCGATACTCAGGAATATCTGACCCTCGACTATGCGGAGCGCAAGGTGGGCGATTTTGTCCTGCGAGTCTCAGGCCGAAGCATGGTGGGAGACTGCATTCCCGATGGTGCTTTTGTTGTCATGCGACCGACGCCCGATGGCTATGAGCCTAGACCGGGGGAAATTGTGGCGGTTTGGGTGGAAGGTGCGGGTACAACACTCAAGCATTTCTATCAAGAGAAAGGCATGGTCGTGCTGGAGTCTTCGAACCCAGAAGTTCCTCCCCAAATGATTGATGTGACGGAGCGGCAGGTGCGGGTCCAGGCCACGCACTTGTTGACCCACTGGCGATCTAGATTTTCTGGATAGGCGGTTCGCGAATGCAGACAGGTCCAGCTTTGCCCCATACTGAACGAGGCAATTGACTTAGAGGCCCCATGGCTGCCAGCACTAGCAAGCCCAGTATTCCCCCCACATTGCTCGTTGTTGGTGCGATGATTTCCATCCAGCTGGGAGCGGCGATCGCCAAGCCCCTAATGGCAGATCTGGGCTCCTCCGGCGTGGTGCTGATGCGGGTGGGCTTTGCTGCACTGCCACTGATGCTGGTACAACGGCCTAAGTTGCTGGGCTACAGTCGCAACGATTATCGTAATTTGCTATGGCTGGGCATAGCCATGGCGGTGATGAATTACTTTTACTACGCCTCCATTGAACGTTTGCCCATTGGCATTGCAATTGCCATTGAATTCTTGGGTCCCCTGGGCGTTGCTGTCTATAAGTCTCGTAGCAAGCTCGACTGGTTCTGGGTTGGTCTAGCGACCCTCGGCATCGCCCTTTTAGCGCCCACGCCTAGCTCTAACTTAGATCCCATCGGTGTCCTCTGTGCCTTGATTGCAGCGGGAGGCTGGGGTAGCTACATCCTGGCCTCAGCAAAAGCAGGCGAATCCTTGCCTAGCAGTCAAGTGATCCCCATCTCCCTGGCGATCTCCACGCTGCTGTTATTGCCCCTGGGCATTGGTCACTTGGGGCCAGCTATCGTCCAGCCTAAATTATTGCTGCTCGGCGCTTTAGTAGCATTTCTAGGCTCTGTGGTGACTTTTTCTCTTGAGTTTGCAGCGCTGAAGCGGATGCCGGTGAATGTGTTTGGGGTGTTGTTGAGCCTGGAACCGGCGATCGCTTCGATTATCGGCTTTGTTGTGCTAAGCGAAACTTTGGGGATGTCTGCACTGCTTGCGATCGCCTTAGTCAGCATTGCCGCTGCTGGAGCCTCCTACAGTGAGAAAGCCATGGCTTAAACTGTTGGTGCAACCGCTTTTTCGGATAGTCCAATCGTCATGCAGTTATCTTGCAGTGACATCGCTAACCCAAAATTCATTGAATTCGGCTCGCCCAAAGGTCCATCCCGTCCATTTTTTTGTGGTGCAATAGAGAAGAGCCCCCCTGACTATCTCTACTCCCCTGGCCCACCATGACGGACGCTGACCTGCTAGCTAAGATTCGTGAGATCGTCGGGCCATCCCATCTATTAACCAGC
>CALECT010000199.1 GCA_937949725.1 uncultured Pseudanabaenaceae cyanobacterium
CATTCCGATGGGTAGGCCATCCGCAGTTTGTCCCAGAGGAATGACGACTACGGGATGGCCTGACAGGGCAAAGACATTGGTATAGGCACCGGAGGCCATCATGTAGGGCACCGATCGCCCATCCACTTCGATGGCGGTTCCCGGTGGGCAATGTTTGAAAGCCAGAGTCATGGCGACGGGACAGAGCCATACATCCCAAGGCTCCAGTGCTTGGTCGAGTGCGGTGATGACGCGATCGCGTTCCGTCAATAGTTCAAAGTATTTCCCCAGTCGGGGTCGCATCGCGATCGGCAGGACGAGCTTGGCAACATTCCCCTGGCGTCGCAGCGACCCATCTCCCTGGGTGGCTTCCCGCCAGAGAAACGCCATCTGACGCCGGACAAAGTCTAGGTCACTGCTGGGGTCTTGACTGAGGATCGACTGATAGGCGGCCAGTCGAAATCCCAGTCGCCAAATTGCGCCATAGTCCAAAGGGGCTAGCCAAGGTTCTACAGTTGCTCCAGCACCTGAAAGTTTTGCCACTGTGTTGCGGAGTTTCGCCTTGATCGATGTCGCCACTGGAAAGCCTGGAAACTCATCTGCCCAGGCAATGCGCAGGTCGGTTAATGGGCGATCTCCAGGCTGATCCAGTGGCACTGGAGCAATATCGGGCTGGCGCGGGTCGGCTCCTGCCATGACTTCAAAGGCCAGTCTCAGATCGGCAACAGAGCGCGCCATGGGCCCCACCGTCAGCATTTGTCGAATGCATTTGGGTTTGCCGGGTAGCTCAGGAATATGCCCTGTGGTGGGTAAGCGTCGATCCGTGGGCTTGAGGCTGAAGACCCCACAGAAGTGGGCGGGTTGACGCATCGATCCACCAAAGTCATCGCCAATGGTGAGGGGAGAGAGGCCGGAGGCGATCGCCGCTGCGCCACCGCTAGTGCTTCCCCCGGTTGTATAGTCCAAGTTCCAAGGATTGTTCACCCGAGGGAACAGACCATTAATGCCCTGCCAATCACTGGCCAGCTCCGCTGGATTGGTCTTGCCCATGATGACCGCCCCTGCACCCCGCAGTCTGGCAACCACCGTGGCATCCTGCTCCGGCACATAGTCTTTGAGGGGCCGATGTCCTGCGGTGGTGCGCAGGCCCTGGGTTTCAAAAATATCCTTAATGGTGATGGGAACCCCATGGAGTGGTCCCCAGTTTTCACCTCGGGCTAGGGCTTCATCTGCTGCCCTAGCTCTGGCCCTCGCTCCCGATTCATCCAGGGTGCAGATGGCATTCAACAGGGGGTTCTGTTCAGCAATTCGTTGTAGATGGGCCTCTAGGATTTCCGTGGCAGAGACTTTGCGATCGCGAAGTCTCTGGGCAAGTTGTTGCGCCGTAGAAAAGGCTAGGGGATTCATCGCAGCAGCCTCGCAAGATGACGGCGGATGCTGCGATCATAGCGGCTTCCGTAAAACGAGTTGGGTGAGCTAACTCGCTTCTTAAGCCGTTGCCATCTTTTCCATCTCGACGGATTTAGCTACAGATGCTGTGAGCCTAGCTTCCCCCATGTCTGCATCCACCACGGCTACCAGTTGCTCCCGCAAGTCTGGCATGACGGTCAAGGCGCGGGTCCAGTCGGGGATGCTGGAGCCTGCGGGTTCTTCGAGATAACGCTCAAAGGCGGCAGGAATAACCTTCTCGAACTGCTCAATGGTGGTTTCCTCCCGGTGGCGATCGTAGGGAATGCCATTACAAGTGGCATCGACAAAATACTGGCGAATCAGATCCTGGGCATCCCGTCGAAATTTCACCTTAAGGGCCATCTGATGGGCATCGGAGACCACCACTGACTCCATCTCCGTCAGCGTCCGCAACATTGAGGAGAGAATTTCGGTACACATTTTTTGCAGGCCATCTCCTACGCCTTCGCCGACTTCTTTGTGCTTGTGATCAAAGAAGCCCATATCCACCTGGGAGATGCGCTTGGGGGCCACATTGCGATAAACCTCGGCAAGTAAGCCCACTTCTAGGCCCCAGTCGCAGGGCACCCGCAGGTTCAAGGCCAGGTCGGAAGTCATGGCAAACTCACCGGCCAGGGGATAGCGGAAGGCCTGCATGTAGCGGAGATAGGCATTGGGCCCGAGCACATGGGCCAGGGTGCGCAAGATGGGAGCGACAAAAAGCCGCACCACGCGTCCATTCATACTGCGGTCCTCTAGGCTAAGGCGGGTGTAGTAAGCCTTGTTGTAGGCAATACCAAACTCCTTCTCGGCGATGGGATAGAACAGCTTGGCCACCATGTCTCGCTCAAAGGTGACGATATCGGCATCGTGGAGGGCGATCGCCTGGGCTTCCAATGAGGAAACCCCTAGCCCTAACCAAACAGCCCAGCCCTTGCCCTTATAGTTCAACAGGTTCAAGTTCTTTTCGGCGAGGCTTTCCAGGAGCCGAGTAACTCGGGGGCCATTGGTCCAAATGACGCGCACTTGTTGGGGGAGCTCGCTGAAGAATTCTACGGCGTGGCGGTATTGTTCAACGGTCTCGGCGTAGAGGCAAACATTAATGGTTTTAACGTAGGAGCAATGCTGGAGGCGATCGCGAATTCGAGTTAGGGCAGGTCGCTGAAGCTCTTCATATAGAGAGGGAATGATCAGCGCCATGGGGCAAGATTCACTCAATCCAGAAAGCCGTTCTTCAAGCTCTTCTAAATCTGCACCAAAGTCATGAATGGTTGTGATGAATTCCTGCTGAAAGTCCATTGGATAACCGATTGCGTCAACTTTGCTTTCCAAAGCTAACAAAGGTTCGCAAGAACACTTGTAGTATTCGTTACGATCACTCTGAAATATGCTGGAAAGCTTTACGGATGAAGCTTAAAAATTATTTTACGAAACGAAATCTTTCTGTGGGTATAGATACTTTGAAAGTATTATCTGTCACATTTTTGAATATTCCATGGGTTTTACAATGATCTATGCGACAACCTAAATGAGCCTCTATGACAGCGACTGAGCATCCGGTGAGTGAGTTCTCTGAACAGCTAGGCGATCGCATCTCTCCCTTGCTGCGCTTGCTTTACCCTCAGCACAACCAAGCCGCTCTGATGCAAAAAATTGCTGATGTTGCTGCTCACCATGGGACTGCTCCTACTGTAGATACTGAGCCCTGGGATGAGAAAACGATACTGCTGATCACTTATGGGGATAGCCTGTTACCCCCTAAGGCAAGCTCAGATCAGACACCGCTTCAAGTTCTGTCTGACTTTCTCCATAAGAACCTGGCTGGGTTGCTGAAGGTTGTCCATATCTTGCCGTTCTTTCCCTACAGCTCAGATGATGGTTTTGCGGTGATTGACTATCGTCAAGTGAACCCATCGCTAGGAGATTGGAAAGATGTGGAAAGCATTGCTCAATCCTTTGAGGTAATGAGTGATCTGGTGGTCAATCACATCTCCAGCAAATCTCAATGGTTTCGACAATTTATTGAAGGCAAGTCACCGGGCTGCAACTACTTTATTGAAGGCGATCCGAGCTTGGACCACAGTGCGGTGGTGCGTCCTCGCAGTAGCCCGCTGCTGACGCCCGTGGAGACCCATGCTGGTCTACGCCATGTTTGGACAACATTTAGTGCGGATCAAGTGGATCTAAATTTTGAAAATCCGGCGGTGCTGCTGGAGTTTATCGATATTGTGTTGGGCTATTGTCAGCGCGGGGTGCGCTGGATTCGCCTGGATGCCGTGGGCTTTCTTTGGAAAAAGCTGGGCACTTCCTGTATGCATTTGCCGGAGACCCATGCCGCCATTCGTTTGATTCGGGAGGTCCTGGCCCTGACCTATCCCACCGCCGTCATCATCACGGAAACTAACGTCCCCAATCGGGAAAACCTCAGCTACTTTGGCAATCGCAATGAAGCCCATATGGTCTACAACTTCAGCCTGCCGCCGCTGTTGTTAAATGCTTTGATTCGGGGTGAGGCGCGCCATATCAAAACTTGGATGATGAGCATGCCTCCTGCTCCCCAGGGCTGTGCTTATTTCAATTTCACTGCTTCCCATGATGGCATTGGTATGCGCCCGGCGGAGGGGCTGTTGGCTGATTCGGAGTTGGGCACATTGGTGAAAACCATGGAGCAGTTTGGCGGGCGCATCAGCTACCGCAGCCGCAGTGACGGCAGTAAGTCCCCCTATGAGTTAAATATCTCTCTGTTCGATGCGCTCCAGGGGACGATCAAGGGGCCGGACCAATGGCAACGCCAGCGGTTTCTCTGTTCCCAGACGGTGATGATGTCTCTGGAAGGGGTGCCTGCGTTTTATATCCACAGCCTGTTGGCGACGCCCAATGACCAGGCCAAGGTGGAGCAAACGGGCCATAACCGCAGTATCAACCGCCATCAATGGGATCGTGAGCAACTGGAGCAAGCGCTGGCGAATCCGGACTCGGATCAGGCTTGGGTGTTCAATGCCCTGAAAGAGCTGATGGCCCTGCGCAGTCAGCAGCCTGCCTTCCATCCTAATGCGACGCAGTACACGCTGCAATTGCAAAATCCAGCGATTCTGGGGCTGTGGCGCCAGAGCCGCGATCGCGCCCAAAGCATCTTTTGCCTACACAACTTAAGCGATCAGCCCCAGGCCATTGCCCCCAGTGAAATCAACTTGATTTGTACTGATGATTGGTGTGATCTGATCAGCAATGAAGCGGTTTCGGAGAATGCCCAAGTGATTAAGTTGGTTCCTTACCAGACCCGTTGGATTAGTAATACTTGTGATGTCACGCTGGGAGAAGCCCTATGAAGTTGATCTGTTTTACGGACCTGGACGGAACCCTGCTGAATCACGATGACTACAGCTATGAGGCGGCCATTCCCGTTATTCGTCAGTTGCAGGAGCAAGGGATTCCAGTTATTCCCAATACGAGTAAAACCCGAGCGGAGGTGACGGAGCTGCGCCAGGCCCTGGGGTTGAAAGATCCCTTTGTGGTGGAGAATGGCAGCGGTATTTTTCTGGAGCCGGGGGACGATCGCTTTAGCTTAGAGGCCCATGCTGCGGCCTTAGATGAGGTAGATGGCCCCACCAATCGACTATTGCGTTTGCAGCTGGGGGTGGACTATGGCAAGGCGCGGGGGCAGTTGCGGATGTTGGGGGAGGCGATCGCGGAACCGCTGCAAGGTTTTGGCGATATGACCCCGGAGGAGGTGCAGCTGTTGACGGGGTTGTCTTTGGCGGAGGTGGAGAAAGCTTGCGATCGCGAGTTCAGTGAGCCGTTTCTCAAGCCCTATGGCGATCTTGAGTATTTGGAAGATCTGGCGGCGGAGCGTCGGTATCAAGTGCTGGTGGGCAATCGCTTCTGCCATTTGTTGGGTGCCCAGGCGGGGAAGGGCAATGCGGTGCAGTTGCTGAAGCAAGCCTGGAGTGAGGCCCACCCTGGGGATGAGGTGATGACGTTGGGGTTGGGGGATAGCCCGAATGATCTGTCGATGCTGGAGGCGGTGGATATTGCGGTGGTGGTGCCTGGGGTGAATGGTCCCCATCCGCAGTTGGCGGAGCAGGGCTGGGAAGTTGCCCCTGCAATGGGTTGCCTGGGCTGGGCTAAGGCGGTAGTTGTTGCTGCTCGGGAGGTGGGGATTGAGCTTGGGCGATCGTAGAGCCGCTAATTGCTAGGTGGATTTGTGTGGTTTAAATTAGAGCACAATGTCCCGCATCGACGTAAT
>CALECT010000200.1 GCA_937949725.1 uncultured Pseudanabaenaceae cyanobacterium
ATTCGCGCCATCGCAGTCCCATCAATTTCTCGGTCAACCTGCTTTGCGGCTTAATCGCATATTGCCATCAACCCAAGAAACCCTCGCTCAACCTGGATTTTGCACTTCCGGCTGCTGAGTCTTAGCCGGAACTGACGTTACGATAGCAACACCGGGATTTGGACCGTTGGGCCTCTAGCTGCTAATGGCACAGCTCAACTTAACGTTACGGTGACGATCGCTGGCACTGGCCAGATTACCAACACCGCTCAGGTGACAAGGGATGACAGCAGCTCTGACCCCACGGCTACAACCGATGTGGACTCAACCCCTGGTAACGGTGATGGAACTGAAGATGACCAAGACTCCATCACAATCAACTCCACGCAACCTGAGATTGGTGTCGCCAAAGACGCTGCGACCGTCACAGGGAATGCAGTTACCTTTGATTTTGTGGTTGAAAACCTAGGCGATGTCGACCTCGCCAACGTCACCCTGACAGACAATTTGGATAACACGTTCGGTGCGGGCAACTACAGTGTTGCAGCTCCAACTATCTCCGTTGCTCCCTCTGCGGGCAGCACGGTCACTGCCAATCCAGCGTTCAATGGCACCACAGACTTCAACCTGGTTGACCCTAGTGCTAGTGCCCTCATCGTTGGCGAAACCGTCACTGTTCAACTGGTCGTCACAGTCAACACCTTTGTAGATCCCGATGGTGCAGGACCTCTGGGCTTTGCCGAGTACGAAAACCAGGCCACAACGACCGGCCAGTCCCCCACCGGCACTGTTGTCACCGATGACTCTGACGATGGCACTGACCCTGACACCGACGGCGACGGCAATCCTGGCGGTCCTGACGAAACTGATTCTTCCGAGGACGACCCCACGCCAGTTGACTTCATGCTCGTGCCGGAAATTGGTGTGGCTAAGAATGTCACCAGCAACGTCAATAATGACGATGGCACCTACACCGTGACCTACGCCATTGTGGTGGAGAACCTGGGCAACATTGACTTGCTCAATAGTCAGCTCACGGAGAACCTGGCGACTACATTTACAGGCGCAACTGGATTCACCTTTGATAGCCTCAGTGTGGTCAGCGGTTCGATCACTGCAAACCCCAATTTCAACGGTTCCACTGATACTAATCTATTAGTTGGCACTGACACTCTGCCAGCCAGTAGCACAGCTACTCTAGAGTTAGTGGTGGATGTGACTCCTGGTAACAACGACGGTCCTTACAACAACACCGTGGTTGCCACAGCTGAAACCAGCCCTGGGGGGCCAAGCGTCACTGATGATTCTGACGATGGTACGGACCCTGACCCCGATGGCGATGGCAACCCCGGCGGTCCCGATGAGACTGATTCTTCTGAAGATGATCCAACGCCAGTTAGCTTCACGGAGAATCCTGAGATTGGTACGGCCAAGCAGGTCACCGATATCCAGAACAATGCTGATGGTAGCTACACCATTACCTATGCTGTGGCGGTGGAGAACCTGGGCGATGTCAGCCTGTCTGATGTGCAATTGACTGAGGATCTCAGTACCACCTTTGGTGCCGCAACGAGCTTCAGCTATGTCGCCAATAGCCTGAGCGTCACAGGTGGTACTGCAACAGTGACTGCGAATGGTGGTTTTGATGGCACTGCAAATACAGACCTGTTAGCCGGCACCGACAGCATGGCGGTTGGCACCAATGCCACGTTGGAGTTCCAGGTGACGGTGGTTCCAGCTGACATCAACGACACTTACAACAACACCGTTGTGGCAGATGGCACTAGCCCTCGCGGTGAGGATGTTACAGACAACTCCGATGATGGCGCTGACCCCGATCCTGATGGTGATGGCAACCCCGGTGGCCCCGATGAAACAGACTCTTCCGAAGATGACCCCACGCCGGTTACCTTTAGCGAGAATCCTGAGATTGGTACCGCGAAGAACGTCACCAGCATTACGAATAATGCCGATGGTAGCTATGAGATTGTTTATGCCATTGCGGTGGAGAACCTAGGCAACGTCAATCTCAGCGACGTCCAACTCACTGAAGACCTGAACGCAACCTTCGGTGCGGCGACAAGCTTCACCTTCGATAGCCTCAACGTTACCAGCGGCCCTGTCACTGCGAACTCCAACTTCAACGGCACCAGCGATACAAATCTCTTAGCGGGCACCGATACGCTGAACGTCAGCGGGAGCGCAACGCTGGAACTCGTCGTCACCGTTGTACCTGCGGATGTAGATAACGATGTCTACAACAACACTGTTGTGGCAGACGGCACTAGCCCCGCAGGCGAAGATGTCACCGACAACTCCGACGATGGCACCGACCCCGACCCCGATGGCGACGGTAACCCCGGTGGTACCGATGAGACGGATTCTTCTGAGGATGACCCCACGCCGGTTTCCTTTACTGAAGACCCCGAGATTGGTGTGGCCAAGCGAGTCACTGATGCTGTGAGCAACCGCGACGGTACCTACAACGTCACTTATCGCATTGTGGTGGAGAACCTGGGTGACGTGAACTTGAACAACGTTCAGCTCACTGAAGACTTGGCGACCACCTTTGCTGGCGCAACTGCATTTACTGTCGATAGCCTAAGCGTTGTCACGGGCGGTGTCACTGCCAATACCACCTTCGATGGCAGCAGCGACCAAGACCTGCTTGCTGGCACAGATTCCCTGGCCGTCGGAAACAGCGCAGAACTGGAACTGGTTGTCGTTATTACGCCTGGCGTAGCGACAGCGACCTACAACAACACTGTCGTTGCGGATGGTACTAGCCCCGGTGGTAATGGGGTAACGGATGATTCCGACGATGGCACTGACCCTGACCCTGACGGTGATGGTGAATCCAGCGGCCCCAATGACAACGATCCTTCCGGTGGGGATACTGAAGATGACCCCACGCCAGTCACCCTGACGGAAAACCCAGAAATTGGTGTGGCCAAGCAGGTCGTCTCCAACGTCAACAATGCTGACGGCACCTACACCGTGACCTATGACATCGCGGTGGAGAACCTGGGTGATGTCAACTTGAACAATGTTCAACTAACCGAGAACTTAGCCACAACCTTTGCTTCTGCCACAGGCTTCAGCTTCAGTAGCTTGAGCGTCACCAGCGGCACAGTCACCGCAAACCCTGACTTTGATGGCAACAGTGATACGAATCTGTTAGCTGGCAGCGACACTATGGCGGTGGATGACACTGCCACCTTGCAGTTAGTTATTGTTGTGACACCTGGTGCCGCATTAGGCCCCTACGACAACACCGTAGTTGCGGATGGTACTAGCCCTGGTGGTACGGGCGTCACTGATGACTCCGATGACGGTACTGAGGTTGACCCCGATGGCGATGGTGAATCTAGTGGCCCCAACGATAATGATCCCTCTGGTGAGGATACAGAGGATGATCCAACCCCCGTTGAGTTCACTGAAAACCCAGTGATTGGTACCTCTAAGGTGGTCAGCGATCTGCAGAATAATGGTGATGGTAGCTATACCGTGACCTATGACTTCGCCCTGGAAAACTTCGGTGATATCAATCTCAGCAATGTTCAGTTGACCGAGGACTTAACCACCACATTTGCAGGTGCAACGAGCTTCACCTTTGATAGCTTGACGGTGACTAGCGGTACTGTGACGGCTAACACCAGCTTTAATGGCAGCAGTAATGTCAATGTCTTGGCTGGCACGGACAGTATGAATGTGGGTGATACGGCCACCTTGCAACTGGTGGTGACTGTAGTACCGGCGGTTCTGGATACGACCTTCGAGAACCAGACCGAGGTTAGCGGTACTAGCCCCGCTGGTGAGACGGTGACGGACCAGTCAGACGATGGTACGGATCCTGATCCCGATGAGGACGGCAACCCCACTGGAGCGAACAATAATGATCCATCCGGTGAGGATACTGAAGATGACCCCACACCGGTCACCTTCTCGGAGATGCCTCAAATTGGTACCGCGAAGCAGGTGAATAACGTTGTCAACAATGGCGATGGCACCTACGACGTCACCTACGACGTCTTTGTGGAGAACCTAGGGGATGTGGAGTTGAACAATGTTCAACTCACCGAGAACTTAGCTACAACCTTTGCCAGCGCCACCGGCTTTACGCCGGGTGCGGTGACGGTGGTGAGTGGAGGCTTAACGCTGAACCCCAGCTTTGATGGCTCGACTAACACGAACCTGTTGGCAGGAACGGATACCATGGCGATCGCCGCCACGGCCCAACTCCAACTGGTTGTCACCGTCACACCTGGTGCAGAACTCGGCCCCTACAACAACCAAGTAGTGGCGGATGGAACTAGCCCCGGTGGCGTCGGCGTCAGCGATGACTCGGACGATGGTGCCGAGGTGGATACCGACGGGGACGGCATCGCCGGTGGTGCCAATGAATCAGACTCCTCCGAGGACGATCCAACCCCTGTTGAGTTCACTGAGAATCCGGTGATTGGTACTGCTAAGGCGATCGCCTCTGCGGTCAGTAACAACGATGGCACCTTCACAGTGACCTACGACGTTATGGTCCAAAACCTCGGTGACGTTAACCTCACCAACGTTCAACTCACTGAGAACTTGGCCTCCACCTTCGCTGGTGCCCAGGCCTTCTCAGTCCAAAGCACCACGGTGACGAGTGGGCCAGTGACGGTTAATCCCAGCTTCAATGGCAGCAGCGACACCAACATGTTGGCAGGCATTGACAGCATGGCTGTGGGTGACAGCGCCAGCCTGCAATTAGTCGTACTAATCACACCGGGCAGCAACCTGGGTCCCTATGACAACAGCATTACCGCCTCAGGCGTGAGCCCCGCTAGCAATAGCGTCGAGGATCTCTCTGATGATGGCGATAATGCCGGTGACCAAGATGGTGATGGTGGTACAGGCGGTGAAGGAGAGGATGACCCCACTCGCTTGATCTTTGCGTCCAACCCCAACATCAGCTTGTTGAAGCGCATCACTGCAGTGTTGACCAACGACGGTACTCGCACCTTCAGCGACGCTGTGATTGATAGTGATGAAGCTCAGGCAATTCAAACTGCTGGCTTGAATCCGGTGGGCGTTCCTGAAATCACCACAGCGGACCCTGTGTTCAGCGGTGACATTCTGGAATACACCATTTACTTCATCTCCGATGGCAACGTGCCCGCAGCTCCGGTCAATCTCTGTGACTTAGTCCCCACGGACACGACCTTCCTGACTGATAGTTTTGGTGCAAGCCAGGGCATTTCAGTCTTACTCCCTGGCACGGTAACGCCAGCGCTGCAAACCAACGCAGTGGATGGAGATTCGGGAGCTTACTACTCACCGCTGTCTCCACTGCCAGCCGGAACGGTTTGCGCTGACCCGACCAATCCCAATGGTGCGGTTCTGGTGGAACTGCAAACGGTGCCCAATACGCCGGGCAGCAATGCAGGCTTCATTCGCTTCCGAGTGCGGGTGAACTAGGGTAAATAATCCCCTCTCATACCTGGGTCTTTCGTTTAGCTCCAGGCGTGAGAAGACTATGAAGGATGAGTGAAACCCAAAAGGCTGCGGCTTCTACTCTGAGAAGCCGCAGCCTTTTTAGCGCTAATGGGCGAGGTGGGACTTGAACCCACAAGGTGTTAACCGCCGCATTTTGAGTGCGGTGCGTCTACCAATTCCGCCACTCGCCCAAATTCGCTTAATGATTATACAGCAGGAATTAGGCAAAGGTTGATTTTATTTTGCGAAATCGCCGTATACCTTTGCTGGCTTTGCCAAGATAGGCCAGGAATCAGCTAACTAAGTTACACTAATCCGTATTTTCTCTGTAAAAAGATGGGAGCTTCTTAGTCTCGGGAGCTAAAATCCTACGGGTGCGTCTAAATGTTTTGAATCGTCGCTCGAAGCGCTACATCTCCCTTTTAAACAAGGGCTGCGCTAGATCTGTTGATCTGCGGAGTATTTGCTGGGACCGTTCTGGGTCTGGGGCAGATACTCAGCATCAGGAGATTCGAGTTAGACCCATGCTTTGGCTTGTTTTGAAGGAGTAGCAGTAGTGTTGAATTGGCGGAACCTCATTCTGGGACTAACTCCCCTCTTGGTCTATGCCTCTCCAGCAGAAGCGGCAAAGCTGGAGAAGTGGAATTTTAATGCGGACCAAAACCGCCTAGAAATCACGACAGATGAAGCGATCAAGCCCACAGCGGTCTTGATCTACAACCCATACCGTTTGATCGTGGACTTGCCTAACACAAATTTTGGCAAGCCCATTGTGCGACAGAACTTTAACCAAGGCGTCAAGCAGGTTAGAGTGGCTCAGTTCACCGCGACCACCACGCGCATGGTGATTGAGGTGAAGCCAGGGTTTGTGATTGACCCCACCAAGATTTCGGTCCTGCCAGGCAGTGGCAACGTCTGGAATGTGGATTTGAATTGTGTGGTTCCCCTGCCAAAGGCTGGGGTATCCACCGTGGCGCTGAAGGTGGATAGCAACGGCCAGGTGGTTCAGCCGACACCGGCTCCAACGCCTGCGCCCACGCCCGCTCCTACACCTACACCAGCTCCAACACCTACACCAGCGCCTTCTGTCTCTAATGGAGACATCACCCTGCCGACGGTGCCTTCGGGACGCTATACCGTAGTGATTGACCCTGGCCATGGTGGTTTTGACCCCGGCGCTGTGGGTATTGCAGGTGTGCGTGAGAAGGATGTGGTGATTGATGTGTCAACAAGGGTTGCCCAGCACTTGCGGGATAGTGGTGCCAGGGTTGTGATGACTCGCACGACTGATATCGAGCTGGACCTTCAACCTCGGGTAGACATTGCCGAGCGAGCGCGGGGGACGGTGTTTGTCAGCATCCATGCCAATGCCATTAGCTTGAGCCGCCCGGATGTAAATGGGGTGGAGACGTTCTACTACGGCTCTGCCAACGGCAAGCGCTTGGCGGATACAATCCACAGCAGCTTTTTGAAGGCGGTGAATATTGACGATCGCCGGGTCCGTGAAGCTCGCTTTTACGTGATTCGTGAGACCTCGATGCCCGCTGCATTGCTGGAGATGGGCTTCTTGACCGGGGCAAAGGACACATTGCTCCTGCGTAACCCAGAGGTCCGCAAGCGCATGGCGCGGGCAACGGCCCAGGGCATTCTCAAGTACCTGCGCAATGAGCGGTAGGCGAATTTGAGGCTTGCGCCAAACAAAAAGGCTAAGGAATAGAGATGGAATAAGACCTGACACCACATCGGTACATGGCATGCCCGAAGTTGCGATGGATGACTAACGGTTTAATGATGTGGGTCGGGACTCCTTTGCCGACCTAGGCAAAACCTATGAAGGGGAAGCTGGGGAGAGTCTCAGCAGAAATATTTTGCTGAGCTAGGCTCACGCCTAAAGCCCCATCCACAGCAGCGTAAGCAATGCCATGGCTAGCAATTGAACGATGGGAAAGACCCGTTCGCCATTTTCGGGCTGCTTCGCTATAGTTTTCATGAACTACCCAATTGTCGGTGGCAACCGCTATAGTTGCCCTGGCAATCACCCATTGGATTGGAGAGGCGGGGAAATGGCTAGGGCCTGTCGCCCCGAAAGGAGAAGATTATGCAATTGTGGATCGCGACTGTCGTTATTCTCTTTGCCCTGTCCCAGTTCTGGGACTGGTTGAACAAGACTGAATTTTCTCTCCCGGTGCTGGCCTTAGGTGGGCTGTGTTTGGCGATCGCCTCTAACTACGACAAGCGCAGCAGCTTCCCCTTTTGGCCCACTGAGAGCAGCACCCATCCATCCGTTCCTCAGCCCACCATCGTCACGGTCTCGACGCCAACCATCAAGCCAAACTCAGCTCAAACCGTTGCCTTGCCCAAGGAAGTCAATCAGCTCAAGGCTTAAGGCAAAGCTTGGCGATAAAACACCCGGTGCTTTCGACTCAACTCAAATGCAAATGAGGTTGATTCAAGAAACACCGGGTGTTTGCTTGGGTGAGATAGCTTAATCCTGCATCCTGCGGTGAAGCGATCGCCCCACAACAGACTTAAGCAATCGCGGCTCGCACAAAGGCCCACTTATCAGCAGCCTCTTCAATCACCTTAGCGGTTGGTTTTCCTGCACCGTGACCCGCCTTGGTTTCGATACGAATTAGCACTGGATTGTCACCTTCGTGGGCAGCTTGGAGGGCGGCGGCAAATTTAAAGCTGTGGGCGGGGACGACGCGATCGTCGTGGTCAGCCGTGGTCACCATCGTTGCTGGATAGCTCGTGCCGGGCTTGAGATTATGCAGCGGCGAGTAGGCATAGAGCGCTTCAAACTCATCGGCGTTATCTGCCGAGCCGTAGTCCGAACACCAGGCCCAACCAATGGTGAACTTGTGGAAACGCAACATGTCCATGACGCCCACGGCAGGTAAAGCAGCGGCGTAAAGCTCCGGGCGCTGGGCCATGCAGGCTCCGACCAGGAGCCCCCCATTACTGCCGCCGGAGATCGCCAGCTTGCCGGATGCAGTGTACTTATTCTCAATCAACCATTCCGCAGCGGTGATGAAATCATCGAAGACGTTTTGCTTATTCAGCTTTGTGCCCGCCTGGTGCCAGGCTTCGCCGTACTCGCCGCCGCCGCGCAGGTTGGGCAGGGCATAGACGCCACCCATCTCCATCCAAACCAAGTTGGCTGGGGAGAAGGAAGGGGGCAGGGAAACGTTGAACCCACCGTATCCATAAAGAATCGTGGGATTCTCGCCGTTACGCTCCAGGCCCTTCTTATAGGAGATGAACATGGGCACCTTGGTGCCGTCTTTGCTGCTGTAGAAGACCTGCTCTGTGGTGTAGTCGGCTGAGTTGAAGTCCACCTGGGGCTGGCGGAACGGGGTGCTTTCGTTCTTCGCGAAGTCGTAGCGGTAGATGGCGGTGGGGGTAGTGAAGCTAGTGAAGCTGTAAAAGGTTTCGCTATCTTCGCGCTTGCCGCCGAAGCCGCCCGCCGCACCGATGCCGGGCAGCTCAACTTCGCGGTCGAAGCTGCCGTCGAGGTTGAAGGTTTTGATTTGGGTGCGGGCGTCTTTGAGGTAAGAAGCGACAAACTGATTGTTGATGACGCCGACACCTTGAAGGGTTTCCTCCGCTTCGGGGATGAGTTCTTTCCAGTTGGCTCGTTCGGGGTGGTTGAGGTCAATGGCAATGACCCGGCCTCGGGGGGCATCTAGGTCGGTTTTGAACCACCAGATGGAGCCTTCGTTGTCGATCAGGTTGAATTGGGCTTCGAATTCGGAGATCAGTTCAACCACTTCGGCGTTGGGGTCGGTGAGGTCTTTGTAGAAGATCAGGTTCTTGCGTTCGGTGCCTCGCCCGACGGAGATTTCTAGGTACTTGCCGTCTTCGGTGACATCGCCGCCAAAGCCCCATTCTTTTTGATCGGGGCGATCGTAGATCAGCTTATCTTCGGACTGGGCTGTACCAACCTGGTGGTAATACAACTTTTGGAAGTAGTTGACATCCTCAAACTGGGTTTCGGCGTTGGCGGGCTCGTCGTAGCGAGAGTAGTAGAAGCCCGAGCCATCCTTGTTCCAGGAGGCATCAGAGAATTTGACCCATTGAATATGGTCGCTCAGGTCTTCGCCGGTCTCGACATTGCGAACTTTCCATTCCTGCCAGTCGGAGCCGGAGCTGGAGAGGCCATAGGCCATCAGCTTGCCGTCATCGCTAACGGATATGCCGGAGAGGGCGACGGTACCATCGTCGCTGAGCTTGTTAGGGTCGAGGAGAACAGTTGGCTCACCATCTAATCCCATTTGGCTGTAGAGGACGCTTTGGTTCTGGAGGCCGTCATTCTTGTAAAAGAAGTAGCGGATAGCGTCGCTCTGCCCATTTTCAGCAGCCGATCCACCACGCTTAAAGGGGATGCCGTAGCGCTCGTAGTTCCAGAGTTTGGTAAGGCGCTGTTTGATTTGCTCGCGATCGCCCAATCCATTCAAATGCCCAAAGGTGACTTGGTTCTGAGCCTCAACCCAGGCTTTAGTCTCGTCGCTATTAGGGTCTTCGAGCCAGCGATAGGGGTCAGCGACGGTTGTGCCGTGGTAGTCGTCAGTTTGGTCGACAGTGCGGGTGGTGGGGTATTGGAGGGGCATAGATAACGGGCAAAAAACAGCGCTTATCTAGGGTAACAGCGATTAATAGAGCCCACATAAACAGAAGTTCAAATGAAACTCAAGGCTGCTCATAGTCCAGAATCAAGCACACCCATGCTACGAACACTGATCAGTAGACGAAGGCGAATGGGGTTCTCAAAAAATCAGGCATAGATAGGACTTCAGACGCCTCAACGAAAGACTATTCAAATCCGCATTACACTACACCCTCCCCTTTTTTTCGCCTTCACAACAGCGCTCTCAAGAACTCTGTACCCCCCCGGTTGGGATCACCCCAAACATTAGCCATACTCAATACAAGCAGAATTAAGGCAATGAGCATGCCTCCACTGTCGGATCAAGCATGGCTCCCGCCTCTACCCATTCAAGTCAGTTCTAGGTCAGGAAGCATCACCACATCCAAGGTCAGTCCATCACTGTTCCTCCTTCTTTACCTTCCCTGTTCTCGACTTTGTCATGGTTAACTTCAACTTCAGCTTTGATCTCAACGTCAGTGTGGAGCAGCGCATTGGCTTTGAGATGGCCGCCGCCATTTGGTCGAGCTTCCTCACCGACGACGTCGAGGTTAATCTCCACATTGGCGCTGTCGAGACCCTGGGTGACAACGGTCAAGCTGTGGGCGGTGCAGTCCCAATTTTTCACGAAACCAATTATGGGGTTTACCAAGAGTACCTGGAGCAAGACGCCACCTCCGACGAAGACGAACAGGTACTAGAAGCCCTGCAAGATGGCAACACTGTCGATGTGGTGGTGGATGGGCAACTGATTGATGGCAACACCGACATAATGCTTACCCGCGCCCAGGCCAAAGCGCTGGGAATGGAAGATCCCCTTCAACTTGAGAACGGCGGAAGCTGGGACAGAGACGTCTTACAGGATTCCCATGATCTAGATGGCTACATTCTGATCAATAACACCTTCGATTGGAATTATGACCTCACTCGGCAGGACGATGCACCTGAGGACACGCTGGACTTCTTGACCATGGCTCTCCATGAAGTTGGGCATGCCCTGGGCTTTGTCAGCGGCTTGGATGGACTCATCGAGACATTTACATTCCATTCCGGCGAACAGCGCACCGAAGGTTTCACAGCACTGGACCTCATGCGCTACAGCGAAACCAGCAGCCAGGTTGAAAATGCTGACGGTAGCGTCAGTGACCTTAGTTTTGGCAACAGCGCCTATTTCTCTATCGATGGCGGTCAAACCAGTCTCGCTGAGTTTGAAGAGGGAGACCGATATCAAGCCAGTCACTGGCAACGCTTCCGCAATGCCCTCGGAATCATGGACCCAACCTTGGGTTACCAAGAACGGACCGATATCTCCCAGCTAGACCTCACCGCCTTTGATGCCATTGGTTGGGACATCAACTATGACGCTCTGGAGAATGGTCTAAACCTGGATAACCTTTATGCTGATGCTCTCCAAACAGTCGGGGGAAATGCAGACACCGTCATCGCAGCTCTAATGCAAGGAGAAGACTGGGCAAGCCTAGGGCATGAAGCTTGGTTTGAGCAATTCAAAGATCAAGTCCTCACCCAAGGCTGGGGCACTTGGTTCCAGGGCTATGACTCCCAAATTCTGGAGCTGGGCTGGGGCACTTGGTTTCAGAAGTTTGAGAAGGAGCTAGATAAATCAGGTTGGAAAAAGTGGCTCAAAGATTTCGAAGATGAAATCTTTGAGCAGGGCTGGGGCACCTGGTTCCAAGATATCGAAGTCAACATGCTGGAGCAGGGCTGGGGCACCTGGTTCCAGGCCCTAGAAGGGCAGCTGCTTCAGCAACTCTGGGGCACTTGGTTCCAATCCTTTGAAGATCAACTGCTCAATCAGCTCTGGGGCACTTGGTTCCAATCCTTTGAAGGAGAAGTACTAGAGCAAGGCTGGGGCACCTGGTTCCAAAACTTTGAAGCGCAGATTCTTGAACAAGGCTGGGGCACCTGGTTCCAAAACTTTGAAGGAGAAATGCTGGCTCAGAACTGGGGCACCTGGTTCCAAGAATTCGATTCTAAAGCGCTGAAGCAGGACTGGGGCAACTGGTTCCAAGAATTTGATGGGGATGTGCTGGAGCAAGGCTGGGGCACTTGGTTCCAAAACTTTGAATCTCAAGCTCTAGAACAGGGCTGGGGTACCTGGTTCCAAGAAAATGAAGACCAGCTATTAGAGCAAGGCTGGGGCACCTGGTTCCAGGAAGTTGACGAACAGTTGTTAGAACAGGGCTGGGGAACCTGGTTCCAAAAGTTTGAATCCCAAGTCCTTGAGCAGGGTTGGGGCACCTGGTTCCAGCAATTGGATCAGTTTTCTGAAACATTGGATGCTGCCGAGAACAACTCTGAAACCGAAGCTCAAATCGCAGATGGTGGAGTAGGAGGTGCTAACACAACCATTTATCAAGGGGGTGAGGATGATGACATTATTGCAGGTGACCAGAAGCAAGACCGTATTCGCGGCGGCGCAGGTGATGATTTAGTCGATGGCAAGGGCGGTCATGATGTCATCTGGGGTGAAGCGGGCCGCGACATTCTCTATGGTGAGCGAGGTAATGACCTGATTTACGGCGGTGACGATGATGATCTCATCGTGGGCGAGTCGGGCAATGATGAACTTTACGGCGAAGCTGGCCATGACATCATCAGCGGTGGCAGAGGCGACGATATTGTCAGCGGTGGTGCTGGCAAGGACGACCTCAAAGGCGGTTCAGGCAGAGATGTCGTCTCCGGTGGTGACGGGGACGATCGCCTAGCAGGCGAAGCCAACAACGACATCCTCATTGGCGGTGCTGGCCAAGACCAAATCGATGGTGGCAGCGGTGACGACATCATCTACGGTGACGAGCTGAGCGAATCAGAAATAGCGACGCTCCAGGAGTTGAGAGCACAACTACAATCTCAAGCTATCGATCCAAACCAGCCAGACTCCGATTCGACTCCCCCCAATACTGCTAACCCAATCCGCGTTGAAGCTGAAGACATGGAGCTCAGCGGAGATTATGACATTTTCACCGGATTTACCCATTCTTCAGGCCAAACCATTCTCAGAACCCGCTCAGCGGCCACAGCCACCACCACCTTTGCAGGTGAAGCTGGGCAATATCTGGTGGTTGCCCGCTACTTCGATAATGATCTGAGCCAAGGCAGTCTGTCCATTGGTCTCAATGGTCAGTTGCTAGACGATTGGCAGCTAGATCGCGACGACGATCGCAATTACTCACGCACGGTGGCTCAATCCATTCAACTCAAGCCAGGCGATGAGTTCGCTATTTCAGCCCAGGCTGCTGGAAGCAACTCTGAGCCGATTCATTTTGACTACCTAGAATTTATTCCCCTAGATAATCTCATCGTCACCAATCTGGACACATCACCATCAGGAGATAGTCCTACAAGCACGCCAGGTGCTGAAATTAGCCCTGGCACCACTTCCGATGCAGCTGGGCATAGCACCATTCGGATTGAGGCAGAAAACATGACGCTGGCCGGAGACTATGCCCGCGAATCGAGGAGTTTTGCCTCTGGCGGGAAAGTGATCAAAGTGGCGCAAAAAGGTGAAGGCAAAGCCTTAACCACCTTTGGTGGAGAAACCGGATTCTACAACATCGTGATTGCCTACCACGATGAAAACGATGGCATTGCAGAACTTAGCACCAGCCTGAATGGCATTGAATTTGATCGCTGGCTTGCTGATCAAGACCTAGGTTCTGCAGGAGCTAATTCCAACACTCTGGTCACTCGCACCGTTGCCAGCAGCATCATTCTCAGTACAGGAGATGTCTTTGAGCTCAATAGCCTATCGGGTAAGGGCGGCAATGCGAGCTTCGATCAAGCTCGCATTGACTACGTTGAATTCATCAAGGTGGATGCCCCAGTCAGCTCCAGCGAAAATTCAGCCCCCGTCCCTGAAGCAACTCCTCCTGCCGAGCCAATTATCCTAGGCGACTCCATTCGCATCGAAGCAGAATCGATGTCCCTAGCTGGCGGCTATTACATCGAGAACAATGGCACAGCCTCAAATAATCAAGTTATACGCACAAACTCTTTGGGAAATGAACCTTCCACCGCAAGCACAGCCTTTACAGGAGACAGTGGCTATTACAATATTGTTGTCACTTACTACGACGAAACCGATGGCGTTAGCCGCCTGACCGTCGACTTAGATAATGTTGAGCTGGATAGCTGGCAGTTGGACCTAGTCAGCGGTGACGACTACGCGACCCAAAGCAGCAAGGTTAGCCGGACCGTCGGCCAGCAAGTCCAGCTCGACACAGGCGATGTCCTCACCTTCAAAGGCTTTCGTGATTACAACGAACATGTTCGCATTGACCATGTCGAATTCATTCCAGTATCTGCCCCAACCCATTCTGCTGGCTTAGCGACGACGAGCAACGACGATGTTCTTCAAGGCGGCAACGGCAATGACATTGTTATGGGTGGGGAAGGCAATGACCTCATCTACGGCGAGTCCAAAACGGATAGCAGCACCACTCAACTCAAGGGGGCACAAACCTACAACGGTCACACCTATCTCTTCAGCCAAGCCGGTAGCTGGTATGAGGCCCAAGCCGAAGCTCGTCGTCTCGGCGGTAACCTTGTCACCATCAACGACGCCACGGAAGAATCCTGGTTGCGCGATACGTTTGGTTCCACAGAACGACTGTGGACGGGCCTCAATGATGCAACCGTAGAAGGCCAATTTACCTGGGTGAGCGGTGAAGCAGTCACCTATACGAATTGGTCTCCCGGTGAACCCAGGAGCAGCAATGGTGCTGGCCAAGACTACGGCACGATCAACTACACCAATCGGCAGGGCAACAGCACCAACCATTGGGATGATACGGATTCGGATGGTGCCTCCGAATGGATTGGCTCCCGGTGGGTCAGGGTCAACGGCTTCCGGGGCATCATCGAGATCAATAATGTCAATGCTAACAACGATATTCTGTCAGGCGGCCAAGGTGATGACACCATCTATGGTCAAGCCGGTAATGACACTATTTATGGGGACGAGCTCACAACCACGAACAGTAGTAGCAGTAGCACCTTGGCAAATGGTCTAGTTGCCCATTGGGATTTCAACGAAGCTTCTGGCAATGTCGCGGGGGACGCCACTGGCCATCACTCCGCCACATTGAACAACGCTAATGGCGACCAGTGGCAAGGAGGACAGACAGGCGGTGCTCTAAACTTCGATGGCTCCAATGACTATGGCACGGTTGCTGATTCTGCTGCTCTGGATATCACTGACACATTAACCTTATCCACTTGGGTGAAAGCAGATAGTTTTGATTACTGGGATGGCCTAATTAACAAGGGGTCATATAGCATCCCCTATGGCTTGGATTTAACGAATGATGGCAGGCTCATCTTCCAAACAAACTATGGCTTTAGCAGTGGAGAGCGGGTGTTTACTTCCAATGCAAGTCTTAACCAAGGACAGTGGCAACATGTCGCCGTCACCTATGACGGCAGTAATGTTCGGTTCTACATCGACGGACAGTTAGATAGTACTCAATCGGCTAACCTGACCTTTGAGACCAATAACGAATCCCTAATCTTGGGTGCTGACTTTACAGCCAACGCCCATTTCGACGGAGCTATGGATGATGCCAGGATCTACAATCGTGCACTTAATGAAAACGAGGTTGAGGAACTCGCGACAGGCGGTCAAACCACGGGTTCCTCCGGCAACGACAACCTCTATGGCAATAGCGGCAATGACGCTCTCTATGGTGGCGCAGGTAACGATACCCTCAACGGCACCGATGGAATTGCTGCGGGCTTCCTAGAGAGAGATATTCTCGTGGGAGGAGCAGGCGCAGACACCTTTGTAGTGGGTGACGCGAATGGGGCCTATTACCTGGGCAATGGCGATCGCGACTATGCTCTAATCCAAGACTTTAATTCATCCACTGACATCATTCAATTACAGGGTGCAGCTAACGACTATACCCAGCAATATCAGGGAGGAAGCACCCAGATTTACCATAACAACGGTGGAAGCTCTGACCTTGTTGCCATTGTCGAGAACACCTCAGCTGTGAATCTCTTCAACGGTTCTAGTACTAGCTTTGTGTGAGGGTTGAGTCTTCTCCATGGGGCCACTAGAAGTTAGCCCCATCGGTCTCATAATTCACAACCCGAGCAAAATTTAGCCTGTTTTTTTGAACAGGCTAAATTTTGCTGTATGAGTCAGAAATCCCAATTAGATGCGTGTCTATAAGAATTGCCATGGGCATACTGGATCTAGTTAGATCGCTGCCCTAACCCCTGATTACTTCCTCAGATTGAAGAGCATCACCATGAACGAGTCGAGGCGTACTAAATCCAGAGGAAGAGCAAGCTATATGAGACTCGAAACCTTACGCCAGTGGCGTCTGATGCCGGTCGCGATGGGGGTTATTTTACTGGCTAGTTCTGCGCCAGCAACGGCCCAGACCCTGATTCTTGACGGCACAACACCAACCCTCCTCAATGGTGGCTCCGCTTCCTGCTCAGGCGATTGCACCATTACCGGGGGCATCCAATCAGGGGTCAATTTATTCCACAGTTTTACCCGTTTTGGAGCTGACCGTGGCGCAACCGTAACCTTCTCAGATCCGGGTGTTCAGAACATTCTGACTCGCGTGACCGGCAGCGATCGCTCTCTGATCAATGGCACCTTGAGCGTCACAGGGGGTAATGCCAATCTCTTTTTGCTGAATCCCAATGGCATTAGCTTTGGGGATAACGCTAGCTTGCAACTCAATGGCTCTTTTGTCGCCAGTAGTGCTGAGGCGATCGCCTTCCAAGATGGCAGCTTTGGCATCACAGACAGTAGCGCAGCCAGCTCAGTCTTGACGGTGAATGTTCCAACGGGCCTACAGCTCGGCAGCAACTCCCGTGACATCGCCGTCCAAGGGACAGGCAATAACCTATTTCTTAGCCAAAATCGAGCGATTAATCGCCCGCTCCTGGTTCCTGACCTACAGCTCGGAGACCAAACCTTAGCTTTAGTTGGAGGAGCCATTAATGTGGATGGCGCAGTCCTATCCGCAGCAGGAGGACGAATCGCCCTGGGCAGTGTCACCGAAGGAATTGTTGGACTCTCGCCTGCAAATCAAGGCTTGCGGTTGAACTATGACAATGCGGCTGCCCTAGGCAATATCACCTTGGACAATGCAGCCCTCATCGATGTCAGTGGACCTAGTGCTGGCGAGGTTCAGTTGCAAGGCAACGTCATCTCACTCGATAACGGCTCCGCTGTGCTGGCAGGCACTCTAGGAAGCGGTCAAGGCGGTTCAGTAGATATCCAAGCAGAGCAGCTCCTGCTGTCGGGGGCAGCTTCGTTTTCACCCAGCTTTATTCCACCTCAGTTTGCTCAATTTGTCGTCATGCCTAGCGGGATTTTCGCTAGCGTCGAGCCGGGTGCATCTGGAAGTGGCAGCGAGATTAACCTTAATGCCAGGGAGATCAATCTCAGTGATGGAGCACAGGTTGCAGCAGCAACTTTTGGAGCAGGTGATGCGGGAAGCTTAAATATTACGACAGAGACCGTCACCGCTACAGGCGGGCGGGTTGGGGGACCCACGGGTCTCTTCACAACGGTGGCGGCTGGTCCCGATGGTGGTCCCATGGGAGCTGCCACTGGAGCAGGCGGTAATCTCAGTATCACAACCGATCGCCTATCTGCCCAAGGTGGCGCTCAATTGTCTGCCAGTACATTTGGCTTTGGCAATGCAGGTAACCTCACCGTTAATAGTCAATCTATTGAAGTGCTCGGCAGTTTTAGCTTTCAAGGGAGAGGTGGCCCCAGTTCGATTCGCTCAGCTTCCGAGCGTCCCTGGGCCGCCAACGGTGGCAAGCTCATGCTAGCGACAGACAGCCTACTGGTCGCAGAAGGTGGACAAGTCGTGACCGGAACACTCAGCAATGGTGATGCTGGAGAGATCACCGTTCGAGCTAATCAGGTGAACCTACGGGGCAGTGATGACTTTGGTCAAAGCGGTCTACTCTCCAGTGCTATTGGATTTAGTCCTGCGGGAGGGAATGGCAGGGGGGGCAATATTGTTGTAGAAGCAAAAGAGGTGTCGATCACTGACGGTGCAGTGATTACGGTTAGTAATCTCCCCAGTAGTGCCAATCCTCGATTGGTCCCCGGCCAAGGCCCCGTGGGTAATGTGACGATCGCAGCAGATGAGTTGAATGTAAGCGACAGCGGCAAGATCACCACTGCCAGCACAGGCGGTGAAGATGGCAACATCACCATCGATGTCCCCATCATCAATCTGCGACGCAATGCCCGCATCACCGCAGATGCCACCGGAAGCGCCACCGGCGGCAATATTGCGATCGCCACTAACTTTCTCATTGCCC
>CALECT010000201.1 GCA_937949725.1 uncultured Pseudanabaenaceae cyanobacterium
GACGGCAAGGTGCTAGCGGGCCAGAGCAGTGTGGATGAATCCATGCTCACGGGAGAATTTGAGCCGGTGGCCAAAGCGGGGCAGGATGCCGTGACCGCAGGCAGCCTCAATCTGTCCGGTCCTCTCGTGATTGAGGTGACGCGAACGGGGGCAGAGACGACCCTGGCTCGCATCGTGGAGCTGGTTGAGAATGCCCAGGCCCGTAAGGCTCCCATCCAGCAGTTGGCGGATCGGGTGGCGGGCTGGTTTAGCTATGGCGTCATGGCGCTGGCCCTGGGGACTTTCCTCTTTTGGTGGGCGATTGGCTGTCAGGTCTGGCCCCAAGTGCTGCTCCACCAAGACAGCTGGATGATGGGCATGCACCATGGCATGGCTCATGGTGGGATGGCCAGTGAGTCAGCTATGGGAGCAATGGCGACTTCGCCATTGTTGCTGAGCTTGAAGCTCGCGATAGCAGTCCTAGTCATTGCCTGTCCTTGCTCCTTGGGCCTGGCCACTCCCACGGCGATGCTCGTCGGCTCCAGTCTTGGTGCGGAATGGGGCTTATTGATTCGCGGTGGCGATGTGCTGGAGCAGTTGGAGCAAGTCGATACGGTGGTGCTAGATAAGACTGGCACCCTGACGACTGGACAGCCCCAGGTAAGCGAGCTGTGGCTAGAGGATGGAGCTAGGTTTGGAACCGATGAGTTGAGTCGCGATCGCTTGCTTCAGTTAGCCGCCAGTCTAGAAGCGGGTACGCGCCATCCCTTGGGCCTCGCCATTCAGCAAGAAGCGCAGAACTTAGGCCTAGACCTGCTGTTTGTGGAAGAAAGTCAAACTGAGGCTGGTTTGGGAGTTCGAGGTGTGATTGAGGGGCAAATGCTGCGACTGGGCAAAGGGAGATGGCTTCAGACTGAGGATGTTGTCTGCTCCAAAGCCTTACAGCAAACAGCAGATGGCTATGGGGCCTCTGGAAAAACGGTGGTTTATTTGGCCGTAGAGCAACAGGCAGTTGGATTAATCGCCGTTGAAGACACGCTGCGCGCCGATGCGGCTGCAACCGTCACAACGCTGCAAGACCAGGGGCGGCAGGTGCAACTGCTCACGGGGGACCGTATGGCGACGGCCCAGGCGATCGCCACCGAACTCGGTCTAGCCCCTGAACACATCACCGCTGACGTACTCCCAGGGGACAAAGCAGCCGTGATTGAGCAGCTGCAAAAAGAAGGCTGCTGCGTGGCCATGGTGGGAGATGGCATTAACGATGCCCCTGCCCTTGCCCAGGCCAATGTGGGTATTGCCCTGCGCTCCGGCACAGAAGTTGCCATGGAGACGGCCCAAGTGGTGCTTATGGGCGATCGCCTGGGCGATGTGGTGGAAGCCTTTCGCCTCAGCCAGTTCACCCTGAGAAAGATCCGGCAAAATTTGTTCTGGGCCTTTGGTTATAACGTCATAGCCCTTCCCGTAGCCGCTGGAATACTCCTGCCCAGTCTTGGCTTTGCTCTAAGTCCAGCCTTAGCAGGGGCCTTGATGGCCTTCAGCTCAGTGAGCGTCGTCACTAATTCACTGCTGCTGCGCCGCTTATCCCGTCCTCAGCATTTTGGCTGATGGCTGGCCCAAACTTGCTACACTGGGTGCGGTTTCGGGCAAAATTAGTGCAGTTGATGTTCTTCCATCGTTGCCGCATTTATACTGCTATTTCGCTGGTATCGTTCTATCTTGATAGTTGATGTCAGTGAATGGCATGGATTATCTAAAATGTCGGTTAAATAGCCGAATCTAAATGTTACTGCCCAGCGCTAAGCTACCCAGAGACCATGCTTAAGTCACATCAAGGTTTGGGTCCTGCGATGCCTGTAGAACCACACTATGGACATCTTTTAATTATTGAAGATGACAAGGGCCGTCGAGAATTTATTCTCGATCGTTCCATGTACAGTATTGGGCGCGATCCCCAGTGCGATGTGCGTCTTATTTCTCAGTTTGTTTCCCGCCGCCATGCCACGGTGGTTCAGTTGCCCGATGGTGACGGGGGCTGCCATTACCGCATTATCGACGGAAACCTCAAAGGTAAGCCAAGCTCCAATGGCATTTTGGTCAATGGCCAGAAGGCCCAGGCTCATGACCTGAAGAATGAGGATGAAATTGTCTTTGGGCCTCGGGTTCGAGCAATTTATTACTATCTGCAGCGCGATGCGATCGCCACGGTCCCCCCTGATGAATTTGATATCACTTTGATTAGTCCCAACATGGTGGATGACGACACCAGTGGACAGTCAGGAACCTTTTAAGAGCTGGCCGTACTCGGTAAAACAAAAGCGCGATGCAGATCTACCTGCATCGCGCTTTTGTTTTACCCGGCTGGCTCGTCGGTCGACTAACTCGCTACGATGCTCCAGTGGCTGCTGTCTTCCAAGGCTTGATGAACGGAATCCCGCATACGGCTGCAATGGTTGTCGCTATGGACAGGAAGCTCTTCATTTTTGATCACGACCTCCACACGAATTTCATCTTGAGTTGCACCGGTTTTATCAATCAACCCCTCGACAGTGACTAGCTTTGCGTAGGGAATTCCGCTGGGCTTCTCCCTGGCCATGACATAGTCTGCGGTGTCATGGATGATCTCTAGTTTGCAGGATTGCAATACATCAAGCAGGGATTGATGCAGACTCTCGTCCGGAACTGCGGTGGCCAAAATTGGGTAGCGCGCCATACAAAACCTGGTCTACTGCTTGACTCTACATAGGATACTAATAGTTCATCCAGAATGGCATTTTTAATGGCACATGGGGCGAAAATTAGATGACGGGGCAGTTAATCGTTTTTGAAGGAATTGATGGCTGCGGTAAAACAACGCAGCTCCGTCGCTTGGAACAGTGGTTGAGTCAGCCAGCATGGCCGCTTTCTGGCTTGGCTCCTCCCCGGAAAATTGTAGTGACGAAGGAACCTGGGGCGACCCAGCTTGGCATGTCGCTACGGCAGCTATTGCTGACGCCTAATGAAGCTGAAGCTATGGCTCCCACTGCGGAGCTGTTGCTCTACGCGGCGGATCGAGCCCAGCATGTGGCTCGGCAGCTTAGACCTGAGTTGGAAGCGGGGTCCTGGGTTTTGTGTGATCGCTACGAAGACTCGACTTGGGCCTACCAGGGCATGGGGCGGGGGTTGGACTTGTCTCTGATTGATCAACTCAATGCCATTGCTACGGGCGGGCTCCAAGCAGACCTGACGCTGTGGTTAGACTTAGACCCGGAGCAAACTCGCCAGCGACTGCGCAATCGCGGGGCAGCAGATCGCATGGAACAGGCCGGGGCTTCCTTCCACCAGCGGGTTCGCCAGGGCTTTACGGAATTGTCTGAACGCCATGGCGATCGCACTGCTCCCATTGATGCTAATGGAGACGAGGAAACAGTGGCCCAGCGTATTCAGCAGGCTGTGATCCGTTGGGCGGTTCAGGCAGAGAAGGCCAGGGCTTAAGATCAGCCCAGTCAATATTCCACTTTTGCCCCACAGGACATGGCATGCCATGTCCCTACGGTAGTAATTAATCTCCTTCACCATGGACATTGCTCAGGCCTTTGATCCCCTCATTGGCCATGACAAACCGAAGACGATGCTGACCCAAGCAGTGGTGCAGCAGAAAATTGCCCCGGCTTACTTGTTTGCTGGGCCGGATGGCGTGGGTCGTAGCCTGGCGGCTCGCTGCTTTGCCCAGCTAATTTTTGCTAATGCCTCCAATGACCCGGCGGTGCATGATGCCATTGCCCATCGCATTGCCGAGGGCAATCATCCTGACTTGCTTTGGGTCGAGCCTACTTTTCTGCATCAAGGTAAAACCTTTACTGCCCAACAGGCTGAAGAAGCGGGTCTCAAGCGCAAAACAGCCCCCCAAATTCGTCTATCGCAAGTTCGCGATATCGCTCGTTTTGTCAGTCGCCCGCCCCTGGAAGCATCCCGCAGCATTGTGGTGATTGAGCAAGCGGAGACTATGGCGGAAGCCGCTGCCAATGGGCTGCTTAAAACCCTGGAGGAACCGGGCCAAGCCACTTTGATCTTGCTCGCGCCTAGCTTTGAATCTTTGTTGTCTACGTTAGTTTCCCGGAGCCACGGTCTATTATTTGCAGCGTTGGGAGAAGCTCAGCTGCGTCAAGTCTTGAGCCAGCTAGACCAGGGTGAGATTTTGGACTCGACCGCCATGTTGGCTTTGGCAGAGGGGAGCCCAGGTAGAGCGATCGCCCAATGGGAGCGCTTGAAGACCATGCCAGAAGAGATGATGGCTGCCCTGGACAAGATTCCCCATTGGTTAGAGGGTCATGGTTCCCCCAGAGCAGCATTAACGCTGGCTGCCATGGTGACGAAGGAATTGGATATGCCAGGCCAGGTCTGGCTGATGAATTACTTGCAGTATCAGCTCTGGCAAGGCTGCGTTGGCACAGATGACGAGGGTTGGGCGATTCCCCAATCAGCCCGTGCTGCGGTGGCTCAACATTTAAAGTCCCTGGAGGAATCCCGCCGGATGTTGCTCCGCTACGTTCAACCTCTGCTGGTTTGGGAGGTTTTACTGCTGGGGTTGATTGGCGATCGCAGGTCTGATAATCCTCCCTTGGCTCAGCTTCGGGCTCAACCGTTCTAGGAGAGAGTCCTTGTGCTTTGTTTGGCTAGCTCAACATGAACGCTTGGTTCTTGAAGTCTCTAGGGAGGCATACAAAAATAGGTGCATTCCACATCTGCTAGAACAGCAGTTGTGAAATGCACCTTAAGCTTGCATCAGGCAAGCAGAATATTTGCTTTAGGAACAATACTCCTAGATGACTACGCTTCGTCAGCAGTCACTGGAACCCTGGATTCAGCAGGTAATTCGAGGCAGTAACCTGCTCCATAGACCGTCTTAATAAAACGAGGATGGCGAGGATCAGGCTCAAGCTTGGTCCGCAGGTGACGCACATGTACTCGAATGGTCTCAATATCGTCGTTGGGATCATAACCCCAGACCTCTTTAAGAATCTCCTGGGGAGATACCGTTTGACCATGGCGTTGCAAGAGGCAGTGAATCAGGTCAAATTCCAGGTGGGTTAGCTTGACGATATTGTCAAACCAAATGACTTCGAAACGCTCTGGGATCAGAGTCAGTGGCCCATAGTTTAGGATCTCACTATGCTTCGCAGCTTGGGGAATTCGATCGGTCCGACGCAGGAGAGCGCGAACCCGCGCCAGCATCTCCTCCAGTTCAAAAGGCTTTGTCAAATAATCATCGGCGCCCGCGTTGAACCCTTCAACCTTGTCTTGGGTTTGGGTCAAGGCCGTTAGCATAAGGATGGGCACATCGGAGGTGCGATCGTCTCGGCGCAGCCGCTGGCAAACGGTGAAACCATCAACGCGCGGTAGCATCAGGTCCAGCATGATCAAATCAGGGACCATCTGCATAGCTAAAGCTTGGCCTTTAAGACCATCTTCTGCCTTGCTGACCTCATAACCCGCCATCTCTAAGTTGATAGATAGCAGTTCTGAAATATTGGGGTCGTCGTCGATGACCAGAATGTTAGGTTTCATGGGATTTCTGCCGCAGTAAGGTGGTTTCTCGGACTAGAGAAGTTCCTAGATGGCCTGGAATCTCTGGATGAGAGTCGGGCATCAATGCCATCCGCTTCAACAGCAAGGGAAAACCTGGAACTGCAAGGGCGCAATGGTGTGAGCCATTTAAACTTCAAATGCAATGCGCCTTCGAGAGAGGCTTGCTCAGATGGAATGCTGAGAACCGATGCATTTTGTAAGATAGTGGCCCGGTTGGAATTGCAATATCAGCCTGGGATTTGCTTTGCGAACCACAGGGCAAAATTGATTGCACGACTAACTAGCGTTACCACTCCAATTGCTTCAAGTTTTGGCTATGAGTCGTAATAGCTGTATAGCTGTAAAGAAAATGAAGCTTTAGACTCACACCTTAATGTAATGGATTATTTCGTTTGGTCTACAAAACTGTTGTAATTAACAAGATATCGTAATAGTTCGTTCTATCCCTTAATGCTGCTGTGAGTGCGAATTATGGCGAAAATCATCCTTTTCTAGCTGTTTTGAGTAAATATGAAATCAATATTAATTTATAAAAATCTGGCTTGAATTCCTCCTTTGAAGCGTATTTACAGTCACGTCGGCTTCTGGGGCTCCTATTGGGTTGAATTTTGAACAGGAAAGATTGTGCGGCCGAGTCCGTCAGCTGGGCAGGTTGCTATCGTCCTCCTCTGCTGCTGAGATCGGGGCTAGCTATGACGCTCCATGTCGCTTTTGTGGCCAGTCGGCGTTGGCCCGATACTTTGATTGATCCCGAGCCAAACTATTGCTCCCATGTATTTCAAGGAGTTGGGAAAGTTCCGCTGTCGGCTTGGTTTGCGATTCCACCAGGGGCAAAGACAACCCTCGTGGCAACTTATGGCATTACGGGCTGCTTGGATGACCAGGCCTCTTTGCGTGCTTTGGGTCGAAAAGCTTATGCCCAGGGCTATGCCGTGGTGCTGTTTGACTGGCGAGCCCACGGTCAAAGCGCAATGCTTTCGCCCACGCTGCTCTCTGATGGAATCAATGAGGGACCAGATTTTGTTTATATTGCTGCCCAGGCGATCGCCCTTGGATGTCCACCTCGCCTCTGTTTTTCCGGCTATTCCTTAGGAGGGCAACTGGCATTATGGGGCTTGAAAGCAGCCGAAGATCCCGGTGTGAGAGAAGGGGCGGGCTTGGATGTAGATGTCCCGGTGACAGGGGTTGTGGTTTGTCCCAATTTGGATGCTTGGCGATCGCTCAACTACCTCATGGAGCACCCTTGGGGACAGTATTTAGAGAAGGCGATCACTGGGGGGCTGAAGCGTTTAGCGCGGGAATTGTTGGAGGCTCATCCCGACAGTCTGGATCCAGCGGCGGTGGAGCGATTCGATTCGATTTTGGCCTTTGACCGGGAGTTAGTGATCGCGACCTTGGGCTTCGATAGCGTTGAAGATTACTACGCTGCTACCAGTCCTCTGAGTTTTATGGCAGGGCTTCAGTCTCCCCATCTAGTTTTTTATGCTGAGGATGATCCTTTGTTTCACCCTGCTCTTGTGGATGAGCTGAGGCAGTTAGGCGAGGTGTCACCTCAGATGACGCTGCTGCTGACTCGCTATGGAGGGCATGTGGGTTATTTAAGCGATCGCGCCACTCAGCAGCAATATTCTGATCCCGATGCTTGGTGGGCTTGGAATCGAACATTGGAATGGTTGGACAAGCAATATGCAGTCTAGAGCTAAGCTAGGCAAATCAAAGAGTCGAGAGTTGATTTCAACTCTCGACTCTTCTAACTAAACTCCCCAGGCAGGATTCGAACCTGCGACCAATCGATTAACAGTCGACCGCTCTACCACTGAGCTACTGAGGATCAGCGCCTACTTAATATAGGGGCAGTTCATAACTTTCGCAAGCTTTTTTCTAAAAAAAGTTTTGAGGCGTTTTGGGGGCACCTCTTTTACCCCCCTTGGTCCAGAAGGTCCTGACGCAATCGGGCAAGCCGCGCCTGCACGCCATCGTCTAGACCGCTTGATAGGAAACGCTTTGGGGTTTTCTTGGGTTGTCGAAGCTGCTTCGTTTGTTGTGCCATGCTCAGGGCTAGATTGACCAACTTGAGAGAAGACATCCACTCGGCACCGTAGCCCACGGCAGTCAGCCACTGGGCTCGATCAGAGGTGGCAACGACTAGGGATTGGTCAAAGCGGCGAATGTCGTTGCGAAAGAACTGGGCACAGGCCCATTCGATATAGCTGTCGGCTGTCTGCTGAAAGTCGGTATAGACTTCCCAGACTTGAGAGGTGAGGGCTTCTCGATGGGTTCGAGTGGCTTGGTTGTAGGCGTCAAAGACGATCTCTGTCTCGTAATTGGCAGAGGCACTGTAATTAACCACGAGTTCAATGAGCTGCCGACGGGCTGCTTCTAGTCCTTCTTCTTCTTGGGTTTCTTGAAGAATGGGATGAGCACCAATGACGTTATAGCCATCGACAAACAGCAATGTGGGTTTAGGAGATGGCATGGCGAAGCACCCACGGAAAACTTAAGAGCCTTTCCTTTTCTGAGGGGCTCATACATAAAAGTTTATATGGGTAACTGACAAGCTGCTATTTCCAGCTTCCAGATTTAGTGTTGGCGACTCCAGGGAATGCACGTTTTGAATGAGTCCTTAAACCTGGCTTGCCATAAGGCGAGCCTTAAGAGGGCCGGGCTCCCCTTGAGCAATGACTTTGCCTTTCTCAAGTAAGAAAGCACCGTCGCAGTAGTCCAGCTCGTTGAAGCGATGGGTCACCCACAGGGCTGTAAGACCTCTTTGTTTGACAAGGTCGGAAACCTTCTTGACGAGTTCTGTTTGGCTGTCGGGGTCTAGGAGAGCTGTGGGTTCATCCAGGAGGAGGACTTCGCAGTGACGGGCGATCGCCCCAGCAATAGCAACCCTCTGCTTTTGCCCGCCACTCAGTGCATAAATTGGACGTCGTTGCAGATGACTCAGATTGACGGCTTCTAGGGCTTCCGTGACTCGCTGCTGTACCTGCTGGATGGGTAAAGCTTCTTGGACTAACCCAAAAGCCACGTCTGCCCCTACTGTAGGCATGACCAATTGGTGATCTGGATTTTGAAAGACAAATCCTACAGGCTCCGCTGCTCGGATCTCGCCGCTACTGCGCTCTAATAAACCTGCAATGAGGCGAAGCAAGGTTGATTTGCCGCAGCCATTGGCTCCCAGCAGCATCCAAAACTCTCCCCGAGGCACTGAAATGCTACAGCGATCCAGGACAGTTTGGCCGTTTGACCATTGAAACTCCAAGTCTGTGACCTGGATACCGCTGTCTGCCATGGGGATTCTGGTGCTTACTGGAATCTATCTACTAATTGATGGGTGGAATGTAAGGACTGTGTGGTGAAACCTTGTCCTTACATTCCTATAAGGGCAAGACCTAATCTGCGAAGGCAAAGCCTGGACGCTTGCCACCGGGTGCCATGCCTGATTTCTCGTAGGACTGCACCGCAGAGATCTCGCTCGTTAATAGCGTGATCTTCTTGTCAGGCTGATGCTCACAGGTGAGTTCCAGCAGCTTAGGAGAACCGGTGTTAACGGCTTCAATGACTTGCTTATAGACCGCTTCAGCGCCCTCCGCTTCTTTGCGTTGTACTGACATAGGCATTGCCGTCAGCTTCAGAGAAATTTCGATAATGTGCATGGACCGTTGCTCTAGTAAGGCTCCCAGCTTATGACCATAGCAACTCTCGCCGGGTTTTGGGTTGGTTTGCTAGGGATAGCCCTCGTTTTGATACGCAGCGGTGAGTCTCTGCTATTGCGGAGGACCTGCTGTTTCGAACTTGTGGTAGAGGGCGATCGCCCCTAAAGAATGATTAACCAACCCTTAAGTTGATTTACGAATCGAAATAAGCGCCTATAATAAAAGTCATAAGGTAAAGAATCGTAAACAACTCCTCTCATCTTTCGTAGAGCTGTTAACTCAGCTCTCCTCTGATAGAGGCGGAATTTTGCCTATTTATTAGCTAAACGATTCGGAGATAAATCATGACCATCGCAATGGGACGTGCGGGTCAGGAGCGCGGCGTATTTGACGCTGTCGATGACTGGCTCAAACGCGACAGATTTGTATTTGTGGGTTGGTCTGGTGTGCTGCTGTTCCCTTGTGCCTACATGGCACTGGGCGGC
>CALECT010000202.1 GCA_937949725.1 uncultured Pseudanabaenaceae cyanobacterium
GCCAGCCACAACCGCGTCATGATCGTGGAAGTCATGGGCCGCGACGCAGGCCACATTGCCATGAGTGCAGGCATTGCCGGGGGCGCGAATATCATCCTCGTGCCCGAAATTCCCTATTCCATGGCAACCATCGCTGAAACCATCCGCCTACGTCAGGCCAGGGGCAAAAACTACTCCCTGATCGTCGTGGCAGAAGCGGTTAAAAACGACGATCGCGAAGCTGTTGTCAACACAACCTGCACTGGCCAAAACCGCCTCGGCGGCATCGGCCATCACCTCGCCGAGCGTATCCATGCCACCACTGGCGCAGATTGCCGAGTGATTGTCCCCGGCCACTTGTTACGCGGGGGAACCCCATCACCCTTCGATCGCCTAACCGCCTCAGCCTTTGGCATTGCTGCGGTGGATCTAGTGGCCGAGGAGCGCTACGACCGCATGGTGGCTTGGCAAGATCGCCAAGTGAAGGATGTAGCGATCGAAGATGCGATCAACGAATATGCCACGGTTGATCCAGATGGAACGCTGGTGAAGACGGCAAGGGGCCTGGGCATTTGCCTCGGTGACTGTACGCCCGATTCCTGTGATCTCATGGTGGGTGCACCGAAAATCGAAGCGATCGTTTAGAGCGATTTCCCTTCTGAGCTAGAAATCCGATTTTTAGTCCCTTGCAGAAACTCTCTGCTGTTCTCAGGGCTAAAAATCGGATTTCTTGTATCTCGCTGATCTAATGTTGTTCGCTGTCTCTAGCGATCGCTGCCACCTTCATGAGCATCACTGTCATCGGCATGACGAGCCAGCTCCGTGCGACCATCAGAAACAGTGCGACTAATATCTACAATGCCCTGCCGCATAATTTCCAAACCTTGAGTTAGCTGTGAAATCGCTACCCTATTCTCAGCCTGGGCTTGGGCAATCCCCGCTTGCGATTGAGCGAACTCAGATTGAGTTTGGGCGAATTCAGATTGGGCTTGGCGCATAGTCTCTAACCTTTGGCCCAGCTGTTCAATCGCCGCCTGATTTTCGGCTTGACCTCGGGCTGTATCGGCTTGAGTCTGTGCGGCTGTCGTTAATAGCTCTCGAATTTTGTCGAACTCGGCCTTAACCTGTGGGTCCATTTTTCTTCCTCCCAACGGCCCTTATTATAGCGAAGTCTCTAATAAGACCCTAGCGAGCGCTACGCACCAGCAGCCCACAACCAATGATAAAACCCAGCACAATCGGCGTAAACGCAGCCACATAGGGTGGCAACGTCCCGTTAATTCCCATGGCCCCAAAAATGAAATCCGTGACGTAGTAGGTGAAGATAATCAGCACGCTGAGGCCAAAACCCGTTGCCTTGCTGGTGCGCTGGTTTGGCACAATGCCTAGGGCTGCACCGACTAAGCCAAAGACAATGCAAATAAACGGCAGTGCCCACTTCTGAGCAATGCGGACCTTGAGCTTGCGAGCTTTTTTGCGATCGCCCCCTTGCTCCAAAATATCCAGACGCTCATTAGCCTGGGCAATGTTCATTTCTGTTGAGTCTTTGCGCTTCTTAGCTAGGTCTAGAGGGGTGCGAGGAATGTTGAGTTGGTGTTGCTCAAAGGTGACGATGTTGCGATAAGAACCATCTGAGGCAATTAAATAAATAGAACCGTTAAAGAAGTCCCAAGTACTGGCTTTTGGATTCCAAATGGCGGTATTTGAAGTGAGAATTTGGTTGAGTTCGCCTCGGGAAAAGTCGAGGATTGTCAACCCTTCCATCTGCTCGCCGTTGTATTTTCGAGCGTAGAACAGACGGCTTAGGACATCATCGCGATCGCCATTTTCTCGTTTAACTGATTCATATTGCTCGTAGAGGATGTTTTCGTCACGGAACTGAGGGCGATCGCCTTCCAATGCCGCCTTAAGGGTCAAATTGGCCTGTGCCTGAGCTGCCGGAACAATCGCCTCGTTAAAGACAAACATCAGCCCCGTCACCATCACGCTCAGCACAATGGCAGGCACAACAAAGCGGTAGGCACTAATGCCGCAACTGCGCAGGGCTGTCAGCTCGCTATCTCCCGACAAGCGACTGTAGGCCATCAGCGTTGCCAGCAGGATCGACATCGGGAAAGCCAGTACGACAAAGAAAGGCATCTTCAGCAGAAACACCTCTGCCGCAATGCCCATGGGAAGCCCCGCTTCCGTCACCTTGCGCACCAAGTCAAAGACCACGCCAATGGACAGCGCCACAGAAGAAAAGACGCCAACGCCAAACAGGAAGGGGCCAATCAACTGGCTTAGGATGTACCGATCCATAATCGGCATCCAGCCCAGCAGACGAGGCTGGGCTCTAGCGCGAATCGGAACATCAAGGGCAGGTGGCGTAACAGAAGCCATAGCGTCGTGAACAGAAAATAAACAATGCGCAAGCAATCACTTGTAAGGGTGGGTTTAGCCCCTATCAAACAACCCTAACCCAGAAGACTCAATCAAAACCCACCCCGCCATGCCATCAGCCCAAGCCCATCAATTGAGGTCATAGTTGAAAGTTCTCCCCCAAGTAATATTGACGCACCAGAGGATTGGCATACAACTCATCTGCCTTGCCCGCCGCCAAAATTTCGCCATCCCGCAAAATATAGGCCCGGTCTGTAATCGTTAGGGTCTCCCTTACATTGTGATCCGTAATCAGAATCCCCATATTCTTCTGGCGCAACTGCTCAATAATCTCCTGAATCTCCGCCACGGAGATGGGGTCAATTCCTGCAAAGGGCTCATCCAACAGCAAAAACTTTGGCCCATCCTCACCAGAAGCCAGTGCCCGAGCAATCTCCGTCCGCCGCCGCTCACCACCGGAGACTTGAATTCCCATCGTATGCGCCACCTTATGCAGTCGAAACTCCGTCATTAACTCCTGCAATCGCCGCTCCTGTTCTGTCGGAGTCAGCTTGCTTTGCTGAAGCACCAAGCGCAGATTGTCTTCAATCGTGAGGAAGCGAAAAATGCTGGCTTCCTGAGCCAAGTAGCCAATGCCGCGCCTAGCTCGCAGGGTCATGGACAGGGATGTAATATCCTCGCTATCCAGCCAGACCTTTCCGCCATCAGGTTTTTCCAGCCCCGTTGCCATGTAGAACGTAGTGGTTTTACCTGCGCCATTAGGGCCAAGCAGACCAATGATTTCGCCTTGGGCAACTGCTAGGTTAACGCGGCGCACAATGGGCCGACGGGCGTAGCTTTTTTGAACGTTTTCTAGCAGGATGCGCAAGGACAGTCTCCGGGCCGCTGTTACCGAATATAGGGGGGCTAAATCAAGGATTCCCAGATTTAGACTGCTATGGGGAGCTAGGGAGTCGCTGCAGCTGGCACGGCATAAACCGATCGCACTTGCTGAGAAGCCTTGGGCAACGCTACAAATCGAGACTCATCGATGAAATAGGTCACGACTTCACCTCGAATGCTGTTGCTCCCGGTTTGGGTCACCAGCACATCCCCCGTGAGAACCATGCGGCGCTCGTTGCTGAAATACTGAGCCTGTTGGGCAGTTGCTTTGATTTGACGGCCAGGGTAGTCCACTTGAACATTCCCTCGAGCTGTAACTACGCCGGTTTGAGCATTAGCCTCTTGGACATCGGCATCCAAGGTGATGGAGCCACCACCGGCTTGGGCCTGGGCAACGTTAGAACGTCCTGTAGCCTGGTCGAGTGCTGGTGCAACGCCACCCAGCCAAAGGGCAGTGGCTGCTACGAGGGCTCCGAGCTTGGCGGCATTTCTAGGACTCCGATTCATCCCCAACAAGCGATGATCGAGTAGTCTTTCTTGAGCACGCAGCATATCTACCGATTCTCCAAGGCAAAGAGTGGGATGGGATGATGCGTGGAGCAAGATCCCAGATGGAATTAAAGACGGGGGAAGAACGCTCAAAGTTGCAGCCCTCAGCTGATTTTAGCTTAGGTAGCTACCACAGACTGCCCGTATCTTTGTGGGAGATTGAGGTATTTACCCATACCTTCCAAAGTAAAACCTGAGATTCATTGGGGCAGCTTTGTCTGGAATTGTTCGGCAGCTTGAACGTTCAGCAGAGCTATTGCTCCTCTAGCAGACTACAAATTAGCAAAGTAATTTTCCGGTCTACAGGGGGCTAGACCAAGGCTCAATATGGGGGAGAGCAACCTTTTCAATAGGGGAAGCGTTGGTCGCGCCGTTGGTTTCAGAGGTCTCTTCAGACGGGGTGGCGTCCAGTCCCAGGCTTTGGGCGATCGCCCCCACTCGTTCTTTGCCCTCGCTGTGTAGCAATAGCCAAATCGTCTTGGCTTGCTCTCGCACTGGATTGAGATTCACCCCGCCGTAGTCTTCGTCGTAGGTCCGCAATCGACCATTGGCCTCGCCAAGCAACGTGGCTGCGCCCTGCCAGTTGTGGTTGCTGAGGTGATAGAGGCCCACTGCGATTTGCAAAAGGCCCTGGTAGAAAGTGCGATCGGGCTCCTGGGCTTCCGTCCAAAGGGCCTCGAAGGTGTCGTGGCAGGCGTAGAACTCACCTTGGTTGAATTGCTCAACGCCTTGCCAAAATTCTGGGGGGAGGTTGTCTTCCATCATCTAAAGCTATCAGCTAACGTCAGTGCCGCTAGTTGAGCGGAGTCGATATTGGCTAGAGCCTCTATTGCAGTTGGCTTTGCAAGGGCTGGGTTGGATCAATCACGTTGCCTTGTAAAGGGGTCGCAGGGACGGGCTGTTTCTCTGGGCCAGGCCACAACAACCAAGAACTATTGGGGGGTAAGTCTTGCAAGCTGGCTGCATCTTGGGTGAGCCAAATGAATGGAACGCGAGGTCGCTTGATGCTTTCTAACGTCTCTCCTGGCTTCACCGCTGCTAGAGCTTCCAGCACTCGCTGCTCCCCATTAATCAGGCCATGGCTGGCTGTCCAGAGCTGCACTGCACCGTAATGGCGGCTGGCATAGCGATAGAGGGATGCCAAAGCCGTAACGGCTTGCTCGAAGCTATCCACGGATTCGGTAGATGGCTGTCCTGCTTCAGCTGTTTCTAGGCCGAGGGACTGCCAAATGCTGCCGCTATCGATCGCCAAAACAACTTCCTGTCCCGTCTGAATATCCTCCAGCTCCCGCACCCGCAATTCTCCAAAGCGAGCACTGGTGCGCCAATGGACCCGGCGAATAGGGTCGCCCCAGCGATAGGGGCGCAGGCTTCGGGTCAAGCCCTCCGTGGCGGATTGAGGCAGGGCTCTAGGTGTCAGGCTGGGGTTTTGCTGTTGACCCAGGCCATCGACCAGGGGGCAGCTGCTGAGCTGGATGATGGTGGGATAGACAACCGCTTTGGCTTTGACGGGAAGCGCTTGACTGTGCCAGCAGAGGCCTAAGGGAGCAGCGGTGCGCACTTGGACTTCCCGCCAGCGGTAGAGACCACGCTGGATCGCGGGTTGTTGATAGCGCCAGGTGTGGCTGCTGTTGGGGCCAATGAGGGCAATGGGGTGAGCTTGGTTGCCTCCCAGTGCGGTCGGTAGGGGGTCGATGAGCTGGAGCAGGCTTTTGGCGCGGCGATCGCCATTGCTCACAATCACTTCCAGCCGCAAATCCTGTCCCACTGCCACAGGCGGACTGCTCACTCGCATCACCTTCAGTCCCGTCAGCCCCCGCCGCGTCAACCAGGCTGCCACGGCCAACAGGGCAAAGCCAATGCCACTCATGACATAGAGCCAGCCTGCCATGGTGTTGGAAGCAGCGGCGAAGAAAAACAGACAAAGACCCATTAGGACCCAGCCGCTGTAGGCCGGGTTAATCCAGCGGGTCTCTAGCCAGTTCAGGAGGCGATCGCGCTGGGCAATCAAAAACCCAGGTCCAAAGCGAGGAAAGGACCGGCTGGGAAGGCTTGGAGAACGAACCATGGGCGTTGATGACTGATTGGGGAGCGCTGGTTAAGGGTGAGGCTCAACCGCGATCGCCGAGGTAAAGGATGCAGCCCTAGCGATTTTGCTCCAGTCGCTCCAATTCCGCTGTTAGCTCTTGAGTCAGCTTGCGGTTATCGGGCACTACGCGGAGCGCCTTTCTAAGATAGACCCTAGCCTTATCAGACTGCCGCGTTTGGCAGAGTTGCTTAGCCCAATGCTGGTAGGTAATGGCTTGCCACTGGCGCACTTCGGCATCTTCGGGCAGGCGCTGGGCCAAACCTTCTACCAATGCCACAGCACGGGGAAAGCGCTGGGCCTGAAGAACAGTTTGGAGCTTGGCGTAAATATCTTTTTTGAGCTTCTGCTCTAGGGTCAGCTCAGGAAGCTCAGAGGCCTCTGCTTCACGCTTTGCCTCTGCCGAGTCATTCGTCGTGGATGCCCGCTGTTGCCTTGATGCAGAAGTAGCAAAGTTCACCGAAGTTGAGCGTACTGTCCAGAGCCCTTCGTTTCCTAGGGATTCTGGTGTGACGGGCCGGGGCGCGACCTCCGCCATCAAAGTTTCATAGGCCTGGGCAATGCGCACAAACTTTTCCTGGGCAGCCTCATCACCGGGATTGGCATCGGGGTGATACTGGCGTGCCAGCTTTCGATAGGCGGTTTTGACCGCATCGTAGGCGGCCCCGTCTCGCAGGCCCAATTGGCGATAGCAATCAACCAGCTTCATGCGATGGAGGGTGGCATTCATCAGGGGAACTCACAGCAGAGGCAAATCTGCATCAACGGTCTGAATTGACAGCATTCTGCCACGCCATGCCTCTGACGCCCAGGACATTACTAATCCCTACGATTTTCCGGATGGATAACGCTTGACGGTTTTGAGCGAGCTGCTAGCGGGAAAATGAGGTAGATAGGGTTCTCCCGTTTCTCACTCTATTTTTCAACTCTGGTAGGGGGTCGGTCTTGTAACCCGGCTGGGGCAAAGTTGCCAGCATCGAGCGGGAAGGCCCCGCTTCTACCGTAGATTTGATTGTTCTGTTTCTAAGATTCAGGACGATCTTCTACAACACGGTCAATCAAACCGTATGCCTGGGCTTGCTCGGCAGAAAGGAAGTAGTCGCGATCGGTGTCCTTTTCGATTTTCTCGATGGACTGGCCAGTGTGGTGAGCCATCAGGCTATTGAGCTCTTTCTTGATGCGAACGATATGCTTCGCTTCAATCTCAATATCCGTGGCCTGGCTTCGACCCACCCCACCCAGGGGCTGGTGAATCATGATGCGAGAGTTGGGTAGGGCAAGGCGTTTGCCCTTGGTGCCCGCAGTTAGCAGGAAGGCCCCCATGGAGGCTGCGAGACCCACGCAAATCGTCACCACATCAGACTTGATGTACTGCATGGTGTCGTAGATGGCCATGCCTGCGGTGACGGAGCCACCGGGGGAGTTGATATAGAGATAGATGGGCTTGCTCTGGTCTTCGGAATCCAGATAGAGCATGTAGGCGACGATCGCATTGGCAATGCCGTCATCCACTTCTTCGGTCAAGAAGATGATGCGCTCACGGAACATGCGCTCATAAATACTGATCCACTGCTCATAGGAGCTGCCGGGGAGACGGTAGGGGACGCTGGGGATTCCGATGGGCATGGGTCTTAGTTAATCGAGGGACAAGAAAAAATCAAAAAATAAAGCGGGTGGACCTAGGCGGTCTTCAGCGTATCCACAACGCGGTCAATTAAGCCGTATTCCTTCGCTTCGCTGGGGGACAGATAAAACATCCGGTCCATATCAGCTTTGAGCTTATCGACGTTTTGCCCAGTGCTCTCAGACAAGATTTGACGGACCAATTCCTGCTTGTCCATCACTGTTTTGGCCATCACCTGGATATCCGTGGCTTGGCCCTGGGTGAGGCTGCTGGGATGGGTGAGGGCGATGGTGGCATGGGGCAAACAGGCTCGCTTACCCGGTGTACCCGCCGCGAGGAGCACCGCTGCCATTCCCACCGCCTGGCCCATGCAGACCGTGACAATATCTGACTTGATGTATTTCATCGTGTCGTAGATGGCGAGGCCTGCCATGACGGACATCATGCCGGCTTGCTCCACAGCCATGCCTGCTAACACCGGGTCTCCCAGGGAGTTGATGTAGAGGTAAATCGGCTTTTGCTCGTCGGAGTCCAGGTAGAGCATGGACGAGACGAGGGAGTTGGCAACACTGTCGGACAGGGGAGAATTCAGAAATAGAATTCTCTCCTGGCTCATGCGGGTGTAGATATTGACCCACTGCCAGCGCTGACCGCCGGGGATTTGGTAGGGGACGCGAACGGGTCTATCGACAGGCATAGATAACAGAGGTGATTGGGATCGAATTCCCCTCTGGGGAGGGGTGCCCATCGGGCGGGGTGGATCGGCTGTTGGGTTGCATCTAAAGCAAGTCAGCAAGAAGCAAGGCAGACCCACCCCTGGCCCCTCCGAGGAGGGGGAGTTGAGGCAAGAGGACCCAGGCAGAATTAGCCAATGCCGCCGCCGGGGACGGGCATGGGGAGATCCTGGGTGCCGGAGAGGACGCGATCGATGATGCCATAGTCCTTAGCTTCGTCGGGGCTGAGGTAGAACATGCGGTCCATGTCCTTCTCTAGCTTCTCTACGGTTTGGCCCGAGTTCTTGGCAAAGATATTGAGCACCGCAGCCTTGTTATCCAGGACTTCTTTGGCACGGATTTGGATATCCGTGGCCTGGCCCTGGGTGCCGGTCTTGGGCTGGTTGAGCACGATGGTGGCATGGGGCAGGCTAGCGCGGTTGCCCTTGGAGCCACAGGCCAGAATCATTGCAGCAGTTCCCATGGCCTGACCTAGGCAGATGGTGTGGACCGGAGGCTTGATGTACTGAATGGTGTCGCAGATGGCGAAGGCTTCAGTTTCAAAGCCGAGGGAGTCGCCGGTATACCAGGAGGTGCCGGTGGAATTTATGTAGAAGTAAATCGGCTTCGTTGGATCGTCGAACTCTAAATAGAGCAGCTGAGCGATCAAGAGCTTGGTGACGTCCATGCCCAGTTGACGCTTGTAATCGTCGGAGGAGACCAGGGGTGTCCCAAAGTAGACGATGCGCTCTTTGAGGAGGAGAGATTGCAGATCTGGTGGGGGGGTACGGAAGGAAGCTTCTCCGTAGGAGGCCGCTTGGACTGCCTTAATCGGTCCACTAGTCATAGGGGTCGTCTGGGGTATGGTCTGGGCGTTGGGTATTGCCGCTTACCATACTAACGCCCGTGGGCCTTCCGTGGGCTGCTCGTCGTTACGGTGCCAGGTGGGGGTAACCGGTCCATATGACAGGTTTTGGTCTGATTCGCGTTTACAAGAGAATGATGGGACAGTCTCGGTTGCTTTGGCCAGGCTAGAAGGGCTGAGGGGCGATCGCTTGTAACCTCTATACCTCAAGACTTCCGCGGATTGCGTTGGTTTTATGTCGGGCTGGGGTGCTTGCCGCTCCAGTGAATAATGCTGAAGCATCTGAATGAGAGAACGAATGGGCTCTAATAATTAGCTAGAAAAGTTTAGGGGAATTGGTATGGTGATCGCTCAAAATCGAGAACCTTGGCTAGCAGTGCTGTGGTCGCGGATTTGGCCAGGGCTGGGGCAGATTTATGCCGGAGCGAGGCTGCGGGGGCTGGCGATCGCATTGGGCTTTTTGGGGCTGGCGATCGCGGGAGTCTGCAGTTTTCTGGGCTGGGTCGGCCTGACGGTGCAGGCTGGGTTTGTTTGTGGATTGCTGTTGCTGCTGCTCAGCATTTGGAGTTGTGTTGATGCCTATTGGGTAACGCGACGGCGTAATTCAGAGGCGTTTGAGGCGGAGCGCCAGGGTCAGAAGGACCCTTGGAAGGCGGTGTTTTGGACGACGATCTTTTTAGGGGTAGGACACCTTTATATCCGCCGCTATGTTTTTGGGGGCGTTTTTATTGCGATCGGTGTGATCAGTTTGGCGATTCCTGTGGCTTTGCTATTGCTGCCGTTTATAGCGGTTCATGCCTATTGGGCTACGCCAGGAGTGGAGGAAGGGAGTAAGACTCGGAAACGGATGGTGGGGATTGTCTTGGTGGCTTGGTTGTTGCCGATTTTGATTGGGGCGATTCCGGCGTTTAGCTTGCGGACTTTTGTGGCGGAGTCTCGGTTTATTCCATCTGGAGCGATGCAGCCCACGTTGGAAGTGGATGACCGTTTGTTGATTGATAAGTTGAGCTATCGAATTGATAAGCCTCAGCGGGGGGACATTGTTGTGTTTATGCCAACGGAGGAGTTGCAACGACAAGAGTTCAATGATGCTTTTATTAAACGGGTTGTGGGTTTGCCGGGGGACACAGTTGTGGTTAAGGAAGGCAAGGTTTTTGTGGATGGTCAACCGTTAGATGAGCCTTATATTTTGGAGGCCCCGGATTATGAGTGGAGAGCTGAGGATCTCAATCTTCCGGCAGTGATTCCGGCAGGGGAATATTTTATGTTGGGGGACAATCGCAATAACAGCTATGACAGCCATTATTGGGGGTATGTGCCGAGGGAGAAGTTTGTTGGTAAGGCAACGCAGCGCTATTGGCCTGTGGGGAGGGTGGGTGGGATTGATTAGTGTTGAAGCAGAGGCAATACAGCCCTCTCCCCCAGCCCCTCATCCCAAGTGTGGGAGAGGGGAGAAGCAGCCAGTGTTGAGGTTTTGCCTCTAGTTCCCCTTCCCCCGAAATCGGGGGCAAGGGGTTAGGGGATGGGGGCGGCTCATTTCAGGAACCAGCGGCGGATGAGTTCGACTTGGAATTTGTAGTGGGGGTCGTCGTTGGAGACACCGGGTTTTTCGCGAGGATTTTGGGGGGCTGTTGGAGATTCTGGTTCAAAAACCCGGTTTCTTGGCTCGGTGGTTTCGATGACGTCGCGGCGGAGACAGATTTCTAGGGCGGTGTCGAAGTCAGCGTCTGGGTGCTGTGGTGCAATTTCTTGGGCGAAGTGCTGGGCGAGGGTGCTGTGGCTGAGGGTTGCGGCGGGTGTAGTGCCGTCAGGACGGGGAATGGATTCGCCTTGGGCGGCGAGGTGGCGCAGGAGCTTGGCTGCACCGGAGATGGTGCCTTGGGCGGTGATTTGGTTTTGCTCTAGGTCGGCGAAGAACATGCTGCCGCTTTGCAGGGCTTCGGGGATGGCGGCGTTGACGTCGGCGAGGCAGGCTTGGCGACGGAGGCTGGGGGCTTGTTCGTTTTTGAGGTTGACGATTTCGGAGCAGAGGAGCTGGGTTAGGGCGGGGTGGCCTCTTGTGAGAGCGTAGGCGCGGTCAGCAGCATCGGGGTCGTAGCGGAGGGCGAAGTCAGGGATGGGGTATTCAATGAGTTTGCGGGTTTCAAGTTCGGTGAGGTAACCAATTTCGATGGTTTGGGCGTTGATGAGGTAGCTGGCCCAGCGCTGGAATTCTTGCAGGGTGTGGCTGCCGGAGAGGAGGACTTTAAATTTGGGGCGGTGTTGGATGATGTTGCGGAGGAGACCGAGGATGGCTTCGTCATCGAGATTGCCTTTATTGAAGGCGGCGTCGAGGGTTTCGAATTCATCGAGGGTGAGTAGGGCGGTGTTGTCGCCGAGGGCGGTTTCGAGCTGGTCGAGCCAGGCATCGAAGGTGATGAAGGGTTCGGTTTGCAGGTCGGTGAGTTCTAGTTTTTGTAAGTTGATGTCGCTGCGTTGGTTGGCAGCATTAGTGATGCTTTTGGCGACCTGGTAGAGGAAGCCTGCATGGGTTTGGGCGTTGGCAGCGATGCCTTGAAGATCGACAAAGAGGGGAACGATGCTGCTGGGCAGGAGGCGGCCCAGGTTATTGAGCAATGAGGTTTTGCCCTGGCGGCGTTGGCCGTAGAGCAGGAGGGGGGGGCGGCGACGGTCGAGGATGAGCTGTTCGAGGCGGAGGGCGATGTCGGTTCTGCCGGTGAAGATTTCCTGTTCGCGGCTGAGGGGAACGCCGAAGATGTAGGGGTTATCGAGTTCCTGACGAAGTTCGACCTCGCGAGTGAGCTGTTCAATCTGCTGACGCACGACCATGCACCACTGCTGGGCAACGGGTTGAAAGGTGGGGGCGTATTTTTCGTTGCTGCGGGTGAGGTTAGCGATCGTGCTGTCTAGCTTGTCTGCAACGGCAGTGAGGGCAAGGCGCTGATTGTAAGCAGTGGGTTGTTGACAGGCTGCTCTTACATCTTTTCCCAGGCGCTCAAAGATCTTCAATAGGGTGTTGGCTTCGCCGGTCAGTTCATCAACTTTTGTTCGTTCTGCTTGATAGCTAATTTGTTCCACAGACTCACAAGCTTTCAAACGTTTTGCATCTAGTTTTATTTGAACCACCGATGCGGCCCAGCGTTGCTTGCTATCTAGTAAGAATTCAAATGCAGCTTTCCCTTCCTTGGGGCTGCACTCCATGACCAAGAGAAGGTGGTCATCTAGGCCCTTGAGCGGGCGAACCTGCCATTCATCCCAAAAGGCCAAATGGTGGCGAAGAAGGCTTGGCCGTTTGCCAAGCCGCCACCTATCTTGTCTACACAACCATTGGTTCCATGGAGTTAAGAGGGCAGCATACAAAAATGGTCTCCAAGCATTGATAGGAATAGTTAAAGCGACAGCCACGCCTCCAGCCACGCCTCCAGTCACGCCTCCAGCCACGCCTCCAGCCACGCCGAAAGCCACGCCTCCAGCCACGCCGAAAGCCACGTCTCCAGGCACGCCGACAGCCACGCCGACAGCCACGCCGACAGCCACGCCGAAAGCCACGCCGACAGCCACGCCGACAGCCACGCCGAAAGCCACGCCGACAGCCACGCCGAAAGCCACGCCTCCAGCCACGCCGAAAGCCACGCCGACAGCCACGCCGACAGCCACGCCGAAAGCCACGCCGAAAGCCACGATCGCAAAAAATTCGTCAGGGCTAATAAAACCTAGGCCAAGACGAATTGAGGCCAAGCTAACACAGCCAAAAATAGGCAAGAAGATGAATGCTTGGAAAAGAAATTTCCAAAGCCTTTTGTTACGCCAATTTCGGATTTTATATAAAGGATTATTAGGTAAAAGACTAGGATCAATTCCATCAAGGTGGGCAATCCAGGCTCGACGCCGGAAAACCATCCAAAATAGCAATTGAAATGCACCCAGAAAGAAATTTCTATGTTGCGTGGGTGTATGGGTATAGGCATTTTTAGGCACTGGAATCGATTTCATACACCTCTCTCCAGCAAATGAGAATAGTCTTTAATTTGCGCCTCCGCCTCCTGTCTCCATTCAATCTCCAGCTCTTCCTGAGCCATCAGATATTCGCGCACCAAGGTTTGCAATACAACTGGCCAGCCCAAGCTCTTCTCATATATCCAAGCCATCTCCTCCGCAGGAATCACCGGCTCCACAGCTCCCATCAAATCCTCTGCCTCATCCTCCGTCAGTGGTCCCAACTGTGCTGAATAACCAAAAATATTAAAAAACGGCGAGCTATGACCCGTCCCCTTGGCAAGCTCCACCGGATTCTCCGCAGTCGCTAACACAAACCCCAACAGGCCATTGGTCTGCGTCGTCGCCAAAGCCCGCAAACTCTCCCAAAAACCATCATCTAGCTCCGCACAGCGCGACATAGCAGCCCCTACCTCATCCATCAGAACCACCGTCGGACGTCTCAGCTCTCTACTTACTACATCCATAAATTGCTCCAGCGAAGGCTCTGCCCCATCTCGCCAAGCCAACCCCATTCCCTCCAGCAAACAACTCATCAACCCCACTCGACTCTGCACCTTCGCATCCTGAAAATCCACATACACCCAACAATACCGCTCCGGTTGGGACAACCAATCATTCCGCTGCCCTGGCCTCAGCTCCGCCCCCGGTGTCGTACAGATGTTCATCAGATACAGCAACAGCGACGTCTTACCCGATCGCCTTGCCCCAATAATCGCTGCATTCTGCAACGGCAACCGCTTAATTAGCCCAAACAACCGTCGCAACTCCCGCTCCCGCCCAAAAAACTGACGCGGCTTCGTAATCGGCGGCCCCACCACAAAAGGCGACTCCTCGAAACCTGCCTCAGTTTTACCATCCGCTTCAACCGCTGCGATCCCTTCGGGATTTAACCCCAGACGCTCGCTTAATTCAATGAAATTGAGTCGATCTATAGGCTTGCCACCAAAAAAATTTTTGACCGTTGAGTAGCCTGGCTCATTGCCATGTTGTGTCACAAAGGCTTGCATACTCGGGCAGCCAGCGCCCTTAAGCGCTGTCTTTAGCAGATGGATCTTGTCAGCAGCAACTTTTAGGGAACGAGCAGCCATTAAAGAAAACAGAGGGGCGAACAGATTGAGAACGCCTGAAAACGAGACTCGACCCGAATTACAGAGTTACCTAAATTCTACTGGCTCTACGTATTCTCAACCAAGTCACCTAAGTCAACCTCTGTTTTCCTTCAGAAACCGAAAAGTCACCCAGAAAGTCCTCTCCTTGAGGAATTAACCCACCCTAGTACTCACCCAGCCTCCAAACACCATGGAATTGTTCACACAACAGAGCAATCCCCATGGATTACATCACCATACTCAAAGACGTCATCGAACTCATCATCACCATTCTCACCTTTGCCCCCCTCGCCGCCGACATGCCTATTCTGCTCCCCCTCGCTGGCATCATCGCCGCCTTACTCTTGCTCAACCAAGACCGCAACCCTAGATCCTAGCCATGGCCTCCGCCAAAGAAACCGGGTATTTCCTTTCCACCATTGTTCAGGCAATCTTACCCAATGCAAAATACCTGGTTTCTAAAAGCACCCAGCCTTACAAGCGCTTCAAAACACCAGCCTTCTCCGCCAGCAAACGCTCCTGCACTCGCGCCCGCCGATTCATCTGCAAAAGCTGCACCGTCACCCGCCCGATCGCACTTACCGCAACAACCTCCCCTGCCTCCAACCGAAAATGCTCACTCCACACATCTCGTCTCGGCTGATACAGCCGCACAATCTCCCCAGACCCCGGATCAATCGACGACAAATCACTCCCCTTGTACTTATTACAAGGCTTACAAGCCAGTGCTAAATTTCCCTCAACCGTCTCACCACGATGCTTCTCCGCAATAACATGATCAACCTCGTGGCTGGCAAAGCAGATCACCTCAGGCACCAGACAATACTCACAGCAGTCCTGAGCCCTGACATAAACTAAACGCCGTAGCTCTGCTGAAATCCGAGTCTTACTCACAGGTCTTTCCTAGGCCGCCTGCAACTTCAACAGCGCCTGCGCCTTCGCCATTCGAACCAAATGCTCAACATACTCATACTGCTGCCACTGTAACTCCTCACCTGGAGACAGCCCCGCATCTTTACTCTTCGCCAACAGCTCATCCAACTGCCCCTGCATCTCCTCAGAAGGCCGCAACGCCAGCACCTCCTCCGGTGAAGGCAAACCCGCCAGAATTTCCAAAACTTGAGCCACCCCTATCAGCCCTGCTTGAGCACTCGCATTAAACTCCCGCAAACCCAGCTCCAAAATTTGCGGAACCTTATCCTGAATTGGACTTAAACGGCTCGCCAAATCATCGGGAACGTCAATGGTGATCTGCATAGGACATGGCACATTCAGAGACTATTTATATCTTAGCCGTTCTACAAAATGCTGTATCCCTCATCCGCCATTGCAACCAACTTTGCAACCGCCAGCTCAAACCCTCTGCTCATAAGCAATCCTCCGTATCCTTATGCAAAGACACCAGATGTTTCATCTCTACCTTGGACTATGCCGCCCCACCCTCATCCAAATACCTGCTGTCTAACCAGCGCCATACGCCATCCAGTCTGAACCAGATTTTCTGCTGATGGATGCCAGCCACTCTGAATCCATAACTGGCGAACATTGAGGATCGCCTCTCAGATCCCATCCGACTCATCATTAAGCCTCGATTCCCATCTGTTGAGCTGTAGCGAACCAACATTTGCTCGTAAAGGATTGGGGTTACAGCAATTGAGGATGTGGCATCAGAATCAGCCCCATGCAAAAGACTCTGGTGAGCAATCTGGAATTAAGTTGTCTCCAAAGCACATGTGAAGATATAGAAGCCCAGATTCAGTGCATCAAGCCCTTAGTGATGCAGAAAACTTTTGTGAGTCTCAAGCTGAGAAAAGAGTGACCCTGGAGAAGGTAAACATGAGGTCTTGAATCGTGCGTTTATGCTTCGACGCCGAGGCCGGGGGTGGACTTTGATAAGGGAGGGGC
>CALECT010000203.1 GCA_937949725.1 uncultured Pseudanabaenaceae cyanobacterium
GGGAGAGTCCAAAAATATCGAGGGTAGTCTATTGGCTTGGGCAGGGCCTCGCCTAACCTGAACCTGAGTTCGACATCCAAACAGCCGACCTCTTTCCCTAGCCCTTACTCCTAAAGGAGCAAGGGAACCTGATGCAAAACCCAGGCTTTCAGCTTTGGATGGGTTCCCCGCGTAGGACGGATGAGGAGAGGATGTCTTGGTTCTTGTCGAACTCAGGTTTAATTGCCCATGCTTGGTCTGGTCGCAGTCTGTTAGGGCAGTTTCTTATTGCCAGCCTGGAATGACGGGCTGGCAACTTTATTGGCGGGGCAGACTAAATTGATCGAGCCCATAGAAGAGTTGCTCGATATCTTTGATCTGAGTAAACGGATTCAGCAATACTGCCTTGAGCCAGCGCTGCCCCTGGTGTTTGGGTAGGGAGAGAAATGTTTGATGATGAGTTAACAAGTGCTTGCGCAACTGTTGATTCCAGTCATCCCACTTGGCTGAAGGAAGATGCTCAGGTTCACCGCGAAAGCAGACGATATTCATTTCAGGCGATGTTGCCAGCCTGAGGAAAGGACGATCGCGAACTGCCTGTACAAAAGCCTGGGTAATCGCAAAATTCTGCTCAATAATTTCAGCACAACCCGCCTTGCCCAGATGTTGCAAGGTCATCCACAGCTTCAGAACATCGCCATGGCGAGTTCCCTGCAAGCTAACCTCGCCGAGATTGATGGCGTCATCTTCTTCTCCCATATAGGGGGCACCGATGCGGAAGTTGCTTTGCCAACTTCCGGCATCACGAAATAGTGTCATGGCGCAGGTCTTGGTGACATAGAGCCACTTCTGGGGATTAAAGGTAATGGAGTCTGCCTGGTCGATGCCCTTGAGGAGATGCTGATGCTGGGGGGAGAAGGCTAGGGCTCCGCCGTAGGAGGCATCGACATGAAACCAAAGGTTGTGTTCTTGGGCGATATCGGCCATGTCTTCTATCGGGTCAATGTTGCCTGTGACGGTTGTACCCGCCGTAGCCACTATGGCGAAAGGGGCCTGACCGGACTGTTGGGCCTGGGCGATCGCAACCTCCAAGGCCCCACAATCCAGCTTGCCCTGCTGATCCGTTGTAATGCCAATGGCAGCATCACTGCCTAAGCCCAAGACCATGGCCGCTTTCTTGAAGGAAGTATGGGCAGCAGCAGAGGTGAAAAATACAGGGGGCTTCTCTAGGCCAGCAAGGCCTTTTGCAAGAATGGGAAAATGACTGTTGCGGGCTACAGCGATCGCCTGCAAGTTGCCCAAGCTCCCGCCACTGACTAAAACGCCTCCCGCCGTCTCTGGCAAGCCAAACATGGCTGCAATTTCCTTCAGCAGCAGCGGCTCCAAGCGCGACAGTATGGGCGACATCTCAACGCTGAGCATGTTGTTGTTCAGCGCTCCAGCCACCAGGTCGCCCAGCATGGAAGCGGTGCTGGGAATGCTATCCATATGGCCGATGTAGCCGGGGTGGGCGGCGTTCATGGACTGTTGGATAATGTTTTTTAGTTGAGTGAGCAACTCGACTTCGTTTATGCCTTGGTTTGGAATTTGGTGGGCGGGGAGGTGGTTTAGGGCTGGGAGGGGCGATCGCCTACTCGCCTGTCCCATCTCCATGAGCAATAAATCGACGACTTTTTGAACGAAGCTTGCAACGGCCTGATGGTTCTTGCCGTCGGGAGCGATGAAAGCAGCTGAGGGCAAGTTGGGCAGATCCATGGGGCGTCTCGAAATGCAAAAGCCGAGCCCTGGGAGAAGGGCTCAGCTTTTGATCTTATCTTGCTCGTTACCCCAGACCTAGAAGCAGTTGAGGCTGTGGGGAATGGATACAGTTAGGCCAGGCTTAACCACAGTTTTGGCCTGGCTTAACCTTGGGGCAAGGCCTCGGGGCGGAGGGTGATGTTGAGACTGCGATCGCCCCGCTCAATTTCCAAGGCAAACTTGTCACCCACACGGCTGCTGCGCACTTGGCTCTGCAACTGGCCTGACTCCAGAATGATGGTGCCTTGGGAAGTACGAATGACGTCCCCGGCCTTCAGGCCTGCTTTGTCCGCAGGGGAATTCGGCATCACCTTGGCGACCAAAATCCCTTCCTCGGCCTCCACTTGGATGGGGCTATTGGGGTCGTTGTTGAGCTGATCTTTCAGCTCAGGGCTGAGGGTGATCAGCTGGACGCCAATGTAGGGATGGTCCACTTTGCCATTGGCGACGAGCTGGTCGGCGATGCGCTGGACAGTGTTGATGGGGATGGCGAAGCCAAGGCCCTGGGCTTCACGCAGGATGGCGGTGTTGACGCCGATGACTTCACCCCTGGCGTTGAGCAGGGGACCGCCGGAGTTGCCGGGGTTAATGGCGGCATCGGTTTGAATGTAGTCCACCCATTGATCTGGTGCGCCGATGTCGGCACTGCTGCGGCCCGTGGCGCTGACGATACCGGCAGTGACGGTGTTGTCTAGGCCCAGGGGGTTGCCGATCGCGATCGCCCATTCCCCCGGCTCAATTTTGTCCGAGTCGCTCAGCTTCACCGTGGGCAAGTCCTTGCCATCGATGTCGATCACGGCGACATCGGTGACGCTATCCACGCCCACAACTTTGCCTTCAAACTCGCGGCCATCCTTGAGAGTGACCGTGACGCGATCGGCCCCGTCAATCACATGGGCATTGGTAATCACCTGGCCGTTGCTGCTGACGATAAAGCCAGAGCCCAAACCGCGTTCCGTGCGCTCACGGGTGCCACCTTGGGGAAGCTGCCCCCCAAAGAACCGCTCGAAGAAGGGGTCATTGCCGAAGCGAGAACTGAAATCGGGCAGGCGTTGGCTGACGGTGCGGCTTGCGTCGATGCGGACGACGGCATCGCCGGTGTTGCGAACGACATCGCGGATGGTGTTGGGTGCGGGGGCAAAGCTGGGGACGCTTTGGGCAATGAGGTTGCTTTGGTTAGGGGAAGCGATCGCCGGGCTACCTTTGAATTCGATGCGACCCATACCAGTGGCTAGGCCTGCACCGAGGGCAATCAGGCTAGCGGCAGCAGCGGCTTTACGGGGAAGAAAATTTTGCATCTTAGTTTTAAGGAGACTGTTGAATGGGGCAGGAGCATTGCTCAAGGGCCAGGGGGAATCGATTGGATGAGGCCGAGGATCGACTACTCATGACCGATGCCAATGCGTTTTGCCTATGGTTGCTTCCTAACCTAAGCGCTCCCTGAGAAGCTGCTGTGACGCTGCTGTGACAAGATTGTCATACGGTCCAGGGAACTTTTTTATCTCCTTTGCTATGCCTGACGATCTGCCAATTTTTCTGGCTTGTGCTGGCGTTTTCGTCCTCTATCTCTGCTGGTCTGCGGCGACCGAGATGGGCACAAAGCCCTGGCGATGGCCTGGAAAGAAATGACTCCTAGGCAGGAGTCTCAAGCTTCAGAGGCCTCGTCTTCGAGGGGAGGCAAAACGAGTGCTTCGAAAGTGGTGGCGTCTTCCTGGGGGAGTTGGTAGGCCAAGTCGAAGTTTTCTAGCTTTTCTAGCAGGGGCATGACTTCGCTGAAGCTGCTGAAGCCCAGCTGGCGCAGTTCGTCTAGGGTGATGTCTTCGTCGGAGAGGCTGCCTCGCTCTTGGAGCATTTGGCGCAGGCGTTCTTCTTGGAAGCCGAGAGCGGCTTCTTGAATGCGAGTGCGAGCGGAGGCCTGTAATCCCAATTCCAACACATCGGGGGTGATGGTTTTTGCTCTGAGGTCGGCAGCTTTGGCGAGGACTGCATTGCCGAGGCGATTGAATAGGCGAGGTTTACCCCGTGATTCTTCACAGAGTCGGCGGGCAGTTTCGGGGGTGAAGGGGAGGACGGCGCGTGGGTCAGCTGGATCGGCGCAGTCGTTGTTGATGCGGACGCTGTTGAGGTAGTTGATCAGCATTTGGTAAGTGGTAGGCGGATCAAGCTCCTCCAAAGGCAGTTGTAGATCAAACAATCCTCGCTCGCTGGTGAGCATGTCGGCGGTCATGCCCAGGGGATGGCCTGTGAGCAGATACCAGGCTTGGCCCTTGAGGGTGCCCTGGGCATCGTGCATGAGCTGGCGGACGCGGCTGGGGTTTTGTTTGTCGAGGTCGTCGATGGCGATGACGACACCGCGCGGGTATTTTTCGCGAGCGCGTTCCAGCAGAGTGTCGAGGCTGATAGCAGGGTATTCCGGCGCGGTGATGGGCAGGTCTTGTTCACCCAGCTTGCCACCAATGCCCATGCTGCCGCTGACTTCGGCACTGCGGGCTTTGAGGACTTTACTGGTGGGGATGCCCATGCGGTAGAGCTGCTGCTGCGCCCAGTCGTCGTTGGGTAGGGCTTTGGCGACGGCAATCAGGGCGGTGGTGGCGAGGTCTAGCTCGTTGGGCAGGGAGATATAGGTGGTGAGGAGGTCGGGCAGTTTGCGGTCTAAAACGCCCAGGACTTCGAGCAAAAAGGCGCTTTTGCCAATGCCGATGCGGCCTGAAACGAGGATGCGGCGACGTTCTCTGCTAGTGAATTGATTGAAAACTTGGCGCAGGTCTTTTTCTCGCCCGGTGAAGACTTGCTGGAGGGTTTCGCTGCTTTGGTTCGTGGGGCTGGCGGTGAAGGGGATGGCGCGCAGGCCGAGCCGTTCCAGGTTGTTAAATGACTGGTCGAAGATATCGTCGGCGGTGGCCATGGGATGAATCTCGGCTCAAATCTTCTGGGCGAGCTGATGAGTCTTGGCGGCTTGGGCGGCTTGAATCAGCTTGTTTACTTTATCGACTTCTTCACCTAAGTCAAGCTGAGTAAAGGTTTCCTGGGCGGCGGTGAGGTGGTGGATGCCCTTGTCGAAAAAGCCCTGGGAGACGAGGATGCTGCCCAGGCCGCTGCGGCTGCGGGCGGTGCCCAGGTCGTCTGCTTGATCTTCAAATAGGCGCAGGGCATCGCGGTAGTAAAGGCGGGCATTGGGCCAGTCGCTGAGGATTTCGTAGGCGCGGCCAATTTCGTAGAGGGTGGTGGCTTGGGCCGAAGTTGGAGCTTGGGATGAAGCTTGAGTTTGATTAGAGGATTGATCGCGGTTGCGCAGTTGCTCCAGGCTCTTGAGCAGGAGTCCTAGGCCCTCTTGCCACTGGCCATCGCGGACAAGGCGGCTGCCCAGGAGGGTTTGGGTTTGGGGCAGCATTTGGGCATAGCGGTCGCGGTTGTAGTGCTCGGGGCTGATTGCATCGAGGGCGGTGCGGTAGGCGGTGAGGGCGCGGCGCAAATCCTCGGGGTTTTGCTGCTGTTCGTAGCGCTGGGCGAGGGCACTGCCGAGGCTATAGTGATCGTTGATGGAGTAGTAGGACCGATGCGTGGCCACGGCCAGGGCAGCTTCATAACAATCAATTGCCTCGTCCAGTTTGCTGGGGTCTTCGGTTTGGGCCGATAGATCCACCAGCGCTCCAGCTAGGTTGCCCTGGGTCATGGCCCATTGTTGGGGCCATGTGGATTGGGTGTAGACCAGGAGTGCGTTTTGGTAGGCAGCGATCGCCAATTCAATGTTTTCAGCCCGGTCGCCTCGGATGCGGTTTTGATAGGCAGCGCCCAAGTTCATCTGGGTCATGGCCCAGTCTTGGGGCAGTGCGGATTGGGTGTAGACCAGGAGTGCGTTTTGGTAAGCCACGATCGCCAATTCAATGTTTTCGGCCCGGTCGCCTCGGATGCGGTTCCTGTAGGCAATGCCCAAGTTCATCTGGGTCATGGACCATTTTTGAGGCAGTGCGGATTGGGTTCTAACCTGGAGTGCGTTTTGGTAGGCCGCGATCGCCAATTCAATGTTTTCAGCCCGGTCGCCTCGGATACGGTCGCTGTAGGCAATGCCCAAGTTCATCTGGGTCATGGCCCATTTTTGAGGCAGTGCGGATTGGGTTCTAACCAGGAGTGTGTTTTGGTAGGCAGCGATCGCCAACTCAATGTTTTCAGCGCGATCGCCTCGGATGCGTTGGCGAAGGGCTTCTCCTAAATTGTTTTGGGTCATGGCCCAGTCTTGGGGCAGTGCGGATTGGGTGTAGACCAGGAGTGCGTTTTGATAGGCCGCGATCGCTTGTTCTATATTCTCAGCGCGATCGCCTCGGATACGGAAACTGTAAGTATTGCCCAAATTGTTTTGAATCAATGCCCATCCCTCCGGATCGGCTGCTTGGGTTATCACTTCCAGCGCTTTTTCATAGGCCGCAATGGCCAGCTCCTTATTGAGCGCAATCTTCCCCAGCGGAAACTCATCCATTAAAGTTGCAAACCGGACCAGCAGCCACGCCATGGCATCCTGCTGCTGTTGTGTCGCCACCTGAGCCATCCGCTCCTCCGCTACCCCAGGTAGGACTGCCAGCAGCGCCTCCGTCATTTGCTCCAGAAGTTTTTGCCACTGGGGATAAATCGCCTGGGCATCGCCGCCATACTGTTCCACCTGCCCCAGCATTTGCTTTAGCAGTACCTCTGGTGTCTCTGCTGCGGGTTGCTGTTCCTCTGCTTGCACCATCACCTCCCCCTAAACTGCTTGCTAACTGACCGCGATCACCATTGGCTGCTTCTGCCAAATCTCCACCAGCATCTGCCGCAATTCCTGCACCGCAAACAGCGGTAGCTCATCCGTTGCCATCCACTCACAGGCAATCTGCTCTGCTCGCCGCAAACAATCCGCCTTCAACATCAGTGCCACCGCACTCACCACCGTAATCCCCATCGTCCTCAACTTCCCTGGCTCAAGCGCTGCTAGCGCTAACAACTCTGCCTCAGCTGCCTCTAAATAATGCTTCTGCGCTGTTTGGAGCCCTTGTTCCACCAACGCCACCTCAGCAAGTTGGGCATGGTGTTCGCTAATTTTGTGGTGTTCTAGCCAAGTCATAAGGTCTCCTCCACTGTCTGGATCATAACCAACTTTTCCTTGAAACCCACCACTGCCGCGATCGCCGGAAGATTGCTCTGGCCACGAATGGTTTGAGCTATTTTTTGTCGTAGTCGTCTCCTCACCTCTGCTTCATTCAAATGAGTGCCCGAGACTTCCAAGCGATAACACCTTTCTAAGTCATCAGCATCAGCCCCAAAAGGCATCACATAGTAGTCTGCCCCTGTACGGGTCTCGGCACGACGGATAGCGACCATACCTCGGCAGACATCCAAAGCTGCCAGGGCAATTGTGTAAGAACCATCTCGAGTTGCATCATCCTGATTGGCCCAAGCATCACGGGTGCGTTGGTCTGTTGCGAGCCAGTCAACCAGGCACTCTAAAGCCTGTTCATTATCAAAAAGACTGAACTCAGTCGGAGCAGTGTGATGACGGTCTAAACAAACGCGAGCTGCATCTAAATAATGTTCAGCTGTGGAAGGTAACAGTCCGGGATGACGCTGATCTAGAGCATCTAGCGAAAGTTGAGAAGAGCCCATATTGATCCTCTCATCCCCCAATATTCTCGTTACTGTCCACCTCACCTAAGTCCCCCACTGACACATCCCCGGCGCTAACCCCTTGCCCGCTATTACCGAAATACCACAGCGCCGCCGCCGCCTCAGCCTGGGTCACCGGCTTTTGCGGTTGCAATAAAGTTGTATAGCCAAATACCCGGCGAATCACCGCCTGGTCCCCATTGGAATAATCCGCCAAAATCGCCCGCAATGCCGGAGCACTCGCCTTGCTCGCATCCTGAAATCCCCAAGCTTCCTTCACTGCCTCTAAATTGCTAGCAGGCAAGCTACTGCGAGCGTCCAGAGGCACCTTCCACAGCAGCATATCCTCCCGAGTCAGCGGGGCATCAGGCTTGAAATTGATCTGCTCCTGGGCACCCGAAAGGCTGCTGGGGATAATGCCCGCTTCAGCTAAACCCTGAATGGCAGAGAAGTTGGGATTGTTCTTCGGTACATCCTTAAAGGTTGGCTCGCTATTGCCCGTCGCTGAACGGATTTGGGCAGCGGGGCGATCGCCATAAACCGCATTATTCGCCGCCAATAGCCAGCGAGCAAAATCCCCCCTGCTCACCGTCTCATTGGGCTCAAAGCCGCCATCCACCGCAGCCTGGTCCGGCGGCGTCAAAACGCCCAATGCTAGAACATCCGCTACGCTGCTTTCTAGCTCTGTGGGGATATTGTTGCTGTTGCTACTGTCATTTGCTTGAGCCGAGGTCTCTTCAGAATTTGACGGCTGACTATCACTGCTTTTGCCGTCGCTGCTGGACGGCTTGGTTTTGTCGTTGGGCTTATTGCTAGCGGAGTCGTTGGTGTTTGTTTGGGCCGTTCCGGTTACACGACTATTACTGCCACCGCCAGGGCCAGTTTGGGGCTTGGTATTGACTGGTGCTTGACTCTTGCTGCTGCCCGAAGCGGCTCCCCCTGGGGCTGTGGATTTGGAATTGTTGTTGCTTGTTGCAGTTTCACCGGTATTTGTCCCAGTCTCACCTACCAGTTGTGGGTCTGGCGCAAAGGCTTGTTCTAGGGAAGCGCGATCGCATCCAGTGGCCAGGACCAAACTGAGCCCAGCGAGAATTGGGGCAACCCGTAGCCGTCGTAACTGCCACCGTAATGGCAGCAGCCCTGACAGTGGCGATGCTGGGTTGCTGGTGCGGCTGCTGTGTCCCATGGGCCTGTGCAAATCTTCCATTGACCGCAGCGGCGATCGCACAACTCGTCTCAATGACCAAGAGGTGACGCTCTACTGCTACGGAGTCCGTTGTTATTTTGCCTTGCCTCGGGTGGATTTAGGTTGAGGCTGCCATTTTGGAGCTGAGATTAGAGCTGAGACGTAAGGCTACAAGCGCAGGCTGAACTGCCGCCGCAGGGCAAAACTCAAAATCTTAAAAGGCACCTCTGCCCGCCGCAAAACATGGAGCTGGGCATAGCGACCCATGCCTAACCTGGCCAGTCCCCGCAAGCGGCCCCAGAGTCGCGTGCGCCAAAAGCCTTCGCTTACCGCATAGGCCGGCTCAAAGGCCAGTGGTCCGTAGAGCACATCGGCTCGATGGGTACGTCCTAGTTGATGGGCTTGGTGCTCTGGATTGGGACTGTCACTGCCATGCTCGCCGTAGTTGCGGAAGGGCACATAGTTGCGAAGATCTTGGGCCAGCAAGACCTTATCAAGCTCAGAATCCCAAGGGTAATAATGATAGGGGCCCGGATTGTGACTGACGCGCTCAAAAAACTGGAGCAGGCTTGGCACGGCACGGGGAGTCATGATGTAGGCCACCATGCTGCTGGAATAGCCCTGGGCATGGCGCGCTGGGGAAATGTCGTAAACCTGGGCGGCGCAAGTGTAAAGCCAGGCCAGACCCACATCAGCCTGTTCCGGATCAAAGGGCAGGGGAAGCTGTCCCATGTGCTGTACTGGGACAAAATCAGCCTCAACGATCACCGCAGGCTGTTGGTGCTCAGCAATCCATTTCCAAGCTTCCACATGGTTCAAAAAACAGAGATAGCTGCGGGAAAAGTTGGCCTGCTCTTCTCGGTGAGCCTGGCGTTGAACCTGGCAATGAAAGCCCGCTTGTTCCAGGCTGGTTGAGAGGCGCGAGGTTTCCTCTCGGTGGGCGATTATTAATACTGTTGAAGTGTAATCAATCAGTCTCACACTGGCTTCCCCACTAATCCCACGTACTTCACTTAGATAGGTGTGCCCGTAGCTTATTTATGCCCAAGCTGCTGGGTGCAGGAAACAGGTTTTAATAGATTTCTGGAGACCATATCGATACTGGCATTGAGGCCGACACCCCAGGGAGATGGATAGAACTTACAGGAAGGTTTAAAGATTTGTGAAAGGCAGGCGTTTGGCGACTCTTTTTCTAGCCAATATCCCACCAGGCACAGCGCTAACTTGTCTCTAGGTGGCCTTGCCCCTCAAATAGTTACGCAGCTAAATCGGATGACACTGCGGCCAAATTGCATTTTAATTAGGCTGCGAAATCAAACTGTGAGGGGTAATGGGCGTACTTTTAGGACCGCTAGGTGCAGGAGTGGCAGTGGCTGGAGCCGTTGCTCTCGCCTTGGAAGCCCAATATCGTGGTCGTGCGGGCAATGCTCTGGACCTCACCCCAGGGGACTGGAAAATAGAAGTCTCCGATCCCCAGCATTACCGTCTGGTAGGGGAACTGGAGCTACGCAACCTCACCGATAGCCTGGAAATCTTTGTGCCAGAGCTGACGGCGGAAACCCAGCTTCTCTCCAAGGGCTGTCTGGACAATATTGAATGCACCACAGCGGTGACGCCCCAGCACGAAGATGAGCCTGCCCGCCAGGATGGCTACTGGTTCGCCTACATCGTCAAAGTGGGCAAAACCACGAAACTCCGCATCAATGTTGATGTCAAAGGCCCTGACCTGGGTCAATTGCAATGTGCTTGGGTCAAGGTGAACTACATCACCTATGGTCCCGGTGGCCGTATTCCTAAAAAGCGCCATGTGATCGTTCCACTCCAGTTCCCCAGCGTTGAGGACTCCAGCAACTGGCAGCGCCGAGATGGTGCAGAGATGCTCTGCGTTAAGACCCACCTGCTGACCCCCCTGGATAATCCCGTGGATGCGGTCAAGCGCTACGTGGTGCCCCATGCCAAGCCTGGTGACGTGCTCACCATTGGCGAGACTCCCATCGCCATCATGCAGGGCCGCATGCGCCATCCTTCGGAGATTAAGCCCGGCTGGCTGGCCCGCCGAATTTGCTATTACTTCCACCCCACTTCTAGCTTGGCGACCGCTGTGGGTATGCAGAGCCTGGTGGATATCTCGGGTCCCTGGCGAGTTGCTGCGGCCTTTGTCTTGGGCTCCATTGCGCGGGTCTTTGGCCATCGCGGTGGTTTTTATCAGTTGGCGGGGGAGCAGGCTCGTTTGATTGATGACGTCACCGGAACCCTGCCACCCTATGAGCAATTCCTCGTGTTGGGTCCCAATGATCCCCAAGGAGTCGTTGAAGAGATTCAACGGGAGACTGGCTTGCCCACGGCGATTGTCGATGTGAATGATTTGCGTCGCGTCAAAATCTTGGCTTCCACTAAGGGGGTTTCCCAGAAGTTCCTTGAGGATGCACTGCGCAGCAACCCCGCTGGCAACGCTGATGAGCAGACGCCTGTGGTGCTTTTGCGTCCTACCCAGGGCACATAAAACATCGCTCAAGTCTCACCGAATAAGTGACTCAACTCTCGTCGGGCCATGGCATGCCATGGCCCGACAGTGGTATCTGGCCCTTCTCAAGGGGCGTTTGCTTCAGGGGGCCGCTTATTCAAGGCTGCGGGACATGGCCGAATCAATCGGGCTATGATGAGTCCAGCAGTAGGTTGATGGATTTCATGACGCTCCCCGCCACCGATAGCTCACCTCAGCAGATTCGTCCCCTTCAATACCGCGACCTCGATGCCCTGAGTGGCTTGGTTGAGACGGCCCAAATTGGTTGCCAAACCCCGGAATCTAGCCAGGCCTTGGCGATGTGGCTGCGGCGTTGGTACGGCCCACTTAAGGTTTTGGGCTGGATGCCCACCACTTGGAAAAATTTAGCGAGCCTCTGGGTGGCGGAACAGTCGCGCCAGCTCAATGGCTTGGTTCAGGCCACGCCCATAAACCGCAGCCGCAGCACCTGGCAAATTCAGCGCGTGATTGCTCGGGGCGGTGCCACTAGCGGTGACCAGCTCAGTTTGGCGGCAGATGTGGGCAGTCAGCTACTGCGCCACTGCATGGAGACCATTTGGGAGGCTCGCACTTGGGTCAGTGAGGTGGACGTTTCTGACGAGGCGACCCTGGCGCTCTATCGGCATTCTGGTTTCCAGCCCTTGGCCCAGCTGACCCACTGGCAAATTGCGCCGGAGCAGATTCGAGAGCTGGCGGGGCGATCGCCCAAGCTGCCTAACCTCATGCCCGTCAGCAACGCCGATGCACCGTTGCTCTACCAGCTTGACACCGTGTCCATGCCGCCGCTACTGCGCCAGGTCTTTGACCGCCATGTCCAGGACTTCCGCACGGGACTAACGCGCTCCCTGGTCAAGAGCGTTAATCGTAAGCTGTCGAGCATGGATACGATTAGCGCCTACGTGTTTGAGCCTCAGCGCAAGGCCGCCATTGGCTATGTGAAAGTGACGCGATCGCGTTCCACGAATACCTCCAGCGAATCCGCAACGCCCCCCTGCCATAGGGCTGAGCTAACCGTCCACCCCGCCTACACCTGGCTCTACCCCGAACTGCTGTCCTACATGGCAACTCTGGTGGAAGGCTATCCCGACTTGCCCCTCCAGCTGGTTTCTGCGGACTACCAGCCGGAGCGTGAGCAATGTTTTGAGCAGGTTAAGGCCGAGCGCATTGAGCATCGCTTACTGCTATCTCGCTCGGTGTGGCATAAGCTGCGGGAAACCCGAGGTGTTTCCTTCGAGAACCTGCAAATTGCCGAAATGCTCCAGGGACTGCAAAAGCGCCAGCCCCTTCCCGGTCGCATTTCCTTAGAAATTAACGGTGATGCCCGCTGGGACCGCTGGGACTACCCCAATTTGCGCAACCTCCAAGACAATAGCTACCGCCCATGGCCCGGATCGCAGTCCTAGCGTTAGATGTGGGTAAGCGGCGAGTCGGCGTGGCTGGCTGCGATGGTACTGGCTTAATTGCCACCGGACTCGCGACCTATAAGCGTCACCGCAATTCCTTTGAGGCCGACCTCGCCTTTCTGCGCGGCATTATTTTGGAGCGGTCAGTGGATACCCTAGTGGTCGGTCTGCCCTACGCCATGAATGGTGAAATTGGTCATCAAGCCAACCAGACCCAGCGCTATGCAGATCGCTTGGGCAAGGCGTTGGGTTTGCCCATTATTTATGTCGATGAGCGTCTCTCTTCGGTCGAGGCGGAGGAGCTGCTGCGGGCGGAGGGGGTTCCGCTCTCAGAAAACAAGGGTCTGATTGATCGCAAGGCTGCTGCTATCATTCTTCAGCGATGGCTCGATGCAAATCGTACCGAGCGCAGGACTGACGGCTAGATTTGCTCTGGCCATATCCCACTTAGGACTTGTATCAATGGATGTTCCAACCGTTTGGCTAAAGGACGACACCGGGCGATCGCTGTTTTGCCATTTGGAATATTCCCTCACCCTGGAGGAGAAGACCTATGGCTTGCTCCAGCCGGTGGATGCCCCGGTGATGATTTTTGCTTGGGAAGAGGGGGCTGATGAGCCAGAAATTTTGGAAGATGTGGCCCAGTTGGAACCCCTGCTACCCACGGCCAAAGCCGTGCTGTCGGAGCAAAATCTCACCCTGCTAGATACTGCTGTCACTTTGACGGTCGAGGGAGACTTGCCAGAAATTGATGATGAGGATCTAGAGCGGGAGGCGGCATTGCAGAACAGCGCGCTACGCCCGGATTCCTTGCAGCACAGCGAGATTGAACGCAAGGGCATGGATCTAGAGGCTCTGGGAGATGACGAGGACGAGGAAGAATACGACGAGTACCAACTCCTAGCCCATTTCCTGTTTGAGGGTCAGGAATATGAGGTTTATACGCCCATTAAGCCACCCTTTGCCTTCTGGACAGTGCTAGAAGCTGGGGAGCCTCAGCTACTGGACCCTGAGGCAATGGAAGAGATTGAACCGCTGCTCAATGAGGCGGTGGCCAAGGAGTTAGATCTGCTGGGAGAAGCCTAGGGCCTATGGGCTTGCTGAGGGGCTTTTCCCTTAGTTCGCTGGGGTTGGATGACCCTTGAAGGATGTTACAGACCTCTTTAGCTTTTAGATGAGGCTCAGGATGGTCTGGTGTGAGCGGTTGTCACGGTGGCTCTTTTCTCTGGACTCCAGGTCGAGTATGTGTTTTGTAATGCGCTCAACCCCTATCAAACGGTAGGCGAAGCGCCATTGCTATGGTTAACTCTTTGAAGCTGATCCATCAATATTGGGTTTTAGCTTCTTTTCTAGGAGCTTTAAGTCTGTCTCAGAACTCTGAACTGGGCATTAATGCCCTCGCGTTGCAGCTTGCGATCTGTCGTTGTGAACCGTTTGGATTTTTATCTAGCAACGCAGCAAATTCAATTCCTATTTCAAAGTCATGTCTGAATCTCGTTCATCTAAGCGATCGCTCTACGGTTTGGCCCTTTTGGTAGTCATGGGCCTTGTGGGCTGGCAGAGCTGGAGCTGGTGGAGCTGGGCCAGTGCACCCTCTAAAACTGATGGGGATGCCTCTGCTACAGTGCAGCTTGAGATTGAGCCAGGCACTTCCGCTGGGCAAATTGGCAGTCAGCTAGAGGGCGCAGGCCTAATTCGCTCCACGACCGCCTGGGACCTGTGGGTCAAATGGGGCTCCCTGCGTCAAAAACTGGGTCAAGATCAAGGTGACTTCCAGGCCGGCGTGTATGAGCTTTCCCCTGCCATGGGCTTGACCGAGCTGGCTGATGCCATTCGCACGGGAGATGTTATCCAGGCTCGCTTCACGATTCCTGAGGGTTGGAACATTCGCCAAATGGCGGCCTATTTTGAATCCCAGGGCTTCTTCACTGCCCAAGAATTTGTCGAGGCCTCCCAGCGCATTCCCCGCGATCGCTTCGTTTGGCTCCCCCCCAACATCCCCCACCTAGAGGGCTACCTCTATCCCGATACTTACCAGGTGGACTACGGTAAGCTCGCCCCCGATGAGGTGATCGATACGATGCTGAGTCAATTTGAGCAGCAGGCCCTGCCCGTTTACCAAGAAGCGGAGACGGACTGGAGTCTTGAAGATTGGGTTACCTTTTCTAGCATCGTTGAAAAAGAGGCTGTCGTTCCCGACGAGCGCCGCCTCATTGCAGGCGTCCTCAGCCACCGCCTGCGCATCGGCAAGAAGCTAGAGGTGGACCCCACCGTTGAATATGGCCTGGGAATCACCCAGACCCCAGATCAACCCCTCACCTTTGCTGAGGTTGAGACGCCTAATCCCTATAACTCCTATATGAATCCGGGCCTGCCCCCCACGCCCATCTCCAGCCCTGGTGTGGGCGTGCTGGAAGCCTCACTAGAACCGGAAGACACCGACTTTCTCTTCTACGTGGCACGCTATGATGGCACCCACGTCTTTAGCCGGACCTTCGCGGATCACCTCTCGGCTCAAGATGCTATCCACGACGCTCGCGACGCCGCCAAAGAGGCTGCCGCTCAATAATCCTCCGACCCCATGATTCACTTGCGAAACATTGTGCAGCCCAATCTCGTATTGGGCGGGGATGTGCTCAATCTCCGTTTAGAGGTGCTGCAAGAGCGAGGCATTCGCGGCATCATCCTCGATGTGGATGACACCCTGGTCTCGGCCTATTCTCGGGAGCTATCGCCTGCTCTACGCCAATGGATGGACTCCCTACGGCCTCACCTCAAGATTTGGCTGGTGAGCAATAACCTCAACCAGCCCCGCATCGCCCAAATTGGTGATGACCTCAACCTGCCCTATCTCTGGGGAGCGGGTAAGCCCTCCCGGCGTAAGTTGCGGGTTGCAGCTGAAGATATGGATTTGCCTACGAACGAAATCGCCATGGTGGGCGATCGCCTATTCACCGATGTCATTGCCGGAAATCGTCTGGGCATGTACACGGTTATGGTGGAGCCCATGGTCAATCCTGGCGATCCTCCCCGTCGTCATTTATTGCGGACTTTGGAAGTTCGCTTTTTTCGGTTAATTGGCGCATTTTCGGGTTGAGTTCGATCCTAGATTGAGCCCATTCGAAAATGTTAAGGCTGATACAGAATCTGATAAATTCTGATCGAGAACTTATGAAAACGTTACAGAAAAAGTTGCTGTAATTTAAGCTACCAAAGGGAAAGCAACAATATAAAAGAAACCTTAAGAACCAGAGTTGTTAAGCCAAAATCTGGAATTCTAAGGATATAGATAAAGCGGGGCCAGCCAAATAAAGGCCCTGAAAATAAGAAACCTTCGGGTTTGTTTTTAGATTAAGCGTCGGCCCTCGCCATTTTTTTAGAGGTGTCCGGCGCTTTATCATGTTTAGGACTGGTTGTGGCTTCTGTTTCCTATTCCTATTGGACTTGAGGCTTTCTTCCTCTGGGTCTATTTGAGGGGCGATTGACTCGTTACCCCTTGCTCCCTGGCTAGGGCGATGGGGATTGCCTGGGATTTAGGTGATGATCTATCGCTTGTATTGACCTTGCTCTTTGATCGTGAGATTAGCTTCGCTCATTGCTTGGTTTCTCAGTTGAAAATCCTTACTGGACAGCCGTACCTCTCGGGGAAGTTTGATTTTTTCTTCATTCGTTAAAACTTTCTGTCATGAAGACATGTTACTGATCTGGCCGCCTGTGCTTGCCTGAATTGCTTAGGTTTCTTTTTTGTTTTTTGAAAAATAAATTGCAGCAGTGAAGATTGCACCAAGCCAATCGGCTCGTGGAGCAATCGTTTTGGATTGAATTTAGTGATCCTGCTTTTGTTTGATTTGGAGCATGAAAACCGTCTTCAATATTTTCCGGGGGAGAGCAGGTTTTAGCGGGTTCAGAGGGCGAAAGTTGCTCTTGAGTCAAAGAGGTGGGCTTGGGAGATAGAATTTGAGGCGTTCGTTCATCCCGCGCTGCGTTCCATGGCCCAAACTCTGGTCATCAAAATTGGCACATCTAGCCTGACCCGACCTGGCACTGGCTTTTTAGCCCTGTCCACCATTGCGGCGTTGGTGGAGACTGTGGCAGCCCTGCGTCGTCAGGGGCATTCCGTGGTTTTGGTTTCTTCCGGCGCTGTGGGGGTGGGCTGCGCTCGCCTAGGGCTGACGGAGCGGCCCCGCAGCCTAGACCTGAAGCAGGCGGTGGCAGCGGTGGGTCAGGGCCGGCTCATGGGCATTTACGACGATTTATTTAATAGCTTTGGACAGGCGATCGCCCAAGTCCTGCTCACGCGCGGGGACTTTGAGCGTCGCCAGAGCTATGTCAGCATTCAGCGCACCTTTCGTAAGTTGCTGGAACTGGGCGTTATACCCGTGGTCAATGAGAACGACACGGTATCTTCCGATGAGCTGAAGTTTGGCGACAACGATCGCCTCTCCGCCTCCGTGGCCGACCTGGTGGGGGCCGACTGGCTCTTTCTGCTCACCGATGTGGATCGCCTCTACTCCGCTGACCCCCGCTCCAATCCCGATGCCCGACCCATTTCCCAGGTGAATGGTGCTGAGGAGCTAGCTGCCCTGGGCGTGAGCACCAGCGGAAGGGGGAGCGGCTGGGGCACAGGTGGCATGGCAACGAAAATCAATGCTGCCAGCATTGCCATGGAGGCTGGGGTCTGCACGGTCATCACTCAGGGGCAACGTCCCCAGGACATCCTCAATATTTTGGCAGGGGAGTCTATCGGTACGCGCTTTGTGCCCCAGGGGCAGTCCCCCAGTGCTCGTAAGCGTTGGCTGGCTCAAACCGTGGCGGGGGGACAGCTGCTGTTGGACCCAGGAGCTGTGAGGGCGTTGGTGGAGCGGGGCAAGTCGTTGTTGCCTGCGGGGATTACGGCGATCGCGGGAGAGTTCAATAGCGAAGACGCGGTACGCCTCTGCGATGACCAAGGCCAGGAGATTGGCCGAGGCTTAACGAACTATAGCCACCAGGAGTTGGCAAAAATTCTGGGTCACAACAGCGGTGAAATTGAACAAATCCTGGGCTACGCCGGGGCTGAGACAGTTGTCCATCGTGACAACCTGGTCTTAGCCCAGTCGTAGGGGGAAATATCCATTGGGGCAGGGGCACAGGGAGGGCTTAAGCTGCAACCAGGCTGGCCTGTAGATGTTGGACGATTTCGGTTGTTTTCAAAGATGGAGTGATGCCTCCGGAAGGTTGCGCCGCCCTACCGCGCTCCTGGCTGAATTGAGCCATGGCAACACCGCGAATTTTGGCCTGGTCCAGACGAATACCTTCTAAATCGCACAGTTCGAGACTGGCGCGGCTGAGGTTGCTCCAACGCAGATCTCCGTGGCGCAGGTTAGAGCCATCAAAAATAGCTTCCACTGCATAGGTATGGGTCATCACAGCCCAGTTCAGGTTGGCACTAGTGAAGTCGCAGCGATAGAGCATGGCTCCCAGGAAGCTGGCGTTGCTGCAATGGCTATGGGCCAAGTTTGCTTCGCAGAGGCTGGCACCGTTGAGAAAGGCTTCGCTCAGGTTGGCTTGGGCGAGACGAGCGTGGCTGAGGTCTGCATTGCGCAGGTTAGCTCCGGTGAGATTTGCGCCACTCAAGTCTGCTCCGCTTAAGTCCGCTCCGCTCAGGTCAACCTTGCTGAGGTCCATGCCGCTCATTTGAGCATTGTGCAGGTTCATTCCTGCGAGGCGGCGATTTTCAAGTAATTCTAGGATCACTGCTTCGGACAAGGGCTGTTGATGAGTCCAGGCTTGATCGATGGGGGTTGCGGGGGACTGGCTGTAGGTAGAAGTCATGACTAATTTCTCCAGGGCGTGGCGGTGGGCGGACAATGCGGTTGCGAACTGGCGATGTTCTATGAGTGCCCAGAGCGATCCCCTAAATAGCGATCCCAGCCCGCTATCTAAGGCTTTCTTTACCTCTCGCAATCTTCTGTTGAGAATTACTGACGTTAGATCCCTGGGATGTTACGGCTGGATGGCGATCGCCGCTTCTCTGCAATCACAGATGGAGTAATAGCGATCAGGCTGGCAACTCCCCGAAGCCGAAGCTGAAGCCCAAAAAGACAAAATCCCCATGGCGATCTGCTGGAGTTCAGAAAGCAATGGGGATCGGTTTACCCCCCTCCCGGCTATGGCAGGGGATCGAGAATGCTGCGGCTTATTTCCTTAGCCAGGAAAGCTTGCCATCCTGGAGCTGAATCACGGGGTGCTTTGATTGTTTGACGAGGTGAAGATCATGGGTGGTGACCACCACGGTTGCTCCCATGGCGTTGAGCCTGTTGAGGATGCGAATGACCTGCCGAGAGTTCTCGGGGTCCAGGTTGCCTGTGGGCTCATCGGCCAGAATGAGTGGAGGTGTACCCACAATGGCGCGGGCCAAGCTGACCCGCTGCTGCTCGCCACCGGAGAGCTGGCTGGGAAAGCATTCGGCCTTGTGCTGTAGGCCAACGAGGCGCAAGGTGGGGGCCAGCCGACGGGCAATGTCACCCTTCTGGCAGCCCTGGGCCCATAGGGCGAAGGCGACGTTTTCGCTGACGGTGCGGTTGGGGATGAGCTTGTAGTCCTGGAAGACCACACCTAGCTGACGACGGAAGCGGGAGAGGCGATCGCCTTTCAGCCCATGAATCTCTTGGCTATTAACCGAGATCGAACCGTCAGTGGGGCGCTCTGCCCCATAGAGCAGCTTCAGCAGGGTCGTTTTTCCTGAGCCTGAGGGGCCGGTGACGAAGAGAAAACCGCCTTTAGGTAAGGTCAGATTGACATCTCTAAGGCCGCAGCTGCCCTGGCGGTAGATTTTGCTGACGTTCTCCAGGGCCACCATGGGGGCTGCTGGGTCGGCCTGGCTCTGAGACTGGGCTTGATGGTGGGGTGTTGTCTTAGCAGTTGTCTGGTTCTTTTCCGGTGCTGCCTTAGAGGCAGTGGAATCCTTCACCGCTGTGCCTTGAAAAGCAGCACGTTGGGAGTGATGGACCGCCCGCTCTGGCTTCGTCGTGGTGGCTTGCTTGGAAAGGGTTGTTGTGGGCATGGGGCAACTGCAAGGGATTGCTCAGCAACTCTCTAGACAAAGTCAAACTAGAGGAGTCGGGGTTTCTCGGGGCGACGGACGTCAGGGAAACGATCACGTTTACAGCGCTGCAAGGTTATTGAAGATCTTTTTAGATCTGAGACCTTAAATCTGCCTGACTACTATACATAGGCCGTCGATTTATGGAAGAGCAGAGCTGAAATTCCCCTACATTTATTTGCAATAGAGGTCGGCTATGATGCCGCTGAAGCCCCCTGATGATGAGGTTTTCAATGAGATTCTCTGGGAGCAGAAGAGCGTCACGTCGGCTGGAAATCTGAGACCTTTCTAGCACCGGGTTAGCCCATTGATATTGCATTACATCGTAAGTTGGCCGCCCTTGCCCATGGGGTGATCGCCCTGGCTCCTACGTATATTTAGCCCCATCGACAATTGTTAAATAATGCATACTGATGTAGAGGCGGTATAAATTTTTCTCCAATTGGGGAATTCTCTAAACAACCCCATCTTTTGGATTCTCCCTAGCAACAGGCAAATACTGTGGTGACCTCTAGTCCGTCAGCCTCTTCAAAAGCCCGTCTCCGCGCTGTACCGGCGCCATCCGGTTTAGATGTTCCTGCCGTGACCTCTCTCTATGAATTGGTCACTGAGCTAGAGCCTGATCTGCAATCCGTGGCGATGGGCTCCACGACGTTACGGGCAGCCATGACGAGTTTTGTGGACCTGTTGGTGGATCACCAGGGTCCGACAATGCTTTGGTCCAAGCTGCCTCGGGGAGAAAGTTGGCAGCTAGAGCTGGAGCGCTACTGCAAGCAGTCCGCAGAGGCCCAGGTTGCCTTTAACTTTTTCTTGCCGAAGGATCTGGAGTCTCGTGCCCTGAGCCAGCTGGGGGCCGACGCCAGTCAGCTAGAAGATTCTTTGCTGCCTCTGGAGTTGGGCTGTCCCGAGCCGGGTCGCCTCTCCCTCCAGGATGACGAAGGTGAGGACTGGTTGGAGCGCAGTGCTGTGGCTCCCATGGTGTCAATTCCCATTGAGCGGGGGGGCATCCTCAGCGGCGAATATTTTTTGCTGGTGACGTCCCCCCAGTTCCAAGGGCTGATTCTGGCCAGACGCTTTAAGCTCAACGGCGCTGAAGCAGTCGTTCCCCCAGACCTCAGCGAAACGGCGGCCATGAGTGAGCTGAGTGCTGGTGCAGAGTCTGGGGGCAATCACCCTGACGAAGCTGAGGAGAATGCGGTGGAGGGTCGCAGTACCTCGACCGAGAATCGCTCTCAACTCCGCATGGTCTATACCTGCAACCCCATTGTGATCTGTCGAGTCTTGGGCGAAATACAGTCTTTACTGACCCAGGTCCCGACCAATTATTTGCGAGTGAACTTAGGCGGTCCTGCATCCCATGCAAACCACAGCCAAACGACCCAAGATGCCAGCCAGGCCAGCATTGCTGTAGAGGCTCTACTGCGCCACTGGGGGAAGTTGTTTGTCACTCCGGGGGCCCTGTCGCCGGAGATGGAGCTGCTCAACCAATGGCTGATGAAGCAGTTTCAGCGCCAGGAGGGGCTCTGGAGACGCTTAAGTACCTACCGTAAGCAAGTAGAACAGGCCGAAACTCACCAGCTTCAGCACGAAGAGTTGCTCAATGCGATTCGTCTCAAGGATGAATTCTTGAGCATGGTAGTTCAGGAACTGCGCACACCCCTGACGAATATGAAGACGGCGCTGTCGCTCTTGGGGTCTGCGAGCCTCAAGCCTCCCCAACGTCAACGCTATATTCAGCTGCTGAACACGGAATGCGATCGCCAAAGCTCCCTCATCCGGGGCTTGCTGGACCTGAGCCAAATTGAACAGGCCGGTGACCAAGCCATGCAACCGCTCACTTTGAGCGAGATTGTGCCGGGGGTGGTGAGCACTTACCAATCCTTGGCCCAGGAAAAGGAAATTTCCTTGACCTACAGCATTCCAGAAGACCTGCCAGCTGTTTCCTGTCTGGTGCCCTGGTTGCGCCAAGTGCTGGTGAACTTGCTGCACAACAGCATTAAATGCACCGGCAAGGGAGGGCGCATTTGGGTGCGGGCCAAGCGCCAGGGTGACTACTTGCAAATTGATGTCCAGGACACCGGGGTGGGCATCGCCATCAGCGAGATTCCCAAAATCTTTAATCGCTTTTACCGTGTACGCTCCCAGGGCGTCGATGACACCAGTGGCGCAGGCCTAGGGCTGACCATTGTCCAGCAGCTCCTACTACGCTGCGGGGGCTCCATTACGGTGAATAGTCGTTTAGGCCAGGGCTCTACTTTTGCGGTGTTGCTGCCGATCTACCAAGCGGCGATCTCGGAGGAAGCTTCTTAGTCCTTGCAGGCAGGGGCAAGTCCTTGGAGAACTGAAGATTACGGGATGAATTCCCCTCAATCAATTGCTCTGGGGGTCTGGGCCTCCCCATAATGGAGAACGTGCTGCAATGACATGATCGCCATGCTACTCAAATCCACCACCCGCCATGTCCGCATCTTTACCGCTGAGATTGAGGACAATGAACTCAAGCCCAGCAATAGCGTGCTGACCCTGGACGTTGACCCCGATAACGAACTCAACTGGACTGAGGAGTCCCTACGCAAGGTCTACCGTAAGTTTGATGCCCTGGTTGAGTCCTACGCCGGAGCAGATTTGACTGAGTATAATTTGCGACGAATTGGTTCGGATTTAGAGCACTGTATTCGTGATCTGCTACAACAGGGCCAGGTTTCGTACAATCTCAATGCTCGAGTACTGAATTACAGCATGGGTTTGCCCCAAGTCGAATCTCAAGACGAATCTGGGGAATCCTAAGTTGGTTGTCAGGGACTCGCAGTAGTATTTGGGTCATTTAGATACCCGGTCTACGCGCTTCACCAAATCCTTCTGCTATGGCCATCGCCCCCTTCACACTTCATTGCGCGAACGCTCGATGTCAGTCTGCCAACAGCAGTCACGATTCCATCTGTCATCGTTGCGGTACTCCTATCCCCCGTCGCTATCTCTGGGCGGTGGG
>CALECT010000204.1 GCA_937949725.1 uncultured Pseudanabaenaceae cyanobacterium
GGATTCCACGCCTACATTGGCGTTGCAATAGACTTCGAGATGCGCGATCGCAGCACCAAATTGCTTAGCTTTAATGGCAGCTGCGCCTGCTCGAAGGGAATCAACCGGGGAGGAGATCATCTGGGAAATCCAGCTATAGCAAAGTAAGGAAGTATTCCTAAGATGCCCAGATATTCAGCCTTATAGAGTCAGTAATCCTTGGGGCTTTTGGCGATCGCCCAAGCCCTTTCCAAAAAGAAAAACTGAAAGTACGCAGACCATGAACCGAAAGATTCTTTAAATGTGGATAGATTTACCATCCCTAGCTGGCTTTCCTCTGAAAATCCACAATAGAATTAAAATCACTCCATACGTAAGTTGGCTGCACTCAGAGCTATCCATAGCACTCAATTTAGTGAGAATGGGGGCAAGAAAAAGCTCCAGCGGAATGCCAATAAGAGAGGTTAGATGGCTGACTTTAGGCTCCATCACATAAGATTCGGTCTCGTCGCTGCTGCCCTAATGATCGTTTCAGCTTCGACGATTGCTTTTCGGAGCAAGCTCGTTTCAGCCTTGCCTCCACCAGATGATGTGCCTGAAGAAGTGCTTCGGGAAGAGGTCATTTTGCAGGGGCGATCGCCCATAGATGGCAGCCCACTCTCCCCCGTGGAATATGCAGAGCTAGAGCAGGAGCTGGCTGAGGCACCGGGGGGGGCCGTCGCGGTGAATCCAGAGATACAGTCTCTGATATTCCAGCTCAAGCTGCTCCGCCTATTGAAAGACATTGTTCCATTTTGGTAAGGGCTCCACTTTGTCAGAGTGGACGACAGCCTGCTAAGGAGGCAGGCATCGCCAGACTTTCTCCCGCTATAACTCTCCAGAAACGCTACGGCAACAAAGAGCCCCTTTCTAAAGTGATTAGACAGGGGCTCGTAAGTCAAAAGGGAAAGACTAAGCAGAGGCCTTGGCAAGATTCTCTTCCCACTTGCGCGGCTCACTGGCTCGGCGAGTCGTCCGCCAGATTTGCGTTGCCGCCAGGGTTCCATCGGCAACCGCAATGGAAACTTGGTTCAGACCTTGCTTAAGATCACCAAGGGCGAAAATGCGATCGTGGCTAGTCTTACACATGTCATCGGTCACGAGATTCTTGCCGTTGTACTCCAGCTCAATCCCCTTGAGATACTCATTGTGATAATGAGACCCCATCCCGATTAGACCTGTCGTAGCTTCCACCATCGTGCCATCAGCCAGCTCCAGGCCACTCATTTTGTGGTCTTCGCCATGGAACTTGGCAATGGGCTGCTCATAGAGGGGATAGCCATGGTCAGCTAGCTTCTGCTTCATCTCAGCACTGACCTCAAACAGGCCATGGCTGAACACAGAGATGTAAGGCGTGAACCAGTTGAGCACAAAGGCCGCATTCATTTGGCCCTCTGTATTCACAATGAGCGCCGCCTTCTGGTCCCACATGTCGAAGCCATCACAAATCATGCAGACATGGAGCGTATAGCCCGCATAGTCATAAACATTTTGCATGTTCTCCAGCTTGGGCAAGTTGTCCATAATGCCCGAAGCGGCAACGACATATTTGGTACGCAGCGTATGGCCGACCTCATCCTTCTTGCCAATCTTGACCTTAACGGCGAAGGTTTCCCCTTCATCGGTCACCTCTTCCACAAAGCCTCGGAGGAAGTCTGCGCCCCAGCCCAAGGCCTGCTCAGTGCCATGCTTAATGATGTCCCGGCCCGGCGCAGTGGGATCTTGGCCCAAGAAGTTTCGCGTGTCCTGCATCCAGAACGATCGCCCACGCCCCTTCTCCACAACTAGGCACTTGAGGCCATAGCGTGCCAGATAGATAGCCGCTGACAACCCACCCATGCCACCGCCCACGACGATCGCGTCGTAGACCGTATCCAAGCGAGTTTCAATATTTTTACTGGAGAGTTTCATAGCGGACCTCCTAACAAGCAGCAGGGAGTGGTGAAGAAAGAATGGTTCGGTGCAGGGAGCCGTCGCCCATTCAAGAGACGCCAGGGGAAAGCCCCATACGCATCCGCTGGACTGAAAGCAAAACAGCTCTCCCGACCCTGTCTAAACTAGATGGGAGAGCTGAGGAATCACTGAGCCTGACTTGAACTCTGGATTAAAGTCGGCTTAGCAAATTAGGGGATTTAGCCCACGAATTCACGAGGAGTAGCGATACCAGCAGACTTGGTGCCTTTCAGGTGCGCCAGCATGGTGTCAGCGTCAGAGACCTCGAAGGGGTCGGTGGGGCAGTTGTCAGCGAAGTCAGGCTCGGTGAAGATCTTCTCGATCGCACCATCGTTAACCAGCATGGAGTAGCGCCAGGAGCGAGCACCGAAGCCCAGGTTGTCCTTAGCGACGAGCATGCCCATCTTGCGGGTGAACTCACCGTTGCCATCGGGCAGCAGGAAGACATTCTTAGCACCGACTTGCTTGCCCCACTGGAACATAACAAAGGCATCGTTCACAGAAACGCAAACGATGGCATCAACACCTGCAGCCTTGAACTCGTCATAGAGCTCTTCGTAGCGGGGCAGATGGTTGGAGGAGCAGGTGGGGGTGAACGCACCAGGCAAGGAGAACACAACGACTTTCTTACCGCCAAAGATCTCTTGAGTCGTTAGGTCTTTCCAATCAAAGGGGTTGGGGCCGCCAATGGACTCATCGCGGACACGGGTCTTAAAGGTAACGTTAGGAACGCGTTCGATAACTGCCATGGAATTAAGGCCTCACAAGAAATAAATACATTCAGACCGCTATCTGCTCGCAGGCACAATGAAGCGGCAACTGCGTCTGCAATCTGGAATTATTCTAACTTAGGAACTGATGCCTTCACAATATTTTTTATTCCTGAGATTCGCCCCTGGTTGAGGCTGTTTCCCAGAAAGGAATGCTATTCTTGATTCAGATGTCAAGTTCCGTAAAGGCTAAGCTTGAAAAATAATTAAAGCTTTCGTGCAAACGCGATCGCTGTGTAATTCCGTGGGATTCAGCTGGGAACATTGAGTTCAGGGCTCAGCCTACAGAAAAAGCGCATCCTTTTAATCAGGGGTGAGGGTCCGTTAACAGGGTTGCCGTTGGAGGCAGATCAAAATGCAACAGCCCGTTGATCAAATTGTAAGTACGCTGCGTGAAAAGGGACTCAGAGTGACTCCTCAGCGTTTTGCCGTGTACTCCAACCTGCTTAGTCGTGCCGACCACCCCACAGCGGAGCAAATCTTGGGTGACCTCAATCAAGATGCACCGACCTCATCCCAAGCCACGGTATATAGCTCCCTCCAAGCCTTGCGTGACGTTGGCTTAGTGCGTGAGGTGTTGCTAGAAGAAGGCATTTGTCGTTACGACGCCAATGTTGGACCTCACCACCATTTTCGCTGCCAGTCCTGCGGAGCGATTGAAGATATTGCCTGGGAACAGTTTCAAAATATTTCGCTCAACAAGCTGCGGCCCGGCTTGAAAGTTGAGGATTATGAGGTGACGGTGCGGGGCCAGTGTGACTCCTGTGCAGCAACCCCTTAGCGCTTAACCCGGTAAGCTGAAGCTGACAAATAACGGGTCAGAGGTCAGGCGTTATGGAGTGTCAAACCGTTGGGGCTCATAAGGGCTCCAGCTTTATGGGTAAGTGGAGAGTTGTTTCACAATGCTTGGTTTCGCTAGTGTTATTGGGGTTTCCCAGTGAGGCGATCTCCCAAACTCAGATAACGACGGCCCCTACCAACCATCTCCACCACCCCGCCAGGCCGATTATTTTAGCTGGCTCTCCCCAGTTTAGCGATACGAGCGGCTACTGGGCTTCTGCCTGTATCGAAGGCATGGCCCTCAAGCAATTGCTGCGAGGCGATGGCGACGGTCGCTTTCGTCCCCAAGGAACCATGACCCGCGCCGAATTCGCAGCGGTGATGATCCAGATGTTTCCCAGCGCAGTGCCTGTTCGCCAGGCGCCAAACTTTTCCGATGTGGCTCCGGATTATTGGGCGAAGGGCGCGATCTCCCAGGCCTATGAGAAAGGCTTCCTCGCAGGCTATCCCGGCAACCTTTTCAGGCCCACTCAACCCATTACTCGCGCCCAGGCCATTACGATCCTGGCCAATACCCAAGGGCTGGCTGGAAGCCAGGTGAATTCCTCAATTCTCAACTATTTCGAGGACCGAGCTGGCATTCCTGGCTATGCCGAGAGGGCGATCGCCGCTGCCACCCTCTCCAACTTCATCGTCAACTATCCCGTTGTCACCCA
>CALECT010000205.1 GCA_937949725.1 uncultured Pseudanabaenaceae cyanobacterium
GCAAAAAAATAGCAGGATACCGTCGAAGCGATGGCATCCTGCAAATTTATGGGCGACTACCACATCTCCCATCGCACACCCTTCGGCGCGCTGTTGAACTTAGTCTATTCCGCTAGGTAGATGCCGAGAAGATTGAGGCAAACAATCGCAATCAAAGGTCTGTTTTCACTGAAGTTTTGTAACGCGGACCCTGCAAGTTTGTGCCTGTGGGCGTTGTGAAACCTTCTCTGAGAGAGGGATTGGGCTGAATGTAACAGCAATGGTGAGATAGCATCAGCGGCTACCCCCTGAGGATTTTGGCTGTGTTAGGGTCACGATAGCGCCTCCCCTAAATGCCCATGGCTTACGAAGATCCGCTTCAGTCTCTCCAGGTTTCACCTCTGCGTTCTGTGTTGCAGCAGCCCCAGGCAAATTTGGTTGAGCTCACTTCATTACCTGCCACACCAGAGATCTTTGCAGGGCAGCAATTGGCCCATGCGTTTCGCTGGGAGATTGATCAGCGACAGGCGTTTGAAGATTATTGCCGCTGGTATGAGGCGATCGCGCTGCAAAACCAACAGGAAGCAGCCTCCATGGCCAATGATATTGATATTCGGTCTTGGTTTCGCTGGCGTCGCTAGGCCGTCATAGCTGCAAAATAAAAGGGTAGGCGCTCCAGATGTAAGTGCCTACCCTTTTATTTGTGGAACTGCCTTGAGTTGAGCCAGAAGCTCTAGAAGCTTGGTTGCTCCCCAGTTCAGCTAGCTAATGACTTCCAGCTCGTCTTCCCGCAGGTGAGTGAAGAAGGGCTTCTCAGCATCAACCTTGACGTGGAGGGGGAAGTTGGCACTAATGTGCTTGCCTTCGTATTCCGTCGCAAGTTTGGTGATTTCACCTTCCATGCCTTTGAGGTCAACGGCTTGGTGAATCTTCTTGGGGAAGTGATACACCGTGATTGATTCTTTGACGCGAACGCGATCGCCAACTTTCATAAACGCTTCTCCAAGCACGAGCTGAGCAGGGACCAGCCGTTTTCATAACGGACCGGGCTCAAAAGGGATGTTACTCAGATTAATATTACAGCGTCATCTGACTAGGCTAGGTGTGGAGGCAACTGCCCGAGCCGGTTATATGGCCAGACTGAGCTTCAGCTTAGTTCCCCCAGGGACAATAGGACTTTGCCTTGAAGTCGCCTCAGTGAGAGGGGTTCGCGCTAGCTGCTGAGTTGAGAGGCGGCTTTTACTCGATGATTTCCGGCAGCGTTTCATCGGGTTCGACCGACTCACCATCAAACAGATTCTCTTCCCTGCGATCGGCTCCTTCAGGAGAGACAATCCCATCAGCATCATCTTGCAAGCCACTCTCGGAATCATTGGGGTCGATGATGTCTAATTCTGTTGAATCAGCATCGACCTCTGGAGCGACTGGGGGGAGAAGCACATCGCCATCCAAGGCTTCGTTCACCGGCAGTTCAGGCTGTCGTTCTTTGTTCAACTGGCGGAAGGCAATAAAGCCAATCAAACCGCCCAAGCCAAGGATTAACAGAATGCTGAAGAGCGCCCGCAGCATGGCACCGAAGCGTCCAGTCTTTTGTGGTGGAGCTGCGGCATTGGAGGGGACAGTGGCACGGAGGGCTTCGGATGCCGCTGTGAGAGAGTCCGCTGGGGTGCTGTCTTCGACGGTGGGTTCGCCAGCCATGAGCACGGGGTACTCCGGTGATACACGGCAGCGGTTGACGACGACAGAGGTATTGTCGTGGCCGTTGCGTTCATTGGCTAGATTGACCCAGTCTTGGGCAGCTTGCTCAAGGGTGACTTGGCCTCCCATAACAGGGGCCACTGTATCGGCCCAGGCCTGCTCCACCTGACCGTTGTCGCTAAGGCCATCAGAACAAAGCAAGAGCAAACCATCTTCATCGAGGATGAGACGCTGAACTGACACAGATAGGTTCTCGCCATCGCGGGTGCCCAGGGCCTGGGTTAGGGAGCCGCCGTCGCTGCGCTGGAGGGCGCTGCGATAGAAGCTTCGGCCTGTACGGACTTCTCGTGTAGCAACGTCGTTGTCCACGGTGAGACCCTGGCAGTGGCGTTCGGTGATCCAGTAGCCTCGGCTATCGCCTACGTTGACGAGGTAGATCTCATGGCTAAAGGGACCTTCCGGGGCGAGGGGTTGTTGGACATGGACGGCCATGACTAGGGTGGTACCCATGCGCTGGCGAGCGTTGCGGGATTGGGCGTTGTTTTGGCTGCTGATCAGGTTGTTGGCGACGCGGGCAGCGGCTGCCAGTTGCTCCATGATCACTTCGGGGGGAACGGGGCTGGTGCTGGTGGAGAATTCGTTGAGGAAGGCCTGCATTTGCAGCTTGAGCGATCGCACCGCCATCTGACTGGCGACTTCGCCCCCTTCGTGACCGCCGATGCCATCACAAACAATGGACAGATGGGGAATGAGCTGGCTATCCGGCACCATGCCTCGGTTCTTCAGGTCCGAGGGCAAGGGATAGCAACTGTCCTCATTCTGGCGGTGTTGAGGACCGGAGTCCGTTTGCCCCGCAGACTGCATCCGTAGGGGGAACTGAGCGGATTGCTTGAGCACCAACAGGTTGAGGCGGTGGGAAATCTCTGTCAGGCTGGCACCGGGTTCTTGGAGCTGTGAGCCAATGGCTAGGAGTTCTGCGCGGATATCCTGGTGGCTTTGGCTAGCCCATTGGTTCCATTGCTCCCCCAATGTTGATAAGTCAGGTAGCGTCACATTACCCACGTAGCGCTGCTTGGCAAGGCCAAATCCTAGGGGCTTGTCTTTGCCCGATGCGGCATATAGCTCTCGTAGCCGTAAGCGCCAGCCTTCCACTCGAAGGTTTTCATCTACTAAGAGGCTTGCTGCAACGCCCATCTCTGCAAGGGGCTCCCAGAGACTCAGGATTTGCCAAAACCAAGAGGTTTGGCGCAGGGAGCTGGACTGGGTGAGCTGCTCAGTGAAGGTGGGCAGGAGGCCACCGGCTCCTTCTAGGGGGACATTCTCTAGCAGAACCACTGGCGCATCATCATCTTCCACGAGACATACGTCATAAACGACGGGTAAGTGGAGGCGCTGGGGATAGAGGTAGAGATAAGGCAGGAGCTCCCGGTGAATATCCTCAGGATGCTCTACGGATTGCTCGGGCTTCATGTCCAGCCATACCTGGGGAGCCACAACGCGGTAGCGTCCTGCAATTTCCACACCAGGGGCCAGGTCTCGCGCTGCATCGCCGAGGGCCCAAAGGTATGGGTTGGTCAGGGGTTCCATGGTTGCGATTGGACCAGTCATGGGAGCTGAGTTGCGAGGGGTAGAGCGAGCTGACAGGGGGAGTGCTCACTGGGCTGACGGGTTGGTTTAACCTTGGCCATTGCCCAACGGCAGCATCAGTGTAGTTTAGACTGCGCCGCTGTGTTGAATGCCTAGGGAAACGCTAGGGGGAATGTCTGCCAACCTGTCGAGGATTGAATGGTCTAAGTTCCCCAGGAATCTTTGCTATTTGTGACGGTGCCGTCCCTACTTTTGAGGCAGGGCGATTAGCTTAGAGGAAGGGATTCAGTGGTTGAGAAAGCTTTGAGCTGGGCTTATGCAATAACTTCGCCGAGAGGTTTTGTCTGAGCTTGGGGGCTTGGGAATTTCTCACGAAATTTACGGAGTTGAATCTGTAGATCTCATCAGTACAACGAACGTTTAACTCGTCTAGTCTGTCCGCTTATTCCAAAGACTGTTTATCAAGCATTGGATATCACCTATGGCGATCTCTCCGGCTTATCTCTGGGCTTTTCTAGGCATTGTTTTTTGCCTGATGGAAGTTTTTGTCCCATCGGCCTTTACTGAGTCTGCCTTGGGGATTGCTGCCTTTGGCGTGGCGATCGCTGCGTTGGTCATTCCCCAGCTATGGCTTCAGGCCCTGCTCTGGTTTGTTCTTTCGACCCTCTTGATTCTTTGGTTTCGTCGTTTATCCCAGGGCCGCCGCAACCGTAGTTGGCGAATGGATTCCATAGATGCCAAGACCTTGACTTCGATTCCTGCTGGAGACGTGGGGCGTGTGATCTATGAAGGTGGTTCCTGGCAGGCGCGCGCCTATGACCCTGAGCTAGAAATTGCGGCGAATCAATCTGTCAGCGTAGTCCGCCAAGAAGGCAATACGTTGATTGTGATGCCAGAAGCTGCGTTACTTTAAGCGGCGTTGCCTTTTAATTCAAGCGGTGAATCCTAGACTCAATACACCCTTGAGATAGAGCTGATGGGTCTTAAGACGGAATTTTGACTAGTTGTGCGATGAACATTTTGGAGAATTAGGACGAAATGGAAGGATTCTTCGCTTTTATCATTTTGGCGATGGGCGGTGGCACGCTAGCCAGTTCCATCAAAATTATTAACCAGGGCGACCAGGCCCTCGTTGAAACCTTGGGCAAGTACAACGGCAAGAAGCTGGAGCCTGGCTTGAACCTGATGGTGCCGTTTGTGGATCGCATCGCAACGAAGGAAACCGTCCGCGAGCGGGTTCTGGATATTCCGCCTCAAAACTGCATCACTAAGGACAACGTTTCTATCACAGCTGATGCGGTGGTCTACTGGCGCATCGTTGACCTTTCCAAGGCTTACTACAAGGTGCAGAACCTCCGGGATGCCATGGTCAATCTAGTGCTGACTCAAATTCGTGAGCAGATGGGCAACTTGGAGCTAGACGAGACCTTTACCGCTCGGACCAAGGTGAATGAGGTTCTTCTGCGGGAGCTGGACACCGCTACGGACCCCTGGGGCGTTAAGGTCACCCGCGTGGAGCTGCGGGAGATTGTGCCTTCTAAAGCTGTCCTGGACTCCATGGAATTGCAAATGGCAGCGGAGCGCCAGAAGCGGGCTGCGATTTTGACTTCGGAAGGGGAGCGGGAATCAGCCGTGAACTCGGCTCGCGGCCAGGCAGAAGCGCGGGTGCTGGATGCGGAAGCTCGGCAAAAGTCTGTGCTACTGGATGCTGAGGCTGCCCAGAAAGCGCTGGTGATGCAGGCCCAAGCTGAGAAGCAGCAAACAGCGCTCAATGCCTATGCCACTGCTGATGCCTTAAAAATTGTGGGTGAAGCTCTCTCAAATAACCCCAAGTCTGCGGAAGCGCTGCAGTTCTTGCTAACTGAGCATTATTTGCGCATGGGGCAGAAGATTGGTGAGAGCGACAGCAGTAAGGTGATGTTTATGGACCCTGGTACGATTCCCGCGACCCTTGAGGGGGTTAAGGCGATCGTCGGTAGTGGTGATAGCGGGAACTTGGCTTAGGCTGGGTCGTCAATAAACCCAGATGACCTCACATGATTTGAGGCGCGGTTAGAGTCAAGCTGCGTTTCAAGTCGAATGGCTAAAGTTGAGCCGCCTATTTCCTATATGGAATGTTAAGACGTACCTTACGGGTGCGTCTTTTTCTTTTGGCAATGGGCGAGTATTTGACTGCTCCGCCCTTCACTGCGATTGAACTTGGCTCAAGCTAAGGGTTTGAAATATCGCACCATGTCGGCTTCATAGCCCTGACCTTCGTACCAGTCGCGCACTGATCGATTACTGGCAAAGGCGTTGAGCGTGAGGAAACGATAGCCCTTCGTCCTTGCCCATAGCTCCGCCTCCGCCATCAGCAAACGTCCCAAGCCACTGCCTTCCGCTGCTGCGGTCACTGCGATATCTGAGACATTGCCATGGCGCTCCAAGGTGAAGCCATCGACTTTGGCCTGGAGAAAGATAAAGCCCAGGCGTTCGGGCTCTGGCCTGGCTAAGTTATCACTGGGTTGTTCGGCAATGAGGAGGACATCGATGGGGGGACGCTCTTCCATGAATTCCAGCAGTGGCCTTTCGATACCCGCGATGAGATCTAAGACATTGCGGCCGGGGGGAACAGCCTTTTCGATGAAGCGGGGGACGAGGCTAAGGATGAAATCGCGATCGCCGGTTTCAAAGGGCCGAATGAGAATCTGAGTCAGGTCGAGCATGGGGCGGGCGAAAAGACGGACAGCGAGGTTTCATAGCAGGGGAATCCATGAGCAATACACCCCTGGCGAAGCATAGCGGAGCGCTGGAGTCTAGAGAATTGAGATTGAGCGAGAGTCATTGTATGTCGCAGTGAAAGGCCTCTACTCCGGCTTACGTTTTGTCACTCCCAAAAGCCCCCCAGGATCGATGGCTTATACATAAAGTCAAGCTTTGCGACAGAACGTTTCATTGCTTCACGGAGCTTCTTGTCAAATTGTGTCAGCTACTCACCAAACCCCTATGGGACCGACGATTTTTTGGTACAAATCTTAGTGGGTTATAGGTATTCCTGCTCCCTTGCGACCTGTCCACCATTGCTAGACATATGGGATTGGCGCACGGCCTGATCGCCACCGCTGGCAACCACCCAAACAAGAACAAGCACCCCGAGGAGTTCTGCCTGGATGTTCACCTACGTCAAGTCCACCATCCGTCACATTACCCCCGACGATCTGAAAGGTCGTTCTTTAGTAAAGGTGGTCTACGTCGTACTGGAATCTCAGTACCAGAGTGCGCTGTCTGCCGCTGTGCGGACCATCAATGAAACCAATCCTGATGTCGCAATTGAGATCAGCGGCTATCTGATTGAAGAGCTACGCGATGAAGAGAACTTCGAAAACTTCAAGAAGGACATTGCTGAAGCCAACGTCTTTATCGCTTCCTTGATCTTCATTGAAGACTTGGCGGTGAAGGTGGCTGAGGTGGTTGCTCCTCACCGCGATCGCCTAGACGCTGCGATCTGCTTCCCCTCCATGCCTGAGGTGATGCGCCTCAACAAGCTGGGCAAGTTCACCATGTCGAACTTGGGCCAGTCCAAGAGCATGATTGGCGAGTTCATGAAGAAGCGCCGCCAGAAAGACGCAGCGGGCTTCGAAGATGCCATGCTCAAGCTGCTGCGCACTCTGCCTAAGGTGCTGAAGTATCTGCCGGTTGAGAAAGCTAAGGATGCTCGCAGCTTCATGATGAGCTTCCAGTATTGGCTGGGGGGCTCTCCTGAGAACCTGGAGAACTTCCTGTTGATGATTAGCGATCGCTATGTCCTCAACAAAGACAGCGACGCAGAAGCAGAAGTTGAATTCGCCGAGCCCGTGGTCTATCCCGAGCAGGGCATTTGGCACCCCATGGCTCCTGAGATGTTTGAAGACATCAAGGAGTACATGAACTGGAGCAATTCCCGTAAGGATGTTGCCCAAGACGGTCCCATCATTGGCCTCGTGCTTCAGCGCTCTCATATTGTTACGGGCGACGATGCCCACTATGTGGCAGTGATTTCCGAGATGGAGTATCGCGGCGCTCGCGTAATTCCCGTCTTCAACGGTGGCCTGGACTTCTCCAAGCCTGTGAATGCTTATTTCTTTGATCCCCTAGAGCCCGATGATGCCCTGGTGGATGCCACGGTCTCTCTGACTGGCTTTGCTCTGGTCGGTGGTCCCGCTCGCCAGGATCACCCCAAGGCGATTGATACCCTCAAGCGCTTGAACCGCCCCTACATGGTGGCGCTGCCCTTGGTCTTCCAGACTACGGAAGAGTGGGAAGACAGTGACTTGGGTCTGCACCCCATTCAGGTGGCGCTGCAAATCGCGATTCCTGAATTGGATGGCGCGATCGAGCCCATCGTTCTCTCCGGACGCGACGGCAACACCGGCAAGTCCCACACCCTGCAAGACCGGGTGGAGATGATTGCCCAGCGCTCCATTAAATGGGCCAACCTCCACCGCAAGCCCCGCAAGGAAAAGAAGGTCGCCATCACCGTCTTCTCCTTCCCCCCAGATAAGGGCAACGTTGGTACAGCGGCTTATCTAGACGTGTTTGGCTCCATCTACTGCGTCCTGGAGGACATGAAGTCTAAGGGCTACGACGTTCCTAAGTTGCCCAAGGATGCCAAGGCGTTGATGGAGGAAGTGCTCCACGATGCCCAGGCCCAGTACAACAGCCCCGAACTGAACATCGCCTACAAGATGTCGGTGCCGGAGTATGAGCGGCTAACGCCTTACCACAAGGCTTTGGAAACCAACTGGGGACCTGCTCCCGGCACCCTCAACACCGATGGTGAGAACCTGCTGATCTACGGCAAGCACTTCGGCAATGTCTTCATCGGCGTCCAGCCTACCTTTGGCTATGAGGGCGACCCGATGATGATGCTCTATAGCCACAGTGCAAGCCCCCACCATGGCTTTGCGGCTTACTACACTTATCTCACCAAGGTTTTGGATGCCGATGCCGTGCTGCACTTCGGTACCCATGGCTCCTTGGAGTTCATGCCCGGTAAGCAAATGGGTATGTCCGGTGCCTGCTATCCCGATAGCCTGATCGGCAATATCCCCGACCTCTATTACTACGCGGCGAACAACCCCTCCGAGGCGACCATCGCGAAGCGTCGCGGTTACGCCACCACCATTAGCTACCTAACGCCCCCCGCTGAGAATGCAGGTCTATACAAGGGCTTGAAAGAACTGGGCGAGCTAGTGGGCTCCTACCAGACCCAGCGAGAAACCGAGCGGGCGAACTCCATCGTCAAAACCATCATTGGCACCGCTGTTCAGGTCAACCTCGACAAAGATGTTGATTTACCCGGCGAAGATGATGAACTGACCATCGAAGATCGCGACAAGGTCGTCGGTAATGTGTACCGGCAACTGATGGAGATTGAATCTCGTCTGCTGCCCTGTGGTTTGCATGTGATTGGCAAGGCACCTAGCGCCGCTGAAGCAGTCGCAACCTTGGTCAACATCGCTAGCCTGGACCGTGAAGAAGAAGGTATCTGGGGCTTACCCACCATCATCGCCCGCAGCCTTGGCCGCGACATGGAGAGCATCTATCGCGGCAGCGACCTGGGTGTGCTGGAAGACGTGCAGCTGGGCCAAGACATCACCGAAGCCGTCCGCGCTTCCGTCGGTGCCATGGTGCGTCAGCTGACCAACCGCGAAGGCCGGGTTGACCTAGTCGAGCGCTTCAGCTGGTTCAAGAAGGTGCTCAAGTTCTTGGGCATTAAGCAAAAGCCTGCTTACCTCAAGGCGTTGAGCAAGTTGGGCTACAAGGAGCTGGATGAAGAGCAGCTCACCGTTCTGTTTGACTACCTGGCCTTCTGCCTTCAGCAGGTCTGTGCCGACCTGGAGATGGATAGCCTGATTAAGGGCTTGGACGGTCAATACGTTCTGCCCGGCCCGGGTGGTGACCCCATCCGTAACCCCAACGTTCTGCCCTCCGGCAAGAACATCCACGCCCTGGACCCCCAGTCCATTCCGACGAAGGCAGCGGTTGTATCTGCAAAAGTCGTGGTGGATCGTCTGATTGACCGCCAGAAAGCGGAAAATGACGGCGCTTATCCCGAGACCATCGCCTGCGTTCTCTGGGGCACAGACAACATCAAGACCTACGGCGAGTCCCTGGCTCAAATCCTCTGGTTCGTGGGTGTTAGGCCCATGCCCGATAGCCTGGGTCGCATCAACAAGCTTGAGCTGCTGTCCCTCGAAGAGCTGGGTCGCCCACGCATCGACGTAGTGGTCAACTGCTCCGGCGTTTTCCGTGACCTGTTCGTCAACCAGATGGCCCTGATTGACCGCGCAGTCAAGATGGCGGCTGAAGCCGATGAGCCCCTGGAAATGAACTTTGTGCGCAAGCACTCCATGGAGCAAGCCGAGAAGCTGGGCGTCACCGTCCGCGAAGCCGCCCAGCGTGTCTTCTCCAATGCTTCTGGCTCCTACTCCTCCAATGTCAATCTGGCGGTGGAGAACAGCTCCTGGGGTGAGGAATCCGAGCTTCAGAACATGTACCTGGAGCGCAAGTCCTTTGCCTTTGACTCGGACAACCCCGGTCAGATGAAGCAGTCCAAGGAAATCTTTGAAGAGAGCCTCAAGACCGCTGATGTCTCCTTCCAAAACCTCGATTCCTCGGAGATTTCGCTGACGGACGTATCTCACTACTTCGACTCTGACCCCACCAAGGTGGTGGCTAGCCTGCGCGAAGACGGTAAGAAGCCCACGGCATTTATTGCGGATACAACCACTGCCAATGCTCAGGTACGTACCCTGTCTGAGACCGTTCGCCTCGACTCTCGCACCAAGCTGCTCAATCCCAAATGGTACGAGGGCATGTTGAGCCACGGTTATGAGGGCGTGCGTGAGCTGTCTAAGCGCCTGACTTACACCTCGGGTTGGTCTGCAACGGCGGATGCGGTTGATAACTTTGTCTATGAGGAGGCCAATGAGACTTTCATTAAAGACAAGGAGATGCGCGATCGCCTCATGAACCTCAACCCCAACTCCTTCCGCAAGATGGTCACCACTTTGCTGGAAGTCAATGGTCGCGGCTACTGGGAGACCGATGACCAGAACCTGGATCTGCTGCGTGAGCTGTACCAGGAAGTTGAGGATCGCATTGAGGGCGTTGAGGACTAAGCCTCTGCCCTAGCAATCTCGGAATAATGCTTGTTCAGGGTGGGCTTCGGCTCACCCTTTTTTATTGAGTCGGGTTCCTGTGACTTGTGAGAGAGTTGGGGCAAGGTTTCTGAGCATTTGAATACGATGTCTGCCCACATCTCAATTAACTATCAATCCCTTCTCAATGAATTCAGCGTGGCACAAGAGCATGAAACCCTTTATCTACAGCGATCCATAGGGCAGCTTCAGCTAGTTTCCGAGTCCAGTATTGCGGGGCTTTGCGATGCTGATGAAAAAGCAATCCCTGCAAAGGAGAAAGCTTTTATAGATCAAGTGCGCCATATTTTGATTTCGGATGATTGGCTGGCGTTGCCTAGTCCAATCCACGAGGCTGATCTCTCGGTTATGGGGAGATTTGCCGAGAGCTTTGCTCAAAATGAATTGAGTGACCCTTTGTTTGCAGATGAGGCTCTGCGCCATTTGGTTGGCAGGCGTCTTAAGGCCTTGATTCAGAAGGGATTTGCCCCGCCAGTTTTGGATTTTCTAGAAGAGAAGAACCTGGATCAGGCTTGGAAAAGCTTTCGACAGGAGGAGTTTCAGCGATCGCTCAAAGACTTCCTAAGCCAATACAGCATTAATTTGTCTCCTGGATGACAGGTCAGCACCCTGCAAAAGTCAGGTATCACCCCTGGCTGGCAGCTTAACGAGAGGTCAGAAACGCAATAGGGCTGATCATTGGGATTTTTGTTTGTTGAGTTGAGGACTTTGGGCAATAACACGCACCATTTCAGGCTGACTTTTGCGAGGATTTGCGGACTGGCTAGGCTCCATTGAACTGTAGAAATAGCCCCTTATTTTTCTTCACAATTGAGCCGATTCACTGATGAACGGCCTTGGTTCTGAAGGGAATATTAAGACTATGAGACTAAATCATTTTTAAAATTCTTTTTGTGATTTTATCTGCTTTTTCCCTTCATTCTTCTCTGGATGTCTTTGATGCAACCGTCTAATCTCTCGGATGTGGACTTGATGGAAGCCATCATCCGAGATCCCATGACTGTTCATCCTGAGATGTTGGTTAGCGTGGCAGTTGTGCAGATGAGTGCTCTGCGCGATTGCTGTGCGATTAAGCAAGGCAGTAATAATGAACTTGAAAAGCTTTACCAGGATGCGCGTTCTAGTTGCTTATTTGTTGTTGAAGATGGGCTCTTTGTCGGCATCTTGACCGAACGCGATATTGTTCGCTTGAGTTCCCAAAGCCATGGTGTAGCCCAGGATGAATTGACCGTGGGGGAGGTAATGACCTCAGAGGTTATTACGCTAAAACAATCGGAATTTTGTGATCCCTTTGTCGTCCTTAACTTATTTTGGCAGCATCACATTCGCCATCTCCCCGTGGTGGATAATCAGGGCAATATTCAGGGACTGGTTACCCACGAGAGCCTCAGACAGTTGTTGCGTCCTGTGGATATGTTGCGATCGCAAACTGTCTTTGAGGTGATGTCTGCAGAAGTTGTTGCGGCTTCGCCCCAGATTTCTGTGCGTGACGTGGCCCAGATGTTAGCCACCCACCGAGTAAGCACGTTGATTTTAGTTGAGGAACGGACCTCATCTGCGGGAGAGCTCCATCAATTTGCCACTGGAATTATTACTGAGCGAGATATCGTTCAATTCAATGCGCTGGAGCTCGACTTTGACAATTTGAAAGCTGTGATGGTGATGAGCTCACCGCTTTTTTCGGTGTCGCCCGAGTCTTCTCTATGGGAGGTTCAGCAACTTATGCAGCGCCATGCTGTGCGACGAATTGTCGTGGAAGGCAAAGCGGGCGAACTGCTAGGCATTGTGACCCAATCGACGATTCTCAAAGCCCTAAGCCCCGTCGAACTATCCCATTTAGTAGAGAAGCTGAAGCAGCGGGTGTCTGGCTTGGAAGTGGAAAGATTCCAATTTCTGGAGGATAAGACTAGGGAACTAGAGCTGGAAGTGCAGGCGCGCACCCAGGCCTTGAGTTTGAAAGTTGAGCGAGAGCAGTTGTTAGCCTCCATTGCCAGTGATGTTAGAGCTTCTCTTCAGTTGGAGGATGTTCTACAAACTGCGGTGACCAAGGTACAAGCGCTGGTGAACTGTGAACGTGTTGCAATCTGGAGATTACAGCCCGACCGGAGTGTCGTTATTACAGCTGAGGCTGTGGTCGAAGGAGCGGCTTCAAATCTGGGTAAAACAGTCCTAGATCCCTGTTTTGATGCTCCGGCTTGGGTTGAGGCTTATCGCCAGGGACGTACGCAGGTTGTGGAAGATATTTATGAGCGTGAAATGGCGGATTGCCATCGCGAGTTATTGGAAGGCTTAAATGTTCGAGCCCAAATCCTGGTGCCCATTCTTCAAAATGGTGAGCTATGGGGAATTTTTAGTGCCACAGAAAGCCAGGGGCCTCGCCAGTGGATTTTAGAGGAAGTGAGCCTTCTAAGAGAGTTGTCGGTACAGTTGGCGATCGCAATCCAGCAAGCTGAAGCCTACCAACGAGCCAGGGATGAATTGGAGGAGCGCAAGCGAGCAGAACAACGGATTCTCCATAACGCCTTACATGACTCCCTGACAAATTTGCCGAATCGTAGCTTTTTGCTCAATGAGCTGGAATCGGCGATCGCCCTGGCAAATGAAGGTGAAATGAATCAATGCTCGGTTCTCTTTTTAGATTTAGATCGTTTTAAGATCGTCAATGATAGCTTGGGCCACCATGCGGGGGACCAGCTGCTGAAGATTGTGGCTGAGATACTCGGGAGATGTCTGCGCGATGGAGATATTGCTGCTCGGTTTGGCGGAGATGAATTTGTCATCCTATTGAAAGATTTAGATGCGACGACCGTTTGCAACATTGCCCAGCGGATTTTGACAGCCTTTCAATCTTCCATTTCCTTGAAAGGTCGTGAGGTCTTTGTCACGACGAGTATTGGCATCGTTCTAAAGGGCAAATATTACGAGTCGCCTGCGGCGTTACTGCGCGATGCTGATATTGCGATGTACCAAGCGAAAGCGCGGGGTCGCAATTGCTATGCCATTTTCGATGAAACGATGTATGCCCAAGCTCTGAGGCGCTTGAATCTGGAGCGAGAGATGCGCCAGGCGCTAGATCGCCAAGAATTTGTGGTCTATTACCAGCCCATTATGTCTTTGGACAGTTCCCAGCTAGCTGGCTTTGAGGCCTTAGTTCGTTGGCAGCATCCGGAGCTAGGTTTCATTTCACCCGGTGAGTTTATTCCATTGGCAGAGGAAACGGGTCTGATTACAGAGCTGACAACTTGGGTCTTAGAAACGGCTTGTCAGCAACTGTCTGATTGGCAGACAGAGTTTTCTAATCTCGCCCACCTGAAGATGAGTGTAAACCTGTCGATTCAGGACTTACTGAAATCAACCTTTTCAGAAGAAATCTGCCAAGTTCTGAAGAAGACCGGGCTGGACAGTCAATGTTTGACTTTGGAAGTGACGGAAAATCTGTTAATTGAGAATATTGAGGTGACGATTCAGAATTTGGAGGAACTAACGAATCTGGGCATTCGCATTAGTATTGATGATTTTGGTACGGGCTATTCTTCGTTGCAGTATTTGAGCGCTTTACCCTGTAACAATCTTAAGATTGACAGGTCTTTCGTGAGTGGGCTGGAAGCTGGCGATCGCAATAACCAGTTAGTCAAAATCATCATTGCCCTGAGCGAACAACTGGATTTGGATTCTATCGCTGAGGGCATTGAGACCCAGCAGCAACTGGACTGGCTAAAGTCTCTAGGCTGCAAGTTTGCCCAGGGCTATTTCTTTTCCAAGCCTTTGTCAGCGACTGACATTGGTGAATTGCTACCGGGCCGATATGGGGCATTATCTACTGTGACTGTTCAAGCTCAGACTTCAATTAAAGTTTCAGAGACACAGCTGCTGCATTCATGAACCGTGGAAAAAAGGACTGAGTTATCACAGAGAGGTCTTTCCGCTCCTATCTGAATTGCAAATAGAATAAGGTTGGCTGGAGTCTGGAATGAGGAGTGTACAGATGGAGATCTGGCTTCAGCTGCAGAACCTCTGATAGTGGAGCAGGGGGCGCTGGCAGACTCTTTTACGCAAAATATGCACAGCTGAAGTTCAAGTAGTTGCCTGAGAAACTGTTGGTTTTAGAGATTAGGCGAATCAAACTCTGGGGCAATCTCAGCTTGCTCTGGCGTTGCAGACTGTAGCTGGCGAGGCGTTAGATCAATGTTCTCGATGTTTTCGATTTCGCCACCCGTGACGGTGCCCAGGGCTTCAAATTTTCTGGCAGTGACAAGGACGCGGGATTCGAGGGAGCCGACGGCTTTATTGAAGGAATCGACGGTGCTGTTGAGGTTACGCCGCAGTTTGACGAAGTGGCCGACGAAGGTTTGGGTGCGATCGTAGAGTTCCTGGCCCAGCTCCCTCACCTGCTGGGTGTTTTCGGCGACGCGCTCCTGCCGCCAGCCGTAGGCAACGGCTTTGAGCAGGGCGATCAGGGTGGTAGGAGTGGCGAGGATGACGCTGCGGTCCACGCCGAATTCGATTAGCCCTGGGTCCTGTTCTAAGGCTGCGCTGAAGAATGTTTCGCCGGGGAGGAAGAGGACGACAAATTCTGGGGCGGGCTGGAATTGGGACCAGTAGGATTTTGCGCCAAGCTGGGTGAGATGGTTGCGGATGTGGCGGGCGTGGGTGGCGAGGCGATCGCGCTTCCCCGCTTCATCTTCAATTTCCAAAGCTTCTAGATAAGCCTGGAGCGGAGCCTTGGAATCCACAATGATGTTCTTGCCATTGGGTAGCTTAATCACCATGTCCGGTCGCAACTTGCCTTTGTCAGTATCCACAGAAGCCTGCTGAACAAAATCGCAATGCTCCACCATTCCGGCGATTTCAACGACGCGCTTGAGCTGAATTTCCCCCCAGCGCCCGCGCACAGTGGGGGCTCGTAGGGCTTTGGTCAGGTTCGTGGTTTCCTGGTGGAGCTGGGCCTGGGTGCTGGCAACGGATTTGAGCTGTTCGGAAAGGCTGGCGTAGGCGGAGATGCGGCTGGTTTCTAGCTCTTGGAGTTTGCTGTCTACCTTCTCTAGGGAATTTGCCAGAGGCTTTACCAGATCGTCAATGGCCCGTTGGCGCTGATGTAAATCGACTTGGGCTCGCTCTTGGTATTGGGACAGGCTGCCCTGGGCAAGTTCCACGAAGGATTGGCTATTTTGTCGCAGAGCATCGGCTGAGAGGGCTTTAAAGGCATCGGCCAGTTGGAGCTGGGCTTCGTTGAGGAGAGTGAGTTTTTCCTGGGCACTACGTCGCTCTTCCTCCAGACGGGTTTCGGCCATGGTGCGGGCCATGGTCTCTTTGCGGAGCTCGGCTTCGGCGGATTGGTGAACAGCCTTGAGAGCGGTGACTTGTTGCTCCTGGCTCTGGAGGCGTTCCACCATGGTGGCTCGTTCGGCCACGACTTCGGCTTTGGCTTTTTCCCGTAGGGCTTGGAGGCGAGCGCGCATCAACAAGGCAAAGCCGATTCCGCTGAGGATGAGGCCCAGGGCTAGGCCAATAATGAGGGCCAGGATCAGGCTGAGGGCGTCACCGCTCATGATGCGTACAAATATACTGGTAACGATTGTACGCGCTTTTGATGGGGAGCGTTAGGGCATCGCTGGTTCCGCTAGCCTGCCTGGACTGAGTGAGCAGGAGGCTGATAGATGGGGAGATGTTCAAAACAAGAGCCCTGGCTTCAATTAAGAAGCCAGGGCTCTTGCAATTGTCCTTCACCGGGACACCGTCTTACCTCAGTTTGTGACCTGGAAGACTCCAGGGGGGATCCGACCGAACAGTTTATAGTTTCCGAGTACAAGCCCGGTATACTGCCACCGCTCAGGTTAGTTCCCTTTTAAAACAAGGCATAGATCAAAAAACATTATTGGCAGTCACCAATGCCTCAGTGAATTGAACTCATCATAGCGATTCTTGTTGAAGCTGACCAGATCGGTTTTTCCCTAATTTTTTTAGGGGGCTAACCCCCTAGGGCAAAGGTTTATGCCGTAAAGATCAGCAAGTTTACGCTGATTCATAAATCCGGAAGTTAAAAGCTTAATTAATTATTTAATTAAGTTCGGTCTGATGGAGGTTGACTGAAGTTTCGGATGCTTGTTTGAGCTTCAGAACAGTATCGAAAAACACATTTTGTCAACCTTGTTCTGTCAGTCTGAGTTCGCTTTTGGTCGTTATGCCGTGGGCCAGATTTGATTGACGGCGGCGATCGCTTTCTCCGCTTCTTGTCGCTGCGCCGTGGGCTCTGTGCTCGTCAAATTGAGAGTGACATGGCCAAGTTTGCGTCCTGGTCTAGACTCTGCTTTGCCATACCAGTAGAGGTGGGCGTTGGGCAGGGCGGAGAGTTGCTGGCGCTTCTCGGTATAGTCGCTGCGGGCGGATTCGTATCCGAGGAGGTTGACCATGACGGTGGCGGGGACGGTCAGGTCGGCGGAGCCCAGGGGGCGATCGCTCACTGCTCTAAGCTGTTGCTCAAATTGAGACGTGACACAGGCATCGAGGCTGTAGTGACCGGAGTTATGGGTGCGGGGGGCAATTTCGTTGACTTGGACCTGATTGCCGGTCTGGAAGAGTTCCACGCCGAGGATGCCGACAAAATTGAGGCCTGTGAGGATGCGTTGGGCGATCGCTTTCACCTCTTTCTGTATTTCATTGCTGACGTCAGCAGGAGCTAACACCCAGGCACAAACCTGATTTTCCTGCTTCGTCTCAACGACTGGGTAGGTGACAATTTCGCCGCTGCTGGACCGGGCTGCCATGATGGCTAGCTCTCGCTCGAAGGGGACAAAGGCTTCGAGGAGGAACGGGTCAAAGCCCTCGCGCTCTAAGACAGTCTTGAGTTCTTCAGCAGTTTTGATCACTGAGGTGCCTTGGCCGTCATAGCCCAGGCGGCGGGCTTTGAGTACGACGGGAAAGCCAAGGGGATTTTGCCAGGTGGAGCGATCGCCCTCCGCCACGCTCTCTAGGGCAATGAACTCCGGTACTGGAATGTTTTGCCCCTGGAGATAGCCACGCTGATCAAACTTGTCGAGTAGGGGCTGGAGAGAGCTGAGGGCCGGGGCGAAGTAGGTGCCGGATTGGTGTAGGGCTTCGAGGGCTGTTAAATCGACGAATTCATTTTCGAAAGTGATGACTTCGCATTGCTCCGCCAGGGCTTGGGTGACAGCGACGTCTTGGATGGCTCCCAAATGGGTTTGGGTGGCGATCGCTACGGCGGGGTCGCTGTCACTCGGGGTTTGGATTTGTAGAGAGAGCCCGAGTTTTTGGGCTGCTGGCCCCATCATCCAAGCCAGTTGTCCCCCACCAATGATGCCGATGTTCGTTCTGGGTGCGGAACGTTGGGCTGGGGAGGGTTGTACCGAAGGGGCCATGGCAAAGCCGTCAGATCTCAGAAATTTATATGGGCTAACTGTACAATGCGCCGCTGTCCCTGGGCATCTTAGAGCTAGTCTTCTAGGTTTGCTGAGCTGGTTTCGGTGCTGAGGTTATGGCCCGTCATTATGTGGCCTCTCGCGGTTCCCACTGGTTGACCTCCAAGCATTCTGTTTGACCGTCGGAGGTGACGATGACATCCCTGGATCCGCTAGAGCGGGTGGTGAGCACGCTCGCCCGCGATCCCAATCTCCCCAGAATCAAGAAGCTGCTCTATTGTGCTTGCTACGGTGTTTGGGAAGACAATGCTGAGCGTCTCAATCAAGTTAGCCTCCAGGAGATTGTCCAGGGCGTTTGGGAGCGATCGCCCACCTTGGAAGCGTTGCAATTTCAGCTCAACCGGGTGGTGAAAACGCTGAATAAGCCTGTTGCCTATGCCCATGTGGCAAATGTGGTGCTCCAGGTTCTCAATGATCTGTATTTCGATACCTACGACATCACCCAGCCGGTGATGGTCAATCGAGTTCAGTTTCCTCTGGCAATTCCGGGTGCCCCTGGTTCCTCTGCTAATCCTGGCAATCCGGCTGCTGTTGCCAATCCTGGTTTCAATACGCCAGCGCCAGCTAATTACAGAGATGCTAGGGCAACTCCCCAAGGCAATTATGAGCCCCAGTCCAGTCCCAATAGTGGCTTGCCCCATGGACAGCAGCAAGGCTACGGTCCCGATTATGGGACGAACCCAGGCTATCAAAATCCAGGCTATCAAAACCAAGGATTGAACGAGGCTGCTGCACCTACTCCCCCCCATGGAGCGCATCCCCAATCATTTCCTTCGGCTTATGCTGCGGGGAACCCTGGCCAGTCCCAGCAGGCTTTCTCTAATGCCGCTCAAGGGGGATATGCGCAGCCTGGCTACCCTCAAGTAGGCCATTCCTCAGCAGAATATGCTCAAGCGGCTGATTCCTCAACAGATGCTCCTGCAACCCAGTGGTTCGTGGGGGGCCAGGAAGAGAGTGCTAAGACCGCTCTGACCCCGGCCCAGCTATCTGCTCAGACGGCCGTGCGTGCCCATGTGCTGCAAAGCCTGTCCCAACATCGGGAACAGCGGCGCATGAAAAAGCTGTTGGTTTGTGTATGTCATAACCAGTGGGAAAACAACCGGTCTCACCTGGCGGCTTTGGACTGGGAGCTGCTGCTGGATGATGCCAGGCAACTTATGCCTACTCTTCAGGGCTTGGAGCATGTACTGAAGGCGATCGTTAACTCTCTCAGTAAGCCGCTGGAATATCAGCAAGTCGCTCAGCTCTTGCTGGAAATTGTCACGCCGCTCTATGAGCAGGAGCGTCCTGATGAAACTCAATTCTTTGGGGTGACGCCTGAACCGAGCGCTAGGGAAGGTGAGCAAAGTTCAAGCCCGACTCACTACAGAGAGCATTCCAGGCAGGCTGCTCCGAGCCATGCTGGACCCACCTACCCCGCCTCCGCCGCGCCAAATTTCCGTACGCCAGCTTCTCAGCCTCAGAGTCCTAGCGTGGGTCTTTACGGTGCTCAGCCTTCCCGCAGGGCATCCGATTCCTTCTCCCATGCTTCGGGCAATGGCAGCCTTAATGAGGCCAATGATGAGCCTCCGACAGGATTATTTGCACCGCAACTTCCTGCTAGCCCGATGGATAGTAAATATCCTCCTCGGTCATTGCCAAGCCATGGTGGAGATGGGAGCAATGACCTGACAGAAGGCAATGCGGCGATCTCTCATGTCGTAGAGGAGGCCGCCGTCACTGCCCATCCTATGGGAGGTCAGGACGGGGCTAATGTCTATAAAGATGCCCAAGACTGGGGCGATGGCGGATCCCCAGCGCTCCGCAGTGACGGCTCTGGCATGACTGACGATGAGGAAGTGGAAAATGACGAGTTCACGCTGCGCCTCAGCCTGATGCGCTATGCCAATCCGCTGATGTCCAAAGTGGTCATTTTCTCAGCGCTGTATCGTCTATTCCGCTTCTCCGAACAGGACTGGGTAGAGCTACGCCATCACAGCTTGGGCAGCCTGATCGGGGAATTGGAGGAGCGCTATCCCAATCTGATTGATTTGGAAATGAAGCTCTGCGGTGTGGCGGAGCAATTAGAGGTGCCTGAGCAGGCCATGCAAACTGTGGCAGCGCTGCTGAAAGTCTTAAAGCCTCGCTATGACAGCGCTAAGCAAGCCCCTGCAAGAAATATGGAGCTAGCTGCGGCATCGGCAGCATCGGCACCTAGCGAAATTCGTCAGAATCCTCTTCAAGGATCGGCTCCGTCTGCCTCAGCGGAGAGGGCGACGGCGATCCAGTTTGGTCCTGATGGTTCTGTGGGGAGCGATGAGTTGGCGAGTTCACCTGCTTCACCTGCCCCAGCCTCAGCGGTCATTGCCGAAGTTCTCCCCTCGGAGGTCGTCTCCTCTGAGGCTTTGATTTCCGATGACCTAGAAGCTGACTTGGCCCTGCTGGCAGCCTCCCTTGAAGACGACGGTCCATCCCTACCCCACGATTCATGAATCCCCAAGAGTTACTCCGTCGCTATGAAGCGGGTGAGACCGATTTCAGCGGCATTAATCTCAGCAACGTCAACTTAGCGGGCGTGGACCTAGTGGGGGCAACCTTTAAGCGGGCTGACCTACGCAGTGCCAATCTTGTGTTGAGCTTTCTCAACCGGGCGAACCTGCGGGGCTCAGTGCTGTTAGGGACACGCCTTTGTGGGGCAAACCTGTCCCAGGCGAACCTCAGTGCGGCCCAGCTTAAGGATGCGGATCTTCATGGGGCCGTGCTGTCGGGGGCTGACCTGCGAGGTTCAAATTTGGCCCTAGCGGATTTGATGGATGCCAATTTGGCCTATGCGGACCTGCGCAGTGCGAATTTGAGCGGGGCCAACTTGAGCGGTGCCTGCCTCTGGGGGGCAAACCTGCGCTATGAGGCTCGGGCCTATGACGGGGCAAATTTGCGGGGTGCGAACTTAGAAGGTGCAGATCTACGAGGTGCCAATCTATATGGTGCTGACTTGGGCCGGGCAAATCTCAAGGGCGCGAATCTGAGCGAAGCAAATCTCAAAGAAGTGGACCTCGAAGGTGCAGACCTAAGCGGTGCCATCATCGTCAATGCCAGCCTGAGTGATGCCAACCTTAACCAGGCCAACCTCAGCAATGCAACCCTGCGGCTCTCGCGCCTGGAGCGGGCCAACTGCACCGGGGCAAACCTCCGCAATGCCAATCTTAAGGGCGTGTCCCTGGCGGATGCGGTGCTGGATAAAGCAGATGCTCGCTCTTCAATTCTCGTGGATGCTCGCCTGAAGGGGGCGACGCTGAGCCATACCAATTTGACTAAGGCCAATCTGACCCGAGCGACATTGGTCTCTGCTTATTTGACTCGTACAAATTTGACTGGAGCCGTTTTGCGTGAGGCGAATTTGGTCAAGGCTGAGATGACGAGCGCCAATATGATTGGCGCGATTTTGGACGGCGCGATCATGCCAGATGGTTCTGATTACAGCTAGGTCGCGTTAGGCTAGGGATGCAGCATCTTTGCGGCTGAACTAACCGAAGCTGAACCGCCATGAGTACGACCCTGAAGACCGATCGCGCTACCCAGACTGCTTCGGTTGAAGCCAGTAGCGACTTGCAAGAAATTATTCAAGAGACCCTGGCGCTGACGACTCGCTTGTTTATTCAGCTTCAGCGTCGTCCCACAACCCTAGTGGCGGGCATTGTCCAGCCTGTGATGTGGCTGGTGCTGTTTGGGGCGCTGTTTCAGAATGCTCCAGCAGGCTTCCTGGGCAATGACGTTAGCTATGGCCAGTTCCTGGGGGCGGGGGTGATTGTTTTCACTGCCTTTAGTGGCGCGCTGAATGCTGGTTTGCCGGTGATGTTCGATCGCGAGTTTGGCTTCCTCAACCGCTTGCTGGTGGCTCCCCTGGCGTCGCGCTTCTCCATTGTTATGGCTTCGGCGATTTACATCACGATTCTGAGCTTTTTACAGACCCTGGCGATCGTGGCCATGAGTGCGCTGCTAGGAACGGGGTTACCCGGCGTGGGTGGTTTGGCCATTGTGGCGATGATTGTGTTGCTCCTCGTGATTGGGGTGACGGCGCTGAGCTTGGGACTGGCGTTTAGCCTGCCGGGTCATATTGAGTTAATTGCGGCGATTTTTGTCACGAACCTGCCCCTGCTATTTGCCAGTACGGCTTTGGCCCCGCTGTCCTTTATGCCTGGCTGGTTGGCTTGGATTGCCAGCTTGAATCCTATGAGTTATGCGATCGAGTCGATTCGCTATCTCTATCTCCATAGCGAATGGGCTTGGTCCAGTGTGGTGATGAATGCGCCCTTTGGTCAGGTGACCATGGCAGGGGCTTTGGGCACGTTGGTGGGTTTCTGTGGCGTTGCAGTGCTGTTGATTCAGCCTGCGCTGAAGCGGAGTTTGAGTTAGGGGCTGAATGACTGTAGCGAGTACTCACATCTCCGTGATGGCGATGTAGTCAGCTTGCTAGATCTTTTTTTGTACTGCTAATGGGTTGTGGGATAGGGCTCTGGACTTAACTTCGGGCCCTATCCCTCTCTTTGGGCTCGATATTCCGTAAGCTTGGCGATTGTGTTGACGTCGAGATTCGACTACATTTGTAACGAAATATGATTGGGCGGTCTCATAAAACTTCTATGGTTAATCGTCTTTCGAAACGAGTTGGATCACTGTTGCTGGCGATCGCTGCGGTCTTCTTGATTGCAGTGCCTTCTGCCCAAGCTTTTGATAATCCAGACTTATTGCCAGAGAAGTACACCACCATCATTGACTTGGCTAAAGTCCTGACCGATACCCAGGAAGCCAAGCTAGAAGGCGAGCTTGCTGTACTAGAAGAAGACACGGGCTGGAAGCTTCGCGTTCTGACCCAGTATGACCGCACCCCAGGCCGTGCAATTCAGGAATATTGGAACCTGGATGCTAAAAGCTTGTTAGTCGTTGCTGATTCTCGTGGTGGCAACCTACTGAATTTCAATGTGGGTGGTGATTACTACAAGATTTTTCCCCGCACCTTCTGGATTGAGTTGCAAACTCGTTTTGGCAACCAGTTCTATGTTCGTGAGAATGGTGAGGACCGGGCTGTTCTAGATTCCATCGCTTCCCTGGATGGTTGTTTGCGCCAGGGCGGCTGTAGCGTGGTGCCGGGTCTGCCCCAGGAACAGTGGATTTTCACTTTGATTAGTTCCGTCTTGGGCGGCGTGATTTGTGGCTTTGCCGCTCACCCCCGTAAGCCTGGTGGTCCTATTGCTTGGCAGTGGGCCCTAATGTTCTCGCCGCTGTGGGGCATTCTCTTCCTGGCGTTTGGCTTGGGTCCTGTTGTGACTCGAACTCACGAGTGGCTTCCCATTTCCCGTAATGTGATTGGCTTTATGGTGGGCGCTTTGGCGGCTTACTTGACCTATCAGTTCCGTGAGGAGCAGCCTGAAGGAGAAAGCTAGGGATTAGGGTTTAATCCTCTAGCTATGGCTTGAGTTATTAAATATGGATCTTTCTTTCTGGGCCAGGACCAGCGGCACTTGGATTAACCTCCTTACAGTGCTGACTGGGACTGGCCTTGGCCTTTGGTTGCGGGGGCGGTTGCCCCAGGCGATGCAGCAGGTGATCACCCAGGGGGTGGGCCTGATGGTTGTTTTCATTGGTTTCACCCTGGCGGGTCGGATGCTGCCGGTTCAAGTAGCAGCCGTGGATGGCGTAATTGTGGCGTTGTTTGCTTTGGTGAGCGGTGGCTTGCTGGGCGAGTGGCTGGGGATTGAAGCGCGGCTGGTGCAGGTAGGTGATCAGCTCAAGCAGCATTTCCGAGGCAAGGGTCGCTTTACTGAGGGCTTTGTGACGGCGAGCCTGTTGTTCTGTGTGGGGCCGATGGCCTTGATTGGTAGCCTCAGCAATGGCTTGGAGGGGGACGATACCCTGCTGGTTCTGAAAGCTTCTATGGATGGTTTGGTCTCCATTGCTTTGACGGGGAGTTATGGCATTGGTGTGGGCTTTTCTACCCTGACGATTCTGGTTTACCAAGGCGTCGTTTCGATTTTGGCTGGCGCTTTAGCCCAGGGAATTCCAGATCCGGCCCAAAGTCCCCCGTTGCTGATGACGACGGGGGTGGGTGGATTGATGGTTTTGGGGACGGGGTTGAATTTGTTGGAGATTACGAAGATCAGGGTGGCCTCTTTTTTACCTGCTTTGGCGATCGCTCCCTTGCTCCTCTGGCTGGCAAAATGGCTTGGCTTTAGTGCTTCCGTGCTGATCTAACTGCTGCTTGTAGTTGTCTCAACTTCCATCTAGAGCATTGAAAGAATTCTCTAATTAAGCAACGTTGACTGACCTCAGATTTCAATTACTTAAGGTTTGTAACAAGCTTGACGTGATGTCTTTTGACCCTATGGTGCTGGCGACGTTGACTTGAAGATGGCAATTTGCGCCCATCTTCTGCTTGGAGGTTCCTTCTTTCGGACAGAGTTGGGGGCAATGCTGTTTTGAGAGATGTCTGGAGAATTTTACAAATGAAGCGATTTTTAAGCGCGCTCGCATTGATTTTCGGCGCTGTAACTTTGATGATCACGAACCTGGCTGCTCCTGCTTTTGCAGGTGATGTTGCTGCAGGTCAGACGATCTTCTCTGCAAACTGCGCTGCTTGCCACATTGGTGGTGGCAACGTTGTTAACGCTGCGAAGACTCTGAAGCAAGATGACCTGAAGGCAAATGGTAAGGACACCTTGGAAGCTGTTGTGACTCAGGTGACCAATGGTAATGGTGCAATGCCTGCATTCAGCGGCAAGCTGAGCGCAGATGACATTGAGAACGTTGCTAGCTACGTTCTGGATCAGTCTGCGAAGGGCTGGTAGTTCGTTTGATTGATTTCGCGTAGTCGAAGTTTATGTCGGGCATCGCTGTCTCAATTGTGGAGGTGGCGGTGCCTTCCTCGCTTTAAATCGATGCTCTAAGTCTGGTTGGGATAGGGCTGGATTTGGCTCCCGGTGATGGGAGAAATAATTTTAGGAACTTGGGGCTGTAGATGATGTTTGTAAGGACTTTGGTGAAAATTACCCCCCTCGGTTTGGTGCTGGGGACTGTGGCGATCGCTGGTTGTGCTGGCATGACACATTCCGCGGATGTAAAGGGCGAAGGCCATGGTGGAATGAACCACGGCGAAATGGAACATGATTCTATGAACCATGGCGATAAGGCCAAAGCCATGGGGACGGAAGACAATGGGCATGGAGCCCACGAAGCTCCTCAGGCCGATGACCTCACCCAGGCTGGCGATGGCCACGGTGGTATGCATCATGGCGTTTTAGAAATTCCTGAAGGTCAGCCTGTGCCTGAGGTGAAGCTGACGGTTGAGCCCGACACCATGCGAGGCTGGAACCTTCAAGTAGAGGTGTCTGATTTCGCATTTGCGCCGGAGCGAGTCAACCAAGCCAGCCTGGTGACTGAGGGCCATGCCCATTTGTTTATCAATGGGGAAAAGATCACTCGTCTGTACGGCTCTTGGTATTACATTCCCTCCCTTCCTGCAGGCGACCATGAGCTGCGGGTTGAGCTCAATGGCAATGGCCATGAGACATTGACTGCTGAGGGGCAGCCGATTGAGGCTACTGTGAATATCGAGGTGCCTGCTCCCTAGGCGTAGGATTGGTCATACTTGCCTCCTTTTGAGGAGCTTGCCGGAGTTCTAGAGTCTCCAACACGATGCTGCCAGACCTGTTATTGATGATGAGCCTGGGTTTTCTGGGCAGTTTTGGCCATTGCGCGACGATGTGTGGGCCGGTGGCAGTGGCCTTTGGGTTGTCTGGCGATTTGCCAATTGGGAGAGAGCCATCTGAGTCGAGCGAGGCGTCGGAGCTATCGGCTCGTGAGCCCTCTGAACAATCCTCCGAGCAAGGGGTGCTTGCGTCGCAAGTGTCTGGAGGCATCGCCAATTCTCCATGGCATTTTCATGGGCTGTTGAATTTAGGACGCTTGTTGAGCTATGCCGTTGTGGGCGCTGCCATTGGCGGAGTCGGAGAAGTCTTGCTTGCAGGGGGACAGTTGGCGGGGGTCGGTAGTGAATTGCGCCGCTGGATGACTTTTGGCACTGGGGGCATGTTGCTGTGGCTGGGACTGGTTCAGATTGCGCCGGGGCTGTTGCCGGGGTTGCCCATTGCACAGTTTGCTCAGCAACAGCATGAGCGCTTGAGCAAGTTGATGGTGAATTTGTCCCTCCAGGAGCGAGGCTGGACGCCGCTGTTGCTGGGGCTCTGTTGGGGAATGATTCCCTGTGGTTTTTTGTATACAGCACAGATTCGGGCGGCGGAGACGGGTCGCTGGTGGCAAGGGGCACTGTTGATGCTGGCGTTTGGGTTGGGGACCTCTCCCATCATGGTGGGGGTGGGCTGGGTGGCCAGCCGTTGGACTGGGAAAGGGCAGGAGGGGGTGGCTCCAGCGCGGCGCAGTCAGCTTTATCGCTTGGGGGGCTGGGTGACGCTGGTGGTTGGTTTGCTATTGCTATTGAGGAGTGGGGATAGCCATGGCGGGGGGGCGATCGCCTACGGTGCCCTAGCCCTGCTGGCATTAGCACTTATCGCTCGCCCTTTGGCCCAGTTGGGGACCAATCTGACGGGGCCGCTGCAATCCCTCTCTTGGAAGCAACCTTTGGTCTATCGCCGTGGCCTGGGCGTGGGGGCATTTGTCTTGGTGCTCGTCCATGTGGCCCATGTGTACACCGTTAATTGGGGCTGGAACTTGAAGGTGCTGGACTTCTTAGTGCCCCGCCATCGCCAGAGTGTGGCTTTGGGCTTGGGAGCATTTGGGCTGATGCTTCCGGCAGCGCTGACGAGCTTTGACCGTTACCAGAAGGTGTGGGGACAACTGTGGCGGCGAATTCATTTACTGACGCTTCCGGCTTTCTTGTTGGCGATGGGCCATACGCTATTGATTGCGACGGCCTATCGCTTGCCGGGGACGAGTCAAGGAAGTTGGTGGGCGACGGGAATGTTGGGAGGTGTGACGCTGGGGGTGTTGTTGTTGCGTTGGCGGTACCCGATGCGATCTTGATGGGGGAATAGGCCTGTTGCTGGGTTGGGTTGGTGTTTCTTTTGAGGTTAGATATGAGATTTTATGTTGCTCAGGCAAGTGTTTCTCGGCAGTCTGTTTTTTCAACGGTTGGGGGCGTGAAATTGGGTGCCTTGGTCTTGGGGGCGATCGCCGCTGTCTCGCTCTCTTCTACAGCCCCTGTTGCCTCAGCTCATCAAACCCAAATTAGCGATGGCGTGGGTGGAACGCATCACATTGAACCCAACGATACCCCCAAGGCGGGAGAGCCCAGCCAGACTTGGTTTGCCTTGACCCAAGCGGGGGGGGCGGCAATTGGTTTTAGCGATTGTGATTGTGAGTTGCAGTTGTTGGGATCTGGGGGGGATGTGATTGCTGCTCCGGCTTTGACTGCCATTGCAGTGGAAGGTCTAACGGATGTTCCAGCAGCGGAACTGACCTTTCCCCAGGTAGGTGCTTATGTCTTGACGCTGACAGGTAGCCCTAAAGGAACAGCAGATTTCCCCAGCTTTCGCCTCGATTTTCCAGTGACGGTAGCGGCTGGTAAGGCTCTGGTTGGGCAGGCTGCACCGAAGGCGGCTGAAGCATTGGGTAGCAAGGCGACGGATGATGAGGTGATTCAAGGGCAAGATACTGCCCAAGCTAAGGAGCAAGGAGAGGTGGTGAATCCTAGCTTGCGGCTGCTCCCCATAGGACTCTTAGTTGTTATTGCAATAGCTTTTGCGTTGGCCTGGCAAGTTAAACAGCGTTAGTGGTTGCGGCTGGGGATGTGTGCAGAAACGACAAAAGCCCCACTGGTTGTAAGCGCAGTGGGGGATTGGTGTGTGAGTGTCTTGAAATCTTGGGGCTTGTGCCCGATGAGTTAGGCCGTCTTGATGCCGCGTTCAGAACCGCGATAGGCCAATTCGAGGCCCTGGCTAAAACGTCCGCTAGCGCGATAGGCGAGCAGGCCGTAGCCGCTGTCTAGGCGACCACTGCCGCGATAGGCCAGCTCCTCCTGGCTGACCCTGCCACTGGCGCGGTTGGCCAGTTCGGTCGCGATGGGAGTCGTGGACAGGGCGATGCTAATTGTCGCAATAGCAGCGAAGGAAGCAATGGAGAAGCAGCGGTTAATGCGGGTGGAAGCAGCCATGGGAAAGACTCAATTTGCTGGGTAGAACTGTTGATGTCTACAAGCTTCAGGTGCTGGCTACGCAAGCTTCGAGGGAATTAGGCCAGGAAATTTAGCTGGTCTAGGGAAAGGATATTGGCGATTACTCTGTGGCCTTTTGAGAAAACTTCGTTTGGAGTCACATAGATACGAAATAAGAGTTGCAATATCTGTAGCTAAGGCCACTTTTGCGATCGGTTCTGGGGAGGACTTGGCTGTGGGACAGTTCGTTTTTTGGCTTGGGAATCTGGTGATAGAGATGAGTTTAGAGTTGGTGGGTTGAGACTAAACAGTTGAACGCTCTGGACTCCTGTGGGATTCTTCCAGCGCTGGCCCGACAAGCGCTGTCGCTGCTGCTGGGCTATCCAGCGTTGATTTCCCAAACTTTTGCCATAAGGGGGGAAGTGACGGTGCTCATCTATCCATTCCAAGTCCATCTAACTCACTCGAACCGGGCCAAAGGCTATGCGGAATAAGCCAATTCTGTAGCGATCAAAAAAGCCCAGGGCAGATTATGGCCTGGGCTTTTGGGTTGGGGGAGATGTAAATAACTGGACTAAAGAAGAGCCATGACTGGTTCCTAACCGTCCATCAGGGTCCACCAGCCTAGGCTAGGTCCCACAAATCGAATCACAACCCAGGCAAAGGCCATGATGCCGATGCCATACCAGGCTCCCTTGGTTGTGAGTTCAATAAACTGTTCAGACTGCTTTTTCGTAATAACGGGCAGTCCTTTAATTAGGTAATCCTTATCTGGATTGCCATAGCTTTCGCCTTGCGTTTCTTTCCGTCGCTTCGATTCACCCATGGGTTTGTAGAAAATAGAGGAGACAAAAGACGAGACTGCTGGGGTCCCTAGCGCAGCTCCCGCAGGAGCTTCTTGGTTTCGTTCAGTCTCTCACGGTTCCCTTCTTCTTTGAAGATACGCTCGGCTCGTTGTAAGGCTTCTTTAGCTTCTTTCTTTTTGTCGCGGGCTCTCAAGGCAATGCCGAGGTTGTAGTAGGCATCTGCATCCCGAGGCGCGTTCTTCAAAATGTCTTGGTAAATGACCGTGGCTCGCGCAAAGTCCCGGCTAGCCATATGCATTTTGGCGATGCGAGAGCGAGCTTCGTTGTAGTCGGGGCGTAGGGAGACAGCTTTGCGATAGGCGTTCATCGCTTTGTCGTCTTGGCCTAGGGTTTGGTACACCTCGCCCAGCTTTAGGAAGATGTTAGGGTTTTTCGATTCAATGAAGGATGCCCGTTCCAAAGCAGCAACGCCTTCGGAGGGACGGTTGAGGCCTAGGAGTGCCACGGCTTTGCTGACCTGGATCGTGGCATTGCTGGGAGCGTACTGCTCAGCCTGTTGCAGCTGTTTTAAGGCTTTGCTGTATTGGCGCTTTTGGATCTGCATAGTGCCGATCGCTTCGTAGGAGCGCCAGTCACGGGGTTTTAGGGCCTTGTACTGCTCGTAGACTGCGATCGCCGCATCGAACTGCTGGTCTCGGCGCAGCACCGTTCCTAGGCCAATGTAAGCTCCAACCTTCTTGCTATCTGCTTGGATGGCACGACGGTAAGCCTGGGATGCTGCTTTGTAATCCTGAAGGTTAGCGAGGGCGTAGCCCAAACCGTTGTGGAAGTCTGAGTTGTTCTGCTCTAGGGAGATGGCTAAGCGAAAGGCATCAGCAGAGGCTTTGAAGTCGCCTCGTTTGGCTTGGGCATAACCGAGGCCGGAGTATAGGCGAGCATTGTCTCGCTCCATGGGGATGGCTTCTTGGTAGGCCACTGCGGCATCACCGTAGCGCTGTGCCTTAATAGCGGCGGCGGCTTGGTCGAGGAGCGCGTTGAGGCGATCGCGGTTAATCGACGCGGGTACAGGGCCTGCGGGAGCGATGACTTTGATACGGCCCGTAGACTGAGCCAGGGCGATCGTCGGGGCTAATGAGGTTGCCGTAGCGGCCAGAAGGCCTGTACAGACCAGCGTTGACAGGGAACGAGACTGGGTTAGAGAACGAAACACAGTGGCAAATTTTCCTTGGGGTGACGCGGTCTGAGTTGAACCTTGGGAGTCTAACCAGGGCACAACCATCCGTTAGACGCTTCGGAGACAGTGGGAGTTCCCGATGGTTGGCCTGGGCCCATGGCCCTGGGGGGAGCCATCATCGAGCATGGGGGGTAGAGCTATTCTCCAAGCCTTAGCTGCATTGGACCGGATAATCTGGGAGACAGGTGAGATGCTAATGCAACAGAACTGGAGCCTTCGCTGGGGCAGCGAGATCCTCATTGTCGATCTTACCTGATACGTTCCAGGCGTAAATTGGGGTAGTGAACCTAGAAACGTGATAGGGAAGAACCCCTGGCTAGGTTGGTTCAAGTCCTATCTCTATATTGCTTGGGGGTTGAGATCTCTTTGGGGGGACGGGGGGAGCAAGGATTGTGCAGGGTGCTGCACTGATTCTGAATTCGGTGAGATGAGCTAAGTCATGGGGTGGCCAGTGGCAGAATGGAAAAGCCTCCCATTATTTCAGGGC
>CALECT010000206.1 GCA_937949725.1 uncultured Pseudanabaenaceae cyanobacterium
GTGATGAAGATGCGGTCATGCATGGGTGCGAAGTAGCTACTGCGCTGACTCTAGCAGGTGTCTGGTACAACAGCAGGTGTCTGGTACAACCAAGACACCTGTTTTTGACGTTTACTGCAAGCCTGTTTCAGCGCTTCACAAAGCCCCCAGTTAAAGTAGTGACAGTTCCGACTACATCTCTTCTTCTTTGCCTCGAAGCTTGGGCTTGGGCTTCTTGGTTCCCGGTTTGCTGGAAAGTAGGCCAGGAAATATGAGGGCTCTGCTTGCCGCTTCGTAGGTACTAAGCATAACTTCGTGGGTGCGAGCTTCGTGAAACGTTAGCTGGGGTTTGGTGTTGAGGTAGCTAATGTAACATGAGCTAGTGAGGGATAGGGTGAGCGCAACAATTTGAGCAAGGGAAAGACGGTTAGTATCCATAGTTAATCTCTGAATATTTCGCACGAGCTATGTAGTAGATGTTTTTTAAGCAGCCATAATGCTTGTGCGTTACTGGTTTCAACCATAGAGAGAAATCCTGTAACTCTTTACTAGCTTGAGGTTGACTATGTTTTCTTTCTGTTGCAGTTTTGCTTGTTTTTTGTCAGTGATCGTTAGAATCAATACACCGTATAGATTCGGGAACTTATGGAACGCTCCTTCAAAGCAGATGAAAATGGTAGGGGTAAAGCCAAGCGAGCACTGAGTTTCAAGGGATGGACGCAAACAACTTTAGTTGCTGAATCAGGCCTGTCTCGAACAACGGTTTCGAAATTTTTTGGCGGCAAGGCGGTTGACCGTGACAACTTTGTCAAGTTATGCGAGTTACTCGACTTAAATTTCAAGGAAGTTGCCGATTTATACAAAGCTAGTTTAGATGAAGTTCGTTCCGAAGAATTACCACCTGAAAGCCACACCATCGTAGAACTGGTAAAGGAAGTACGGTTCCAGATAAAAGCCTATGTAGAGGAACGATGCAGTACTATACGTATCCTCAACATGACTCAAAAAATTGAGTTAGATGATATCTACACAAATGTGAATATCCTCGAAAAACTCACTCGTGATAGGCAATTGCGTTTGGAAGAGCTACTTGATGTAAGTCGCGATGACTTTGAGCGCCTAGCACGTGGGGAAGTATTAACGAAAGGAGTTGATGGAGTCCGTGTTGTTAAAGATCATCAGAAATTGATGGTATTTGGAAAGCCAGGAGCAGGAAAAACAACGTTTTTGAAGTTTCTAGCACTCCAATGCTCAGCGGACCTCCTCTTCTCTGACTTGATCCCAATATTTATTCCATTAAAAGAATGGGCAGAGAACCAAGAAAAATTAGGATTACTAGAGTATCTCGTTGATATTTTTGCTACTTATGGTATTTTTCCAAATACTCAAGTAAAGCATACTCTTTTAGATTATTTGATTAATAGAGATAGAAAGTCCAGGCAGGAGCGAGTCAATCTGTCAGCAGTAGAGAAAATTCTTCGAAAGGGAAAGGTTTTCATGCTACTAGATGGTTTGGATGAAGTACGAGAATCAGATAGTAAACGTGTCATTAAAGAGATAGAAGAATTCTCATTTCAGTTCCCTGAAAATCGCTTTGTAATAACTTGCAGAATTGCTGCCAAAGATTATGTTTTTGAGAAATTTACAGAAGTAGAAGTGTCTGACTTTTCAGAGCAGCAGGTCAGGACTTTTGTGAATCAATGGTTCAATCTTAAAAGCTTGCCTGAAGTCGCCAAAAGACTTCTTGAACGACTACAAAAAAATCAATCAATTAGTGAATTGACTTGTAGTCCAATTATGTTGGCATTACTTTGTCTCATTTTTGAAGAATCTGGAGAATTGTCATCAAACCGAGCAGATTTATATAAACGTGGTCTAGACTTATTGTTGAGTCGATGGGATGCGAGTAGAGGAATTGAGAGAGATCGAGTTTATCAGAATCTTTCCTTAAGAGCAAAAGAAGAGATGTTGAGTGAAATTGCCTTTTCATTCTTTGAGAAAGGTGAATTCTTTTTTAGGAAGGATGTTGTTGCAGACAAGATAATGAATTGCATCAGTGATCTGCCTCGGTTGAGAGATTCTCAGGAAAATAAACAGGGAGTAGGCGTATTGGTGCTTCAGGCAATGGAGGCTCAACATGGCATTTTAGTAGAGCGAGCTAATGGCATATATTCGTTTTCGCATTTAACATTTCAGGAATATTTAACTGCGCTCCGAATTCAAAATTCTCGTAATATAGAGATGCTTAATAATACAGCAGCTCATGTAATGGATGTTCAATGGAGAGAGGTAATCATACTAACGGCAGGGATGCTAGGCAGGGAAGGAATAGATGAATTTTTACCTCTCCTTCAAGCAAAGATAGAAGATGAAATTTATGACAATAAAAAAATCCAAGAACTATTAGGTTGGGCATGTGGAAAGTCTTGTTCAAACTCAAAAAATCACAGTTTTGTGATCAGTCGAATCACATATGTTTATGCAAGCGTCAAACACTTGAGTGAACGCTTTTCTAAATCTGAGAAACAAACAGATAGTCAATATGGACTGGATCAGGTTCAATTTTTGGTAAATGCTGTCAGTCCAAATAGCGAAATAACTGTTGAGCTAGACTTTGATAGTACTGTTCGTCGAATATTAGATGTGTCATTGACTTTGATCGCGGCAGTAAATGCTGCAACCACTCTCGCCAATGGAGTTTCAGAAGTCAATCCGCATGGTCGTGCCCTAGCTCAGATTCTTGAACGCGCTCGTGCTTTTTCTAAAGCATTTGATACAGTTATCAATTGCTCAAACGAAGTTTTTTTTGAGTTTAATCGTATTCGAAAAAGGTCAACAGACTCAGGCAAGGTAAATATAATAGGTAAATTAAATCATTTGGCAGATGAACTTCCTCAAATCAAGGTCGAATCAACAGAGAGAGACAAGCAAGAATATTTGGATTGGTGGAAAAAACAAGAATATGATTGGATTAGTAGGCTGAGGAATCTCGTGTCGAGTTTACCTGTCCCGGAACATTATTGGAAATTTTCTCCCAAAGATATGCAGTTGTTAGACAATTATCTAGAAGCTAGTAAGCTACTAGCTTATTGTCTCAGTTGTGATTCTTATATTAGCAAAAAAATTCGATTGCAGGTTGCAAGCAAAATGTTTATGCCTTGTAGTAGAATCGAAGAGGCTGGTGTAACTAAACTACTGAACTAAGCAGTAGTTAGATTGAAGGTTTTGTACTTTCTTGCAAGGCTTATGCTCACTATAAGTCCAAGCAGTTCTAAATCCAGAGATACCTAGTTGCTAAGAGTGTGACTTAGAAGCTTCTTCAGTTGATGCTTGGTTGGCATTAACAACAGTTCAGACAGTTTTACAATCAGAGCCTGAAAACCCTGATTTTTCATTACAAAGCAGGGCCTCACAGGGGACTGAAACCTTCATTTTATCGTTGCGGATCAAAAACTGTCCAAAGTATATTGTCTTTAAAGAGTCTAATTCTGCATTGCTATCGGCATGTAGGGGAGAAAATCAGGTTTTCGGAACAATTTGTATAAATGCTGAAGAGGCAACATTCGACATGAATGTTAATGATGCTTTTTCAGTAGATTCTGACCAACCCCTTCACCCTATAGCTAAAGCACGACTTAGATATCGTGATCCAACTACTGACTCACTAAAACGACTGCTTGCCCCACTTCGACTGCAAATCATCAAACAGCGAATACACCACCGGCATCACCACCAAACTCAGCAGCGTCGAAGTAATCAACCCCCCGATCGCCGCCACTGCCAACGGCTGCCGCAACTCCGACCCTGCCCCAAAGCCATCAGTCAGATTTTGGGTTTGAGATAGAATCCCACCAAGTCTGATTTTCAGCAGATAGTCCTGGCTTCAAGACTGCTCCATAATCCACCCGCACCCCATAACCTGTCCGCTCATAAATCCCATCCAACAAAGGCCTCAAATCTAGCAACGGCCCCTCAGTCCCATCTCGCAGTGGCAATGCAAACACCGGAAAAGCATCCCTCACATTAAACCCATACAACGCCGCCCGAGGCCGCTGTTCCGCCCGACTCACCACAATGCGATAATCCGTCCGCTCCTGCGCCCCCTCAATCGGAATCGGCACCCCAGCCCGAATCAAATCAATCTCCACCAAATGGGTCTGACTCGCCAGCACCTGCTGCCGCTTCCGCAAATACTTCTCCCGACCTTCCCCAGCTCGCTTATTCGTCGGCGATAGCAACTCCACCGCCGTCACCACCTCCCCCGACTGAGCCTCCCGAATCTCCAAATATCGCTCCTGCACCTCCTCAGCCATGGGAATCGTCACCATCTGAGGCTCATCTGGTCGGGCTAAGGTTGCAGTGGCAACCTGCTCTATTGCTTCGCATGGCTTGCCCCCATCCCCTAACCCCTTGCCCCCAATTCTGGTGGAAGGGGAATCGAACGCAAAACCACAGCCCTGGATGTTTCCCCCCTCTCCCACACTTGGGACGAGGGGCCGGGGGAGAGGGCGCTTTGCCTCTGTCGAACTCCAGCTTTGATAAGTCCGCTTCTCAATTGCTACGTAATAACTCGGCAGCAGCTCCGGCGCAATGGCATCTGCAATGGCCACAATCAACCGGCTGTGAACCTCAGACCACAGCTCGCCATTCTCCAAAAACGGGTCCATCCCTGGAAAGGGGGAAGGCATCGCTTTCTGCTCCTTCTAGCAATCCTTTACATCATAAAAGGGACACCTCGAAAGATGCTCCTCCTACCGCAAACTTAATCATCATGCTCTATTCTGATTTCAATTGCGGGTCATCTTTGGGAGGATGCCAACCTGCCTGAGCCCAAAGCTGTCGGGCTTCTCGAATGGAATGCTCACCTGGATAGCGCTCATCGTTCATATCTAAGCGATCGCAGGTCACCCGCCCCACCGCACTACTCCCAAGGATCTGCATTCCATCTGCCGACCAAACAAAATGCTCAGCCCATACATCCTGACGTGGATTGAACAACGGAGAGATCGAAGCCGTCTCCATATCTCTCCCCGTAATGAAGTTATATCGCCGCTGATTGCAGCGGCTACAGGCGAGCGCTAGATTCTGAAACTCATCTGAGCCACCCAAAGATCTTGGCTGCACATGGTCAATCGTGAATCTGGAGGTGCTGATCTTTTCAGGAGAATGGCAGTACTCACAAAGTGCGCTCGCCCGCTTGCGAACCCGCTGTTTCAACAACTCATTAATCGTCATGCCTGGGCAATTAAACGAGAGTTGAGGTAAGTGAAAAATCGATCCACTTCAGTCAGGCTGTCTAACTCGGTCACTTCCTCACTGGAAAGCGCATTCGTTTGATTACGCTCTAGCAATGCTTCAAGTCGATCCTGGAAAGCATCCGTAAACTTAAATAATCGCAGCCCATCCACATCCTCAACCCGAATGCCTTGATCAAGAAATGATGTGGGACTGATCTGGACTTGAAGCATAAGAACCCGGTGTCACAAGCACTGAACTTCGGTAACTCAATTATAACGCGGCCTTCTTTATGCAAGAATTTCAGCTTGGCCAGAGCGGCAGCGGTAAGGCTAATACCTATCCTTGAAACCGCTGCTTGCCCCACTTGGCCTGCAAATCATCAAACAGCGAATACACCACCGGCACCACCACCAAACTCAGCAACGTCGAAGTAATCAACCCCCCGATCGCCGCCACGGCCAACGGCTGCCGCAACTCCGACCCAGCCCCAATGCCCCAAGCAACTCGTAGGCAAGTGACTCCCACGATGTCAACGTGGGGGTCAAGCAAACTACACTAGAAGCAAGCAGCATCGCGACTTCTCTTGCTAACCGTTGCACTTGTCACCATGACCCTCAGCCTCCTGCCCAGCCTGCAACAGCTACCTGCCTCCCTCCCCTTAGACGGTGCAGTGCGCATCGAGCTAGAAGAAGGAATCCCCATCTTTAAAGCTTCCGCTGCTGTCCAAGCTCGCATTCAGACCCTCCTGGAGCAAATGCAAGAGACCGCTCTCTCAGAAGAAGAAGAGCTAGAACTCGATCGCTACGAAGAAATTGATGACTACCTCAGCTTTGTGAATCGCCTCATTCGCAACCAAGCCCTACCTCAGTCTCAACAGGCGTCCTAGCCTTGGCTTCTCGAAACCTCTCCCCAACCATCAAGGCCCAGGTTCGGCATAGAGCCCAAGGCTTGTGTGAGTATTGCCATGCCCCAGAGCAATGGCAATACGTTGACTTCACCGTCGATCATGTCCTTCCCCTATCTAAAGGAGGCAACGATTCACTGAATAACCTGGCCTTAGCCTGCTTTCATTGCAACCGTCGCAAATCCAATCGGCTAGTAGCCACCGACCCTCAGACTGGCCAAGAGACTTCACTCTTCAATCCACGCCAAGAGACCTGGGCGGAGCATTTCATCTGGTCAGCTAATGGAACACAAATTTTAGGATTAACAGCGCTAGGCCGAGCCACGATTAAGACCCTGCGACTCAATCGAGAACGAATCTTGAACCTGCGAGCTGCTGATGCTGAAGTGGATCGGCATCCCCCAGAGGATGATCCACGACTGGAAAAATGACTTCCTGCCAATTACCCCTGAAACCGCTGCTTGCCCCACTTGGCCTGCAAATCATCAAACAGCGAATACACCACCGGTACCACCAACAAACTCAGCAACGTCGAAGTAATCAACCCCCCGATCGCCGCCACTGCCAACGGCTGCCGCAACTCCGACCCCGCACCAATGCCCAGAGCGATCGGCATCATCCCCAAAATCGTCGACAACGCCGTCATCAAAATCGGCCGCAAGCGAATCGGCCCCGCCTCCAAAATCGCCTCCGCCTTCGTCGCACCCTTCTCCCGCAACTGATTAATGTAATCAATAATCAAAATCGCGCTCTTATCCACCAGGCCCATCAGCAGGATGATGCCAATCACCGCAATCATGCCAAAGTCGCTCTGGGTAATCACCAAGCCGAGGATTGCCCCAACAATCGCCAGGGGCAACGACAGCAACACCACCAGCGGGTCAAAAATTCGCTGAAACAGCGTCACCAAAACAATTCCCATACAACCCACAGACATCGCTAGGGTCACCCCAAAGCTGCCCAGCACCGCACTACTGCGAGCCGAATCGCCGCCCAAATCAATCGTCACGCCTTCGGGCAGTAATTCCTGCGCTTCAGCCACCACTTCATCCGTGGCATCGCCCAGGGCTTGGCCTTGGCTCAGGTTCGCGGTGACATAGACCGTGCGTTTGCCGTCCTTGTGCAACACCTCTTCAGGAGCAGTTGCGTCACCACCTTCGCCGCTCACCGTGACATCCACAAAGCCCTGGTCGCGGAGGCGATCGCCCAGCGCTTCCCCGGTCTCCAGCAACGGAGCCAGCTCCCCGCCCTGCAACGCCACCTGTAACGGCTTCTCCCCACCCGTATCGACAAACTGAATATCTTCAACGCTAACGTTAACGCTCTCTAGCTGGGGCAGGGCCTGGCGCACTTGGTCCTGAATGACAGCGGTGTGGGCTTCGCGGTCTTCCTTGAGGGTGACGAAGAGGCGGCCTTGGTTGATGGCACCGCGATCGCCCAAAATCGCCAGCACCGATTCCACATTGGGATTCTCTTCCACCGCCGTTTCCAGCTCAGTGGCAATGTCCTGAGACTGCTGCAACGACAAAGCTGTGACCTGACCTTCGGGCAAGCTGGGCTCTGATTGAGCATTCGCTCCAGGCAGTTGCAGCACCTGACCAATCTCTAGCTCGGAGTCAGGCGGCAACTGGTTAATTTGAGCAAGCTGAGGCACGGCTTGGCTGGTGCCCAGTTGTTGAGCGGCAATGCCGCCGAGGCTATCACCGGGCTGAACGGTGTAGGACGTTAAGCCTGCGGCTTGGGCAGCGAGCTGAGGGTTCTCGGTTAGGGCCGTTTCAATGCCCTGTTGGAGGCGGCTACTGGTGACGGTATAGGTGACGTTGAACGTGCCCCGGTCCAGTTTGGGAATGAAGCCTTTGGGGATTAGGGGGGTCAGGGCTAGGCCGCCGAGGAGGCTGGCCAGGGCGATCGCCACCACAATCCAGCGATGGCCCAAGGACCAGCGCAATAGCGACTTATAAGCACCCAAAAGTTGATTCCACAACCCAGAGCCCCGATAGTCAGCTTCAACCTTCGCCTTATCTGGACGCTTCAACCACATCGCAGCTAGCACCGGCGAAAGCGTGCGCGAGACCAGCAGAGAAATCATCACCGCTGCGGAGACCGTAATGCCAAAGGGTTTGAAGAACTGCCCCACCGTGCCCCCCATCAGGCCAATGGGCAGGAATACCGCCACAATGGTTAGGGTTGCAGCGGCAACGGTCAGACCAATCTCTGAGGTGGCGCTATGGGCGGCTTGCTGCGGCGATTCACCACCGTCGATATGGCGGGAGATGTTTTCTACATCCACAATGGCATCGTCAATGATGATGCCAATGACCAGGGCGAGGGCCAGGAGGGTAATGGTCTCCAGGTTAAAGCCCGCTGCGGACATAACAATGAAGGTGCCCAGCAGGGAAATGGGGATGGCCAGGGCCGTGATGATTGTGGCTCGGACGCTCCAGAGGAAGGGGAAAATAATGAGGACGGCTAAACCGATCGCTAGAAACAGATCTTCCAGAGTGGCATTAGTCGCCTCGCGGATAAAGCCCGCTTGGGTAGAGGCTTGAATAATGCTCAGCTCTGGCAGGGCTTCCCGCAGGCTGGCGACTTCGGCTTCGGCGGCATCCACCACTTCTAGGGTGTTCGCGTCGGCAGTTTTGATGACTTCTAGGGCGAGAGCGGGCTGGTTGTCGAAGCGAACCAGAGTGTTTGAACGGCCAGTGTTGGAGCGATCGCTAGTCGTTTCAGCCACAGCCTCCGTCTCTGCACCATCGCCTAGCAAGGAAACTCGTAGGACACCGGGGATATTTTCTAAATCGGGGATGATGCGATCGCGCACCTGATCAAGCACCGCCTCGCCATCACCGCTATCGCCATAGACGGCATAGCTCACCGCCGCCGACTCATTCAGGTTAAACGGAATAATCTTGAAACTGGACTCATCCGGCAGCGCTAGCCCGGCTAGAGCCTGCTCCACCTTCTCCTCAGAGGCCTCTAAATTTTGCCCCACCCCAAACGACAGCGTTAGGGCACTGCGTCCGGAATAGCTCGCCGACTTAATCCCATCTAGCCCTTCCAGGCTTTCCAGCTGGGACTCCAGCGGTAGCGTCAGGGACTGCTCCGTCTCCAGCGCCGTCTCAAAGGGAGCGCTGGCATCCACCACTACCACTGGGAACGTGATATCGGGGAACAGCGCATACTTCATGCCGCTGAACGCCACGATGCCTGCCACCACCACAGCGACCCAAAAGCCAATCGTTACCCAGGGGTAAGCCAGGGCAAGACTCGATAGGTTGAGTTTTTGCCGCAGCGATATAGGACGATTGGGCTGCATTCCGGAAAGTCGTTTAGCGAAGGACACAGAAGTCTCTCAAAATCGTAAAGGATTGCCGTGGTCCGTAGGGTGATTTACGGAAGCTTTTTAAGGTCACATATAGGTGGATTTCCCAACCCAAAGAAACGCAGATCGTGCCTACTAAGCTGATTGGCTCAGGAGGCTTACCCCTCAGCATGCCCAGGGTGCTTTGCCTGTCATAGTTTCTCTACAGAAACTAGAAAAACCACCTAGAGGCCCCTCACTCTATACAATTTCTCCTAGGTACTGATTAGAAAATGCTGAGCAAGTCTCTAGGATTTTCCTGAACAGGGGAGCCCAAGAGAGCCTATAAACGAGAAGAACCATGTTTGACCGCATCCTGGTACCCCAAGGTGCAGAAGCTGCCGCTGTAAAACGTGGTTTGAAGCGAGCCAAAACTAGCACCGTAATTTTGCCTATCGCTATGGGGCCACAAGCCACAGAAAAGCGACTGATCCTAGCCCTAGACAGGGGAGAACTCCCCCGAGGTTCCCGAGTCCTTGTCCTCGGCGTGGCGGGAAGTCTTTCACCCCAGCTTGGCGTCGGTGATGTAGTGATCTATGAGAATTTCATAACACTGCCCTCCAGCTCTGAATCTCTCGCTGCAATGGCTAATCGGGCGGGAATTGCTCAGGCCTGCGACTCAACATTGCGATCGCGCTTGCCAGAAGCTCAGGTGATTAGGGCATTGAGCAGCGATCGCCTCATCCACAGCGCCCAAGAAAAAGCCCAGCTCCAAGCTGCTACTGGAGCCCAAGCCGTGGACATGGAAGCCGCTGCCATCCAAAGCAGCCTGAGCCCCAAGGCCATTCAAATCAGCACGGTGCGAGTCATTAGCGATGATTTGGCTATGGACTTGCCCAATATTGAAGGGGCGATCAATGAGGATGGTGGATTAGATGTTGTGAAGATGGCAGTGGCGATGGTAAGTCAGCCAAAAGCGGCCATCAATTTGATCCGAGGATCGCTGAAGGCGCTGAAGGTTTTAGAAGACGTGGTCTATCGGATTTTTGAATCAGTTGCTTAGCGATGGAAATTTAATCAGGTCTGATATTACCGATGGACATGGTCTCTATCAGTGCGGTAGATGCCTGATGGTCTAATACCAAGTCTGATTAAGAAGGCCCCCCTCGATTCCTGATAGTGATCTGTTGTAGGGGCGCACAGCTGTGCGCCCGCATAGGATTAGGAGATAAGCAATTCGGATTTAGTAAATTGCATTTCCGTTCATCAGAGATTGCCTGCAACGGCATCGAAGCCATTGACCTAGCTCAAGCTTGCTGACTTCATCTGTACCTCTCAACATTTAATTGCACAGACAACAGTTGTAGCACCTTGAGAGCTAACCTTACTGTCCCCACTCTGTCATCCAGGCATTCGCCAAGGAGCACCATTCCTGTAGATGAAACTCGTAATCCCGATTCCGTCGCGAGAGTGGAGCCCGAACTGTGGGATAAGCTAGACGGAACCGTCGATCCACTTCCTGCCAGCTCCTAGATCCTGCCCGCTCATAGCGCTGGTGTAGTTCCATCTGACAAGCCGCAATTTCTTTCCGACTGACAAACGCTGAGGCCTCAGATTGAGGCGTCGCTGACTGATTCCGACCGAACCAGCCAGATTGACTGGAGCGCTCTGTTTCGACTGGGTTAGAAGCATCTAGTAATGGTGCATTCCTTCCTCGCAGCACCTGCCAAGCTCGCACTCCCGCGTAGCCCGTGAGCAAAACAAAGCCCACGATGCAAAAGCCCAGGGCAAAGCGGACACCTTGGTCGAGAACTTTGGTGAAGGCGATCGCTCTAACCTTCCCCATCCCCACATTCACAGCGGCATAACTCGCCTGGGCACCTTTCAGCAGACCTTGACTCGTTTTCTTGATCACCTCATTGGTGGTCTTAATTGCCTCCACCGTAATTGTTACCCCCGGCGCATTGGCAAAGTTCACCCCACCCCCAAAGTTTGAGCTCCAATTTGACCCAAACCCGCCGCTGGCAGCACCTTCCTTCTCCACTGTTCCTGTGAGCAATAGCGACTGTTTCGGCGTGGGAACCCGCTTCTTCTTCGTCAAGGCATTCAAGGCTGACTTCACTGCCTTCGCCGAGGGATAGCGCAATTCTGGGTCCTCTTGCAGCATCCGTTCCAGAATCACGGCAAAGCCAATGCTCACGCCGACATACTTCGCCCAGCGCCAACGTTTCTGCTTTTTGTCATAAAGCTTATCTGGGTCATTACAGCCCGTCAGCATCGCCAGTGCCGTCACCGCCAGACCATACAAGTCGCCCGAGGGATAAAAGTCCCCCTTCTCGTACTCCGGCGGCTGGAATCGAGCATCTAGGGACTGTACCTTATGCTTGGGATTAGGCTGGGAAATCAGCACTGCGATTTCTTTAATATCGCCAAATTTGATAAAGGCGGGCTTGCCGTTTTCTCGGCTCTGGATAATTGTGCTGGGCTTAACGTTGCGATGCAGCATCGGCGGCTTCTGCTTATGCAGATAGTCCAGAGCAGGTAGAGCATCCTGCATGAACTGCACGACCTCTGCTTCCTCGTAGGGGCGACTCTGGATCTGGTCCGAATACTTCAGTCCTTCAATCCATTCCTGCACCACTACCCAGCGAGTAATGCCCCCTGCCTGGCATTCGAAGACCTCGCGGAACTGGGGAATTTGGGGATGCTCTAGCTGCTGTAGCTCGTTTACAGCCTCTTGTACTTGCTCCCGCGCCATGGCCAGTTCCTGACCGTTACGAATGCGCGGTGCAAATTCTGTTAGGACGCACCAGCCGCCGTACCACCAGTCTTCGGCTAAATAGGTCCGGTCATACAACGTCCCACCGAGTTGGCAGAGAATTTCGTAGCGCTTGTTGACGGCGGAACTGGCAGGCAACTCTAGGGCAACGGGCGATCGCCGTCGCCAAAGGCGGCTAAGTTGTTTCGCAAGGGCAGGCATAGGGCGGGTAGAGCGGCCAGGCAAACTCTTGGGGATATTAACATCCTAATTGGAGAAATTTAGCCTTGGGAGCCACTCCGGGACAAGTCTTGTCCTAATTAGCGCAGGTCTAGACTTAGAGCGCCGCATAAAACATCGTTGAGTGACCTAGGGAATTATGGGCATAGCTGATCTGAAAGTTGGCTAAGGCTCGCGAACGACAAGATAGTCCATGAAGCGATCGATAACTTTGTTAAACCTTCAAACCAAAAAATTGGGTTCGGACGAATTCATCGAGAACAATAAGGACAAGGCACGGTGTGACTTTTACGAGCTTGACTTCAATCGCTTGAACCTGGCTAAGCCTTGGAACGAGATCGAATGTTTATCGCTTGGTGTAACTTATGGGTAACGCAAAATTCTCATCATTCCTGGGACAAGACAAGCGACAGTGGGGAGCCAGAATCTTGCGTGGCGTCACCCTAGCCGCTGTATTTCCCCTGGTCGTTCCAACGCTTGCCCCTGCTGTCGTCCAGGCCCAATCCATAATCCCCGCCAACGATGGCACTGGCACCCAAGTTCAACTCCAGGGGAATGAGTTGATTATTCAAGGCGGGAGCCTATCGGGAGATGCAGCAAATCTCTTCCATAGCTTCGATCGCTTCAACGTTGCAGGAAACGAAATCGCGACATTCCAGTCTGCACAAGGCATTCAAAACATCATTGGCCGCGTCCTAGGCGGTGACGCCAGCCGCATCGATGGCATCTTGCAAATCAGCAATGGCACTAGCCAACTGCTGCTGATTAACCCCGCTGGTATTGTCAGCGGCACTGATTCGCAGATCACTGCCCCCGGCGGCTTTACTGCCACCACCGCCGATCGCGTCGGCTTTGGAACAGCCTCCCTAGACAGCCTGTTGACCGTCAGTGACTACAGCAGTTTCAACGGCAGTCCCACAAGCTTTGAAATGGGCAACGGTTCCCAAGGCACCATCCTCAACGAAGGGACCATTAATGTTGATACTGGTCAAGCCATTCGCCTCATTGGCAGTCAGGTCGTCAATACGGGGCAGCTTAATGCCAG
>CALECT010000207.1 GCA_937949725.1 uncultured Pseudanabaenaceae cyanobacterium
AACAGAGTGGGCCCTTTATTTGTTGTTTGAGACAGTCAATAATCCCTTCCAATACTTTGGGTAATGGCTCATCTTTTAGAATGCGGGCCATCAGGAGATTTCGGGCTTCGAGTTGGACTTCTGCGGCTGTGCGATCGCTCAGGCTTGCAAGGACGATGGGGTTCCACTGGGCTTGTAGGCTTTCGGGAGTGATGAGCCCAATGAGGCGATCGTGATCGTCCACAATGGGTAAATGGCGAATCTGCTGTTGTTGCAGCACCTCAGCTGTTGCGCAAACATCGCTTAGCTCCGACTCGCGCAGGATGAGCGATGGCTGAGTCATCACTTGGGATACAGGCAGTGCGTTGAGTTGTTGCTGCTGAGCTATCAGGCGAATGATATCTCGCTCCGTGACCATGCCCAGGATTTGTTGATTCTTGTCCACCACAAAGACACAGCTTGAGCAGCATCCTGGGGGGAGTTTTTCCTGGGACAGGCTTGACTGGGAAAAATTGTTTTGGGAATCGCTTCCTGCCATATGAGCGATCGCGTCGCTCACTGTAGCATTCTCAATAACCGTGAGTGGTTTACGAATGATTGCCCGTTGAATCCCCTCTGTTAAAGCTCTGTTTAGGTCACTGTCCATGGAATTTCGACATGGTGAGCACAGATGAGTTGAATGTCAACCCATGGCAATCCTTTTGTTCACAGAGGCCAGGCAATTCTAAGCGGCTTAGAGATCACCCCCATCGGACTTAATGCCAATGTACGGGAATCTTGTTCTCTGTAACTATTGATACTTGAGCATTCTCTATTCGAGTATTGTACCTAATCTCTGAGAGAAGCATCGGTTTTGGTCTTATCAGCTGCTTATTCCCTCTCCTAAATCCTGATTCCTTGATTTTTCGATGGGCAGAATTGCTCTCATGGTTTGTTTGCCCATAGCCTGGCCCAACGTCTGAAACCCAATCCTAATAAACCTCTTCACCCTCTAGGAGCGAACCGCTGCTCGCTCCTAGGGGCCAAAGGATGGGAATCGGGGACAGTGATTTGGATTTAGTCTGAACGTTATTGGTAAACGGCCTCTACCTGTACGTCCAAATCACTGCGCTGGCCGCTGAGGCTGCCAAAGGCACCGCCGCTAATGCGCTGGGCCGATTCGCGGGAGGTGTTGACCTGCCAGCGGAAGTTCTGCCAATTGTTCTGACGCAGCTGGAAGAGGTAGGGCTTGAGCTTCTGGACTTCCCAGTCGCTGCCGTAGGAGAGCACGTTGCCCTGGGCGGCAATTTGCAAAGCTCCAGTGTTGGCTTTGACGAGATAGGCATCGCTGAAGCGGAGGAAAAAGCGATCGGGATTGTTGGCATTGCCGACGCTGTCCACGCCGATGTCTAGCTTTTCTTTCTGGCCGCCCAGGTTGCCAAAGGTGCCGCCACGCACGCGGTAGACTTCGCCGCGAGAGGTGTTGACCGCCCAGTAAAAGTCCTGCCAGTTGTTTTGGCGGAAGTGGTAGAGGTAGGGCTTGAGCCGCTGAACCTGCCAGTCCTGGCCGTAGGAGAGTACGTTGCTTTGGGCAGCGATTTGTAGCGTGCTGGTGTTGGGGACATGGACGAGGTAGGCGTCGTTGAAGCGGAGGAGGAAGCGTTGGAGTTGCTTGGCGTCTTCCGTGGCAGGGCGCTTGACGGTCATGCCCTGGGTGGGGAGATTGGGGATGCGATCGCCTCCATCCTGGGAGAATGTCCAGGCCGTGACTTCCTGGGCATTGCCAAAGGCATCAGACCAGGAAAAGCTGAATTTATAGGTGTTGCCAGTTGTGCGAGCATTTCCCTCTGCTAGGGGCACGTTGAAGAAGCCGGGCTGACCGGGGGCTTGGCCCAGGACGCGGAAGCTGTTGGCACTGAGGGGCAGGTGAACCTGTTGGTTATCGCCGCCAGTGAAGTACATAGATGCACCGTTGAAGTCCCAGTCGTCGTAGGTTTGCAGGGTGACGATGACTTTGTCGCCGGAGACTTGTACCTGCATCTGTTTGAAGTCTTTGCCATCGACGACGGCTTCGTTGGCGTCGCGGATGACGGCATTGGTGGTGGGGCGAGCCTCGACGGCGGGGCTGAGGCTGCCAAGCATAACTGTGGCGCTAAGGCTGGCAAGGGTGAGGGCGCTGAAGCGTTTGATTGAAGAGAATTGCATGATATTCCAAGTAAGAGACCAGAGCCGAGTTGTGTTGTGGCTGGCAGTTGGCTGTTACTAGGAATGGATGTGTTGGTTTATGCAGGGGGAGGCTACGGCGTTGGCTGCAAGCTAAAGGCTGGTGCGATGGAATTTTGTCGATTTTAAGACGATGGGTTGTTTGGCGATCTTTGCCAGGTTTTTGACTAGACTTAGGTTCTGGTAATTTCTGCTGATAAACCAAAGCGCTGCGGTTAGGGCCATGGGAATGGCGATCGCAAGCCCGGTCACAACGGACAATGTTGTTATCTTGAAGTAGATCGAAGCCGCTGTGCCGATTGCAATCAACAGGCTGAGAATTAGGACTGCGTTGCAGATATCGTTCATTGATTTGGCAAGCAGCTGCCCTAGGCGAATGCGTCTAAAGCAGCTAGGGCAGGCGAGATGCATTGTTGAAAAGTGCAGCTTCTGAGCCGAGATAATAGCGGAGCTGATCACAGAGCCAACCACGACACCACCAAAGAGGTTCGCGATGACGTGCTCCTCTTGATATTAAGTAGTATGATCTCCTTAAAGCCCTTCTGTGTCTCCAAGGAAATGCGTTGGATATCGAGAGGAAAGTCTTTAAGTTTGGGTTGTTTAGAGTATCCTGGCAGAGCATCATGCGAATATATTTAAATTTCAATTAATCGAACTATGTTGGTTCACTCAGTCGTCATCACTTTGATCTCAGAATAATATGCTTTCAGGCTTTCGATCTTTACTAAAAAAAGCAACAGGCTTTACTTTTCAAGAGCTTGGTGCTGCCGTTGCATTTGTTTTTCTACCTGCTACTGTCGCTTGGGCCGTGAGAGGTGAATTTGATGCTGCTTATATCCAAAGACTAGAAGGTGACATCTCAAGCCTAGAAAAAGCTGGAGACGGTAGATTCTCCGAACTTTTAACTTCCTTGAATAAAATTAGTACGGAAATCAATACTCAGGTTGAAGGTGTAGATGTTAGAGAACAGTTAGAGAAGGAGAATCAGAGGTTTTTAGACGACAACAAAAATCTACAAAGCAAAGTTGAAAAACTTGAAGAACGGAACTTAGAGTTGGAGGGAATTTTTCAAAAACAGTTTTCTACTCTAGATGAATTTGTTATAATTGAAGGCGATAGTAAGGCGTTGCCTGGAGCATCCTCAAGAGTCGGTGTCACATCTGTTCAATCTACTTATGTTCGCCTTACCTTCAACAAGAATAGAAACACTTTGAATGTTGCTGAAAGCCTGGACATCAAAGTCTCAGATAGCATATGTTCTCTGACACTTCTGAGAATCGTAAAGGAATTAGATGAATTTGTTCCATCCTTTGCTTTTAGCTGCCCTTTGAAAAGTGAAGACTAATCTTCATGCACAATGGACCTCTTGGATGAATACTCAGTCTCGTGGCTTCGCCGATCTCTAAAGCCAGCTACAAACTCCTCTACTTTTGAAATTTAGTGAATTACAAGCAATTATTCATGTAAAAGGTCTCACTTTCTTAGTTGATGCCTAAGCAAGATTTTGAATTGTAGAAATACAGGATGGTTTCAAAATCTATCTTTTCTTAGCTATGTCCTTGAATTCACTGAATAATTATTCCTCCCAAGAGCAGATTGACAAGCAATCATTCAAAAATGATTAAGGACTGCCTGCATGGAGGATGTAGAGAGACTCCTTTAACTATATTAGATTAATAAACTGTAAATTGCTGATTACAAAATTTGCTTCATAATCTATGAAGCAAATTTCAAGGATGACGTTAACATATCAAACAACAACTCTTCAAATTAAGCCGATGCAAATTCCTTCGGATTTTGGTCGTAGCGGTTGCGGATAGGGATGGCTGGACCTTGCTTGTCGCTGACCATTGCAGCGGTATCTTCCAGCGCCTGACGCAATCGCTTGGCGGCGTAGATGCTCATATCGCGGGGGACATTGATGCGATCGCGTAAATACCTTAACCCCACTTCAGACCCTGCGGGCGGCTGAACGCTCTCGCCAGTCATCAGCTTAGTCAACCCACAACGCAACGCCTCATCAATGGTTGCGTCATCAACTGGATTCACCCGTACGATATTCTCCCGATGCTTCAGCATCCGCGCCAATGCCTCTGCCCGGCTGTTCTCCGGCTCGGCATATTTCACATCAGGCACCTCCGCCCAAGGCCCTTGGTCTACCAAAGCCTCGCAGCGCTTGGCCTCCGCTTCGCCATTCTCATAGCAGCCCCCCATTTGCGGCGGCAGGTCATGGCTGTGGGTGTGGAAATCGCTCTGGGTACCGCGATAGGTCTCGCGGGTTTCCATGGCATCGAACCAAGCGCTCATTCTTGGGTTATCTTCCCGCAGCTTATAGCCCTTGTAATAGAACAGGCTGGCGTTCATGCGCTCGACGTAGGGCGTGAAAATCACATCGGCGGTGCTGAATTCATCCAGGAAATAGGGGCCAGGCGTTGCTGCCAACGCTTCTTCCACCAAGTCCACGATCTCCTGAAACTTCTTGCGCGACAGTACATCCTTGCGAATCAGGCTGGCGGGGCGACAGAGCCAATTGCACCAGGCCCGAAACAGCAGTCGCTCCAGCCGCCGCATCGGCATGACGTTCGGCGCTTGCATGGCATAGGTTAGTGGGCTAAATGCCGATTCCAGAGCGATCAAAATATCATCGCTTTCAGTAATCATCCGTCCATCTAGCTCCAGGGCAGGCAGCATCCCCGAGGGCACAACGCGCTTGTACCAGCTCTCCTTTTCCCCGTAGCAAAACATCGTTACCTTCTCGATGCGATAGGGGATTTGCTTCTCCTCCAGCCAGAGCCAAATCTTTTGGCAGTAGGGGCACCAGGCGTGGTTGTCTCGATACAGCGTCACGCGCACGTCGGCTTCGCTTTGACCAAAGAGGCGTAGGCGGGCCTGGGCATTGGTGGGGCCGTTAGTCCTGTCGATCTCCCAGTCGGTGAGGGCTTCGAGTTCGGACCAGGAGAGAGCGGTGGTCATGTTTTTTGGGGCGGCTGGGAAAGGTGGAACTGGATTAAGAGAACCTTGTGTCTGAATACAAATCCGCCCCCATCCCCCGACCCCTTACCCCCAATTCTGGGGGAAGGGGAGTTTCAAAGTCCCTCTCCCAAGCTTGGGAGAGGGATTTAGGGAGAGGGCCGAGATTTGTGTAGCAGGTCTAATGACGGCTGGCTGTGGTCTTTATGGAAAAGGCAGGATGCTCACTCGCGTCCTGCCTCTCCCTTCAATATCTCAAGTTTAGCGCTGGAGCTTACTTCACGGTAATGGTCACAGGCTCAGACACCACGGGATTGTCATGGGGAACGTGGCTGTAGTTACCCAGGACCAGGCGCAGAGTATGCTCACCGGGGGCCAGGCTAAGCTGGGTCTCGGTTTGACCGCCGCCGAAATGCTTGATGTTGTCCGTGGCAGCCAAAGGCTCAGTAAGTTCTGGTAGCTCGGCTACGTCAATCAGGAGATGGTGATGGCCGGTGTTGTCTTTATCCACGCCAGCGGGAGCTACGCCCATGCCGCTGAGGCCAAATTTGACGGTGAAGTCTTTGCCAACGGTATCGCCATCATTGGGCGCAATGATATATGCTGCAGCGCTTTCCGGGGCATGGGATAGCTCAGCCGCAGTTGCAGGAGCTGCAACGACACCAAGACTGAACAGGAAGGTGCAGCATAAAATCGCTGCGGCTTTAAGCCAGGATTGCAAAGGAGCAAGGGAGCGTGACATGGCGATCTCTCTCAAAAAAGACGGTCTGTCTTTCTATGGTAAAGAAGCTTGGCGGTTGGGGGAAGGTGAGGATTCTGTCTCCTGGCTGGTAGGCGATCGCAGCCTTCTTGAAGGTCTCACAGCCTCTCCCTCTTGCTTCGCCAAGAACCCACAGGTTTCTGAATTAAATGCTCAGTAGCCTAAGTAACCGACCAGACAGATTTGGCTAAGTTAGCTGCATGACGAAAGCGCTGCTACGAGTAGACACGGATTTTTGTAGAGCGGCCTTCCGTAATTGCCAGTAGCGATGCTTTCTATAATGATGGTAAATTCATGTAATTTCTCCAAAACAAATCATTTTGGAGTCATCTTTTTACAGATGAATTAGAAGCTAAATGTTTAGAAATAAAGCAGATTTTGTGTTGATTTTAAAAAGGAAAGCAGCAATGTATTTTCGAGAGGGAACTATGGGAGTGAATGAGATCAAATAGTCAGGATCGTGATCGGAAATGGTACTTCAAAAAGACAGAGTCAAAGGCTTTTTGAACTTGCAGTGGCTTCTCGTCGTACCATTCGTCCTTCAGGTTTTTGCTGCCGTTTCATTGACGGGGTGGCTCTCATTGCGCAATGGCCAAAAGGCAGTGAACGATGTGGCGAGCCAGCTACGCAGCGAAGTCAGCGATCGCGTCCAGCAGCGCGTCTTCACCTTTCTCGATGACCCTCACCTGGTCAATGCGGTCGTGGCAGAGGCCATGGAGGCTGGCCAAATTGACGTCACAGATTTGCCAGCCCTAGAACTGTACTTTTGGCGCTTGGTGGACAAGAGGTTGGTGAACTATCTTCAGTTTGGCAGCGTCGATGGCTATAACGTTGCTGTAGAAAGGGTGCAGGAGAATCAGCTCGTTGCCCGCTACCGCGATGCCAAAACAGAGCCCATTCGTGAGGTCTATAACCTCGATGGTGATGGGGCTCGCATTGAAAGGGTTAAATCCAAGGAATATGATCCACGAACGAGGCCTTGGTACACCACAACCGTTGAGGCCAATGCTCCTTTCTGGAGCCCATTTTATGCCCGTGCTGCCACGAGCCAATCAGTCGTCGCTTTTTCACCTTCTCAACCGATTTACGATGATGCTGGCAACCTCTTGGGTGTGCTGCAAAACCTATTTGAAGTCAGGCAAATTGGTGACTTTCTGGCGAGTATTGAAATTGGTAAGACAGGCCAAACCTTTATTGTGGAGCGCAATGGCAACCTGGTGGCTAGCTCCAGAATTGAGCAGCCCTACGAGGTAGATGGCAAGAAAGTTGGCAGAATTCAAGCCAGTGATGCCAGTGATCCGGTGATTCGCGCCACGGCGGCCCATCTGGCGGAGCAGTTCGTAAGCCTAGGCTCCATTACAACGAGTCAACAATCTGAGTTTAAATTTGAGAACGAGCGGCAGTTTGTTCAGGTCGTGCCGATTAGCGACGGGCGTGGGGTGGATTGGCTCAGTGTGGTCGTGGTTCCCGAATCAGATTTCATGGAGCAGATCAATGCCAATGCCCGCAATACGATATTGCTGTGCCTGGCAGCCCTGGGGGTGGCAACGGTGGTGGGGATTTTGACATCTCGCTGGATTACCCAGTCAATTTTGCGCTTGAGCCAGGCTTCCGAGGCGATCGCGGCGGGCAATCTCGACCAAGCGGTACCTCAGTCTTCCATCAATGAAATTGATCTATTGGCCCAGTCGTTCAACCGCATGACAGCTCAGCTCCGGGATGCCTTTAAGGCATTACAGCAGAGCAATGAAGTCTTGGAGGAACGGGTTGAGGAGCGCACTATTGCACTGGAGCAGTCGAATCAAGAGATGCTGTTGGCCAAGGAAGCTGCGGAAGTTTCTAGTCAGGCCAAGAGTGATTTTCTAGCAAGCATGAGCCATGAGCTACGGACGCCCCTCAATGGCATTTTGGGTTATGCCCAAATTCTCCGTCGTTCTCGATCTTTAGCTGATAAGGATCATGATGGGGTTAACATCATCCATCAATGTGGCTCCCACCTGTTGATGCTGATCAACGATATTTTGGACCTGGCTAAAATCGAAGCCCAAAAACTTTCGCTCACCCCCACAGGGTTGCATTTGCCTGCTTTGTTGCAAAGCGTGGTCGAGATGTGTGAAATCCGGGCTCAGCAAAAAGAGATTCAGCTCGTTTATCAGGCGAGTACTCGCTTACCCGAGGGGGTAAACGTCGATGAAAAACGTCTGCGTCAGGTCTTGATCAATTTGCTCAGTAACGCGATTAAATTCACGGATCAAGGTACTGTCACGCTTTGCGTAGATCTCATTGAGCAGTCAGATACGACAGCAACGGTTCTGTTCCAAGTGCGCGATACCGGAGTGGGAATTGCCCCAGAAAACCTGGCGAAGCTGTTTGAGGCCTTTGAGCAGGTGGGAGAGCAACAGAAACAGTCAGAGGGGACAGGTCTGGGGCTAGCCATTAGCCAGCAAATTGTCCAATTGATGGGCAGTAAGATCCAGGTGAAGAGCCAGCTTGGGCGGGGTAGCGAGTTTTTCTTTACGGTTGAGTTGCCGCTGGCAGAGAACTGGGCTCAAACCCAGTGGAGCTTAAATGGGGTAGATGGTATTACGGGGTATTCGGGCGATCGCCAACGAATTTTAGTTGTGGATGACCGCTGGGAAAATCGTGCTGTGTTGCTAAATTTGCTGGAACCTCTGGGATTCGAGGTGTTAGAAGCTGACAATGGCCAAGCGGGATTGGACTCGCTGTTGGCTGAGAAGCCTGAACTTTTGATTACTGATCTGGCTATGCCGGTGATGGATGGTTTTGAAATGCTGCGGCAGGTTCGTTCTTCTATTGCATTGCAGCAGCAACGCATCATCGTTTCCTCCGCATCCGTTTCACAGCAGGATCAGCAGATGGCAATTGAGGCTGGAGGCAATGCATTCTTGCCGAAGCCAGTGAACGCCAGTGTCTTGTATCGCTTGATTGCTGAACAGTTGGCGTTGGAGTGGGTTTACGAACAAGGGGAGCAGACGAGTCAAGTTGGGGAAGAGGAAGATGGGGCGGTCAATGAGGCGATGCTGCTGCCCTTGCCAGAATTAGAGATATTACAGGCTTTACTGACCTTGGCCCAGCAGGGCAGGGTCAAGCAGATGGAGACTCAGATCCAGGAATTAGTGGACTCTAGTCAGACCTATTCAGGCTTCGCTAATTCGTTGCTAACCTTGGCTCATAAGTATGAAATCGATGCGTTGGAGTCTTTGCTAGAGCAATACCTGCAAGAAGCTCAGGATGAAGATCGCTCCTTCGTTGCCTAGGCTTCAGAAACCTTACTAATTGCCGAGATGAGCGACAAGAGCAATCAAGTTCAGCTTTGCGTTTACTCCCTTGGCTCCTTGGGGAGTCAGGGGTCGGCTATGGGGCTCGAACTTAGGCAATCCAACGGACGACTCAATCAGTGGAGGATTTGGGGGATTCATGAAAGAGACCTCATAACCAATATTGACCCTAGCACTGCTAGCAATCCTAGGGAAGGAGCTGAGATCGCCATTCTCTAGACTCCGAAAATTGCTCTTGAGGTCGTTGATGGTTTATTGGCTGAAGTCGCTTTCGAGAGAACTGACGTCTTGCTCGATGAAGACCGCTGCTAACTTGTCTCCACCCACTTCAATTCGGCTGTCGATGAGTCTGAAGACCTGAGCCTATGGAGCGATCGCCCCAGGAATTTTCCCAATCCAAGCTGGCGTTATTTTGTTCCGTAAGCTCCCCCACATCAAGACTGAGTGGAGATACTGGCTCAGTCGTAGCTACAGTTCCGTGAAATTCATGGAGGGTCGCTGAACTGTTTCTTGGCTTTATGCCCAACGGAGATAAAAAATGGATTTTGAGGAAAATTTCCCTGTATTTTGTACTGGGATAGGGCTAAGTCTCTCCGTATTTAGGGGGAGCCTGAAATCAGCCCTCAAGTGAGATACAGAGATGTTTCTTCCTTGAATTTGAATAGATGATTTTTGGTGGTTTGGGCATTATCTAAATATCCAGGCTTGTCAGACTGGCACTGTCATTTTGAGTATTTGAAATACATGCTCTAACTGCTTCTGCCCTATGGCCCTAGAGCTTGCGAAAATCCTCTTGTACTATGAATGATTTGTTCCAACAAGCCTTGGCGCAGGCTGAACAGTTCCAACAACTGGAGAGGTATTACGAGGCTGGAGACTACTACGATCAGGCGATCGCCATTTCCCGTTCTCTAGGAAACTTGCATCAAGCGGGGCAAGCGAATGAGAAAGCAGCATTGCTCTATCTCAACTGGGGTAAAGTCAAAATTGCAGCAGGGTATCTTCGAGAAGCCTATGAGCTTTATATTGACGGTTGCTTAGAGTCAGAAGCTGAAGCGTTGGAACGTGACTATCCTCAGTTCTTTCAGGCCCAGGCCTCCTTGTTGAATGTGCCTAGCACTGAGGCAGAAGAAGCCAATTTCCCTAATGCGTTGGAACGGGAGTTTCAGTTCTTAAAGTTTGCAATGGACCAGGTCTCTGACTGTGTTTATTGCTTGTCCTCTAATGGCCGTATTGTTGATGTCAACTCAGCCTCTTGTAAACGTCTAGGATATTCTCGCGAAACGTTATGCCGCATGTCGGCCTTTGACGTTGCCCCTGCCTTTGATCAAGCGGCTTGGGAGACCCATTGGCAGGATCTAAAGCAGCAAACCAATACCACCCTTGAGTCTTGGCATCAAACCCAAACGGGAGAACTGTTTCCCGTGGAGATGGTCTGTAACTATTTGGAGTATGCGGGGGAGGAATATAGCTTTGCCCTCGTGCGAGACATTAGCGAGCGCAAGCAGACTGAAGCGGCCCTAACGCTGAGTGAGGCGCGGGCAAATGCAGCCTTTGAGCAAGCCGCAGTCGGTTTTGTGGAAGTGGACATGCAGACGAAGCGATGCTCACGAGCCAACCCAGCTTTTTGTAAGATGATGGGCTATACCCAGGCAGAGCTGCTGGGGATGAGTGTAATGGAGTTGACTCACCCGGATGATGTAATGGCTTCGATCGCTGCCATGAAGCAGCTCTATTCGGGAGAATGCCAAACGCTCAATCTAGAGAAACGCTATATCCGTAAGGATGGCACGACCTTTTTCTCGGACACTACGGCTTATCTGCTGACGCTCCAAAATGGAGACGCGATTTATAGCGTCGGGCTAGTGCAGGATATCAGCGATCGCAAGGCGGCGGAGAGAGCCCTGAGCCTGACTCAATTTGCCCTAGAAGCCACTGCCACGGGTATTTTTTGGATAAATGAACAGGGACGCTTTCTCAATGTCAACGAAGCAGCCTGTATGCGCTTGGGCTACAGCCCGCAAGAGCTAAAGTCGATGTCCGTCTGGGAGATTACGCCGGGCTTTCCAGCAGAGGCTTGGTCCGACCATTGGAACGATCTGAGTCAGCATTCCTTTGAACGATTTGAGACGTTTCATCAGTCAAAGAATCGAGAGATTTATCCGGTTGAGATTACGAGTAATTATTTGGAATATGATGGCCAGGGCTATTTGTTTGCTCAAGTCCAAGATATTAGTGAACGGAAGCGGGCTGAACGGTCCCTATTATTTACTCAATATTCTGTTGATAATGCCGCAGATTGCACCTTCTGGATTGAGCCCGATGGCATGATTGCCTATGCCAATAAGGCGGCAAGCGAAATGCATGGATACTCCGTTGAGGAGTTAACAACCATGTCTGTCTTTGATATCAGTCCAGAAATGTCCTATGAATTATGGGTTTCTCATTGGCAGGAGATTAAAGAGAGGCAGAGCCTGAGCATAGAGTCATTCCATCGGCATCGCAATGGGGAATGCTTCCCTGTAGAAGTTGTCGTCAATTTCCTTGAATTTGAGGGGGAGGAATATAACTTTGCTCGGGTTCGAGATATTCGCGATCGCAAACAAGCAGAAGACAAGCTTCGGGCCAGTGAGCAGCGCCTCCGTCGCGCCATCGAAGATGCTCCCTTCCCAATTATGATCCATGCTGAAGATGGAGAAGTCTTGCAGATCAGTGCGACCTGGACGGAGCTAACGGGCTATACCCATGCTGATATCCCCACCACTCAAGATTGGACAAAGCGAGCCTATGGAGAGGATGCTGCAAGGGTTCTGAAGGAGGTGATGGCAAAGAAATATGCCTTGACTTCCCGGTGGGAGGAAGGGGAGTTTTCTATTAGCACCAGTGATGCTCGCCAATGTCTGTGGCAGTTCAGCTCTGCTCCTTTAGGGGCATTACCCGATGGTCGTCGCATCGTGATATCCATGGCAGTCGATGTGACCCAGCGCCGTGCCGTGGAATCCGAACGGGAAAAGTTGCTAAGCAAACTGTCAAGTTTGAATCAAGCCCTGGAACAAGCCAATGGGCAGTTAGCGGGCTACTCCCAAACCCTGGAACAAAAGGTGGAGAAACGTACTGCTGAATTACAAGCTGCAAAAGAAAAAGCGGACAGCGGCAGTCGAGCTAAAAGTGAATTTCTCGCCAATATGAGCCATGAGCTTCGTACTCCGATGAATGCGATTCTTGGCTATTCTCAGATTTTGGGGCGATCTACAAATTTGGCTCCACGCGAGCATGAGGCAGTCACAACGATTTATCAATGCGGTTCTCATCTTTTAGAACTAATTAATGATGTTCTTGATCTTTCTAAAATTGAAGCTCGAAGATTAGAGCTGGTACCAACCTTTGTGCATTTACCTTCATTTCTAGAAGGTGTTGTAGATCTGGTTTCTGAGCTTGCCAAAGCGAAAGGGATTCAATTTATATTCCAGCCTGCTGTTGCTTTACCGACTGGTATTGAAGTGGATGACACACGTTTGCGTCAGGTATTGGTGAACCTGTTGGGAAATGCCATTAAATTTACGGACTGTGGTTCAGTGACCTTCGCCGTTGACTGCCTGGAGTCGCCCCAGGGGCATGCTTCCTTGCGGTTTCGGGTAGTTGATACGGGGCCAGGCATCGCTGAGGCGGATTTGGTCAAGCTGTTCGATGCGTTTGAGCAAGTGGGCGATCCACAGAAGCAGCGTGAAGGCACGGGGCTGGGTCTGGCTATTAGTCAGCGGATTGTCCGGCTCATGGGGAGTGAATTGCTTGTTGAAAGCCAGCTAGGAGAGGGGAGTGAATTTTCTTTCCGACTACAGACGCCTTCATCAGAATGTGGGGTGACGCAGCCAACTTCATCCCAACAGGGAGAGCGCATCGTGGGTTATCTCGGTCCCCGTCGAACCTTGCTCCTAGTGGAGCAATGCAGGGAAACTCGCATGGCGCTGGTGAACGTTCTGACTCCTTTAGGGTTTGGGGTCGTTGAATCTGAGCCTGATCAAGACGTACTCGCTCAGCTTCGTGACCATCAGTTTGACCTAATCATTGCCAATTTAGAGATGCCCTGCTTGGATGGCTTGGCGCTTTTGAGACAAATTAAGCAGCTCAAGTCTGATCCCAAAATGTTGGTGGTTGCCTCTACGCTTTCGGAGCGAGACCAAGGGCTAATCATAGAAGCAGGGAGCGAAAACATTCTGTCTAAGCCTTTGGAGACCGGATCATTGTTGTCCGCTTTGGCTCAATGTTTAGATCTTGAATGGTGCTACGCAACCCAGACTGTTGAGGCCGTTTTCACCTCACCAGAGCCAGATGTTGGGGAGCTGCTGCTGCCACCGGAGCAGGAACTACAGCAACTGTTGGAATTTGTTCAGCTGGGTCGCGTGCGGAAGTTGCGTCAGCGTTTAGAGCAACTTGAGCAGGAGGAAGCGGGTTATGCCTCGTTCTCGAATACTTTGTCAGCTCTGGCCAAGCAGTTTGATTTGGAAGAGATGGAGGATTTTTTGCAGCAATCTCTTCAGGGACAAGCAGTTTGATTGGATTTCAAGCCTGATGGGGAGGGCGTAGGGCTTGCAGGGAGCCGGTGCGGATCGCTGGGGGCATCCTATGGAGCTGGTCTGTGGACGGGCTCATGTTTTCGCGATCGCCCCTTATTTTTAGACTCGACAGAGACAACTTCTCTAAACCTTTTCACCTCCCCCAGGGGGCTAGAGCCTATAATTAAAGGGAAATATCGCGTGCAGAGTGTCCGGGCTCGTGCCAAAGGGGAGCGTTTAGTTGATGTCAGAGCAGCAGGTTTATGATGTGGCGATCGTGGGAGGGGGCGTTTGCGGCACAGCCCTTCTCTATTGCTTGAGCAACTATACGAATCTCCAGCGGATTGCTCTGATTGAGAAAGAAGAAGACGTTGCCCTGGTGAATTCCCAGAAGACCAGCAATAGCCAAACCCTGCACTTCGGCGATATTGAAACGAACTACACCCTGGAAAAGGCAGAACGTGTTAATCGTGGTGCCAGCTTAGTAAAGCAGTATTTACTCAATGGTGACCCCGAGCAGGTGGTCTATAGCAAGTACCACAAGATGGTGTTGGCGGTGGGGGCGGAGCAGTCCCAGAAATTGCGCGATCGCTATGAGGTGTTTAAGCAACTATTCCCCGACCTACGCATCATTGACCGCGAGGAAATCTCCCGCGTCGAGCCCAAGGTCTTGGAAGGACGACCTGAAGATGAAGAGGTGACGGCACTGTTCACCAGCGAGGGCTACACAATTGATTTCCACAAGCTTTCCCAGTCTTTCCTCGCGAACTCCATCCAGGATGATGCGAAGGCCGTGGATGTCATGCTGGGGACGACCGTGACCCGGATTGAACGCATTAAAGATGAGGGCTATCAGGTCACGAGCAAGGGGCCAGATGGCAGCAGCAAAACCATCACTGCCAAAGCCGTTGCAGTTACAGCCGGTGCCCATAGCCTGCTCTTTGCTAAGTCCATGGGTTATGGCTTGGACTATGCACTGTTGAGCGTGGCTGGTAGCTTCTACCTGGCTCCAGAATTGCTGAATGGCAAGGTATACACGGTGCAGCTGAAGAAGCTTCCTTTTGCGGCTATCCATGGCGACCCTGAAGTCCATGACGTGAGCCAGACTCGCTTTGGCCCCACGGCAAAGGTGTTGCCGATGTTAGAGCGTCACCGCTATAAGACCGTCATTGAGTATTTCCAGACGGCGGGTTTGAGCATTGCGGCTTTCCTCAGCTTCTTTAAGATTCTGTCCGATTGGGAAGTGCTGAGCTACATCATTCTCAATGCGATCTATGACATTCCCTGGATTGGTAAACGCCTGTTTATTAAGAAGGTGCGCCAAATTGTTCCTTCGATTACGTTGGATCAGCTGACCTATGCCAAGGGCTATGGCGGGGTAAGGCCGCAGATTGTGAATTTGAATACTCAGCAGTTGGAGTTGGGGGAGGCGAAGATTATGGGCGATCGCATTCTCTTCAATATCACTCCCTCTCCCGGCGCTTCGACCTGCTTGAAAAATGCTGAGGATGACACGATTCGTCTGATGGAATTCTTGGGTGGGGACTACAAGTTTGACCGCGCACGCTTTTTGAAAGACTTGGGCATTGAGGCAGAGAGCAGCAAGGCTGATGTTCAGCTTTCGGCTTGAGACGAAACCTTAGCTGCTTTCCCGTGAATTCTGTAGCAGCGAATGGCTGTTCGTCCCGACAGTGGGCGTAGCGATCTGCACTGGGTGCTTACCTCGTGCATTTGGCCGGATTGACGGCCCGAATTGATTAACTTGACTGTGCTTTAGCCCTACCTTTGAGTCCGTTTTAACGGACTTGCACTATTAGCCTTGAGTTTCAACTCAAGGTGGGCGTCGCGATCTGCACTCAGTGTTTTACCTCGGGCATGTGGCTGAATTGCTTCACTGGACTGCGCTTTGGTCCCACCTCGGACTAAACTCCGAGGCTGATAGCGAAAACCCGTTAAAACGGGTTCTAATACCGATGGTCAAGCTTTTAGTTCATTTCAGTTGATTTGCACGAGGCCTCCCGATCGCTATATCCCTTTCTGTGCCTAAAATGGCGAGATTGCTTCCACCACCTCCAATCGCTCGCCTTCACCGACCCGCATCACCACAATCTCTGCTGAAGCTGGACCGCTCCCAGCCAAAGCACCAATGTTGACAAAGTGAGTGACCAGAAGCGTCACCCCTGGTTTCGCTGAATTATCGAACATGTACTGGCGTACCGCTTCGGTTTGGCTGGCCTCGGTGGAGCGATCGCGAAAGAACGAATTAATCGGCGCAAACTGCTCCACCGCCCCCAAGCCCATCAGCTCCGCTGTCTCCATACAGCGACACCATTCGCTAGACAGCACCCGCTGCACCGCAACGCCCCGCTGGCGAAAAGCCTCCCCAGTGCGCCGCGCCTGCTCGCGACCCTCAGCAGAAAGATTGCGCTGAGTTGAGCAATCACCCAGGCGGAAGTTGCCAGGGTCGCCGGTTCCAGGAGCCAGGGCATGGCGCATCAGTAGGAAATAAGCCGACTGTGGCTGCCGCAATGCAGCCCAGATATCCCCCGCTTCATCTTGCACATCTTCTTGTGCCTGGGCATTGGCTGGAGCCTCAACCACAAAGTCGAACTGGGCCTCCATTCCCGCTGGGCTGTCCTGCACCGCCATCAACAGCTCGGGCTGAAACAGGAAATCGCCTCGGTTTAGCGGTTCCTGGGGTAAGTAAAGTTGCGTCGTCAACACAGAGCCATTGGCGGGCTGCACCCGCACATGCAAATGCCGCGTTCGTCCGGGATAGAGGCCCGGAACGATAGTTTCCAAGCGATAGCGCCCTTCGTTGTCGGTGAACTGGTGCCCCCGCAGTCGATAGCCCTCATTGTCATAGTTGCCCTGGTCGTCGGTCTGCCAAAAGTCCACCAGGCAATTAGCGAAGGGTTGGCAGTCTTGGCTCAGCACCTGGCCAGTCAAAGTGAGCCGCTTGCCCTGGGTATCGGTTTCTAGCAGGGACTGGCGCTGGGGAGAGTTGGGGCTGTAAAACGGGCCTGCGGTTTGGGCTGGAGTGACAGGGCTGTCGCCGCAGGCGGGGGTTAGGGCTAGCTCGGTGGATGATGTGGATTCGGTTGAGCTTGCAACAGGCTGAGCTGCCGTTGCAGCGGCGCGATCGCCAGCTTGCCCCTGGGGACGACGGCAGGCGGCTAAAACTAGGGAGGCTAGGAAGAGCGGCGATCGCCGCAGGAAGCCACGCCGACTGGTGGAAGGGAGGCGCAGTTTCGCCATGGGTCTTTACCGTAATCAAATGAACGGAGATGTCCCCATTGTAGTGAGCAGCTAGGCGCTTGACGCTCACGGGTTTGGTTTGATACTGGGATGCACAATCACTTTGCCGATGAGTTCGCTGCTGTCCACTGCACCGTGGCGTGGGCGGCGGCGAACGCTTTTAGAGGATAGCGAGCCGCAATAGGGCTGTTGCAGCCTCATCTAACCGCTGCTAGGAGATGACGCCTGAGGCGAAAACTTGGATGCAGACTTCTCCTGGGCCAGGCTGGAGCGGGGGCATTTCACCGTATTCCGAAACTTGCTGAGCTGGGCCAGGTTGCTCGTACCATACTGCTTTCATCAGGACTGTCTGTTCGCAAGTTCTATGTTCAATCGAGCCTTGTAAATACTGGTGCTTTATCCTGTCAGTCAGTAATTATGCGGGCAATTATTTGGGCTAGACTCGATCGCGAAAAGTGGTTTCCATGATTAAATCACCAATTTATAGGTAATTAACTATCTTCCCTATTTTGAGGAAGAAAGTTTGAATCAGTGGTATCCCTGATCGGTTAACTAGGTAATTTCTGACTGTTTTTTCATGAATACTGGTGTATTTCGTAGGCTTTAGCTTTCATTATTCTGTTAGATTTAGGTCATCTTAGAGCTGCCTTTATATTAGTTCTGGAGTTTTTGTACATTCTATAAAATCGACCTTAGGTTGTAGATAAGGTTTTGGATGATGTCCATTCGAAGAAAAATTGTCTATGGCTATGCTGCCGCCTTGGGTGTTGCCTTTGGAGGCACTATTTCAGGGTTACTCATTGGTAATTACTATCAGCATGAAGCTCAGCTCTCACGCCAGGTCGCTTCCCAAGAAAGACAGTTGCTGAGTCGCTTACAGCTAGATGTTCTCTACAATCGTCCAGCGAAGCAACTTGTCCCCCATGTGCAAAGTCCCGAAGGGTTTCGAGAGGCAAGTGGAGCATTGTTAGGGCGACTTCACCGGATTCATCAGCTGTTGAGAGAACATAATGCTTCGGGTCAGCCAGCTACCCTAGTGGGGTTACAGACTTTCCTAGAAAATTACGAAACGGTTGTGGCAGACTTCCAAGATCGCACCGTTGCTTTTTCCCAAGAGGTGCAGCCCCTGACTGCTAGAACAGAAGGTGCAGTGGAGGCCCAGCAACGCATTGTGGAGCTGGTAAAGAGCCCTGAATTTGTAGCTTTTATTGAAGCACCGGATCAGATGGCTGAGCTGTATGAATTAGCGACCCAGCGGGAGAGTGATGCTGAGATTGATTTAGGCCAGGCTGAGCAACTGCGCAATCGCATTATTTTGATTAGTTTAGGTCTCTCCTTGGGGTTGGGGGTGATTCTATCGTTCTATACCAGTCGGGCGATCGCCCAACCCATCGATGCAGTGAGCCTGGTGGCGCAGCAAATGACCCAGCAAGGTAACTTTGACCTGCGAGCCGAGGTGGAGAGCCATGATGCAGTGGGAGTCTTGGCGCAATCTCTCAACCAGCTGATTGAGCGAGTGCAGCAGTTGATGGCGGAGCAGCAGGCCTACACCCTGGAGCTAGAAGCGGCGCGGGAAGCAGCTAATGCCGCGAGCCAAGCCAAGAGCGAATTCTTGGCCAATATGAGCCATGAACTCAGAACGCCTCTCAATGGCATTCTGGGCTATGCCCAGATCTTAGAAAATTCGGTGACCTTGCCCCAGGCCCATCGCCGCAGCGTGGATGTGATTCACCGCTGTGGCAGCCATCTATTAATGCTGATTAATGATGTGCTAGACCTCGCCAAGATTGAGGCACGAAAACTAGAGTTGATCCTGCAACCCGTCCATTTGTCCTCTTTGCTTCGAGATGTTGCAGAAATGTGTGGCCTTCAGGCTGAAGCGAAGGGGGTAACGTTTATCTATGAAAATCAGGAAGACCTCCCTGAGGCGATCGAGACGGATGACAAGCACCTGCGCCAGGTGTTGATTAATTTGTTGAGTAATGCGGTCAAGTTCACCGACCAGGGGCAGGTGAGTTTACGAGTGACGTCGTTGTCCTCTCCCCAGGAGGGCCATTGTCGCCTGGGATTTCATGTTGAAGACACCGGCGTGGGTATCGCAGAGGCGGACCTAGAGCGGCTATTCCGTGCCTTTGAGCAGGTGGGCGATGACCGTCGTAAGGCAGCGGGCACGGGCTTGGGATTGGCTATTAGCCAACGCATTGTCACCCTGATGGGAGGGCAGCTTCAGGTCTCCAGTGAGCTGGGTGTGGGAAGTCATTTCCATTTTGAACTGGACTTTGCCTATGCTGATAATTGGGCTGCCACTACGAGTCTTGTGAGCTCTAAAAGTGTGCTGGGGTATGAAGGCGATCGCCAAAAGCTGCTGGTCATTGATGATCATTGGGAAAATCGCTCGGTGTTAGTCAATGTTTTAGAACCTCTGGGGTTTCAAGTCCTCCAAGCGGAGAATGGAAAAGAAGGACTGGCTTGCATAGAAGAGCAATCTCCAGACCTTGTGATTACGGATTTAGCCATGCCCGTGATGAATGGCTTTGAGATGCTCCAACAGATGCGTAATCA
>CALECT010000208.1 GCA_937949725.1 uncultured Pseudanabaenaceae cyanobacterium
TTTGAGCCAAAGCAGCCTCATAAAGCGCTGATGGCACCCGTCAGTCAAGCGGAGCAATCAGCAGCCCAAGCCTTAGCTCAATCTCTCAGCCAGTCCCTGGAAAAATCATTGCCCCAATCCTTGGACGCTAGCCAAGCGCAACCAGCGGGCAATATTAGACCCATTGAAACCGTCACCCCACCATCACTACCTCGTTCTAAGTCCCCTGAAATTAGCTCTCACAACAACAGCACAAACCCCATGCTGCCCCTGGAACTGTTGCAAAATATTGGCCAGGAAGTGATCGTTTGGCAGGAGGCATTGAAGGAAGTCCACCAGAAGATTCAGACCCTTTATCAAGAAGGTCCCATTCTCAATGGCTGGTTAGAAAAGCATTCCGATGCGGGTGTGTATCTTCTTTGTGGTCTTGATGCCACAGGGCAATCCTGGCGTCGCCCCTGCCATCCCGATCAGCTCCAACCCGTTGGCCTCGCCATTGGGCGCTATAAAAAGCTGCGCTTGTTTTTAGGTGAAAAGCAGCGCCTTGATCAACGGATCAAGCGATTGTCTGAGACCTTAACGATGCTTCGGCTGCGTTTGCGGGCTTACTAGAACTAGGGCAATGAATCGCGATCGCGATAATTGAGGATAGGAAGTTGAGTCACTGGCGATGCCGTGGCGGCTTTCTAAGGTGCTGCATCTTCTATTTCGACGTTGCCCGTCGTTCACTTGCTTGCACTCGCTGCTGAAGATAAACCATGACAGCGCCATCCCGAAAGGTTCCCGTATCCGTTCTGATTCCTGCTAAAAATGAGGAACAGAACCTCCCGGCTTGCTTGGAGAGTCTCCAGCGAGCCGATGAGATCTTTGTCGTTGACTCCCAGAGTACCGACAATTCCATTGAAATCGCCGAGCGCTACGGCGCCAAAGTGGAGCAATTCCACTTCAACGGCTCCTGGCCCAAAAAGAAAAACTGGGGTCTAGAAAATCTCCCCTTCCAGAACGAGTGGGTTCTCATCGTCGATTGCGATGAGCGCATCACCGATGCCTCCTGGGATGAGATTGCCGAGAAAATTGAGAAAGACGAATTCGACGGTTACTACATCAACCGCCGCGTTTTCTTCCTAGGCAAGTGGGTTAAGCATGGCGGCAAGTACCCTGACTGGAACCTGCGCCTGTTCAAACATGCCAAAGGTCGCTACGAGGATTTGCAGACCGGCGAAATCCAGAACACTGGCGACAACGAAGTCCACGAGCATGTGGTCATGCAGTCCAAGGTGGGCTACCTCAAAGAGGACATGATGCACGAGGACTATCGTGACATGTTCCACTGGCTGGCACGCCACAACCGTTACTCCAACTGGGAAGCTAAGGTTTACCTCAACACTCTCCAGGGCAAAGGTAGCGACGGAACCATTGGTGCCAATCTCTTTGGTGACTCGGTTCAGCGCAAGCGTTTCCTCAAGAAGATTTGGGTGCGTTTGCCCTTCAAGCCTTTGTTGCGCTTTATTTTGACCTACTTCCTCCGTCTGGGCTTCCTTGATGGCAAGGCAGGTTACACCTACGCTCGCTTGCTCAGCCAGTACGAGTTTCAAATCGGCGTCAAGCTGTTTGAACTCAAGCAAATGGGCGGTTCATTGAACAACGCCACGACTGTAAAGGCCAATCAAGCAGCCAACGTCAGTACAAGCAGTGCCCAAACTGCGACGGTTTCCTAGGCAGGAATCGTGATTTAGCTAGACAGTGGCTGATAGGGACATGGAATGCCATGTCCCTAAGGCTCTTGTGCGTCTATCCAATGTTGAGTTATTTCGAGGGTTGAAATGGTACAAGCTACCCGCCCGATCGCATCCAAAGCCGCGTTGGTCGAAACAGAGCCGGTCAATCCTGGCGACGAACGCTTTTGGCCCGATCCTCTAGCGATGCCATCACTGATAGATCTCAATCGTTACGACCAGTCGCATTTTGATCGCGGTCGCCCCGGTTGGTTCGTACTCCTGTGGTGGCTGGTACAAGGCGTGGCTTTCACGCTCAGTCCTCACTTTGCCAACGGCTTTCGTTCTGCATTATTACGACGCTTTGGTGCGGAGATTGGCGAGAATGTGATTATTCGTCCTACAGCTCGGTTTACCTATCCCTGGAAAGTGGCGATCGGTGACAATAGCTGGGTGGGTGACGATGTTGTCTTCTACAGCTTTGAACAAATCACCCTGGGCAATCACTGCGTCGTCTCCCAAAAGAGTTACCTCTGCACGGGGAGCCACGATGTGGAAGATCCGACATTTAAGCTCACCACTGCTCCCATCACGATCGGCAATGGTGCTTGGGTGGCAACGGATTGTTTTGTTGCGCCCGGCGTGACCATTGGAGCCAACGCTGTTGTGGGCGCTCGCAGTAGCGCTTTCAAAGACGTACCGCCGGGCTACATTTGCATGGGCAGTCCTTGTAAGCCAGTGCGGGCTAGGGTGATTCGCGATCGCTAGCCTTTCAGCGGCTGTCAAAGCACAACTTATCTCGGCTTCAAACACCGGATGTTTTCATGAGATTGGAGGATTCAACCTCTAATCCCTGGGAAACACCTGGTGTTTTTGTTATGCCTCTTCAGACTTCTACAATAGAGAGCGTCGCGCCTCGGCTTTGCCATGACCTCGCCCCGCATTAGCCTCTGCATGATCGTCAAGGACGAGGCAGAAGCATTACCCATTTGCCTGGGAAGCCTAGCAGCGGCGGATCCAGAGGGCTGGATTACGGAACGCATCATTCTCGACACGGGCTCCAGCGATGAGACCGTTGCCATTGCCGAAAACTTAAATTGTCAGGTCTTCCATTACGAATGGAACGACGATTTTGCAGCCGCGCGCAATAGTTGCATCAGCCACGTCACGGGGGATTGGCTGCTGGTCCTAGATGCCGACGAACAGCTTGTTGACCAGGCCTTGAGTTCGCTTAAACCGTTGCTCCAGCAACCAAACATTATCGCAATTAATCTCCTGCGCCAAGAAGTAGGAGCCGCTCAATCTCCCTATTCCATGGTTTCTCGGCTGTTTCGCCGTCATGCAGAGCTGGAGTTTCGTCGCCCCTATCACGCCATGATTGATGACAGCATGGCAGAGCTATTGCAGAAAGAGCCGGACTGGAAGGTTGTAGACGCATCTCATGTTGCCATTCGCCATGAGGGCTATCAAGCTGGGGCGATCGCCGCTCAAAACAAGTTCACCCGCGCTCGCCAAGCCATGGAAGGCTTTCTCAAAGACAACCCGAAGGACGGCTATTGCTGCGCCAAACTCGGAGCACTCTACGGCGAGCAAGGGAACTGGAGCCGGGGTATTAGCCTACTCAATCGGGGACTTAAATCAACCGAATTAGACGCCCCGAGCCGCTATGAGTTGCATTACCACCTTGCGATTGGGCATCGCCAGCTTGGCAATGTGGAAGCCTCAGCCCAGGCCTACCAAGCGGCCCTGGAGGTTGCAGTGCCAGACATCATTAAGCTGGGAGCCTTCAATAATTTTGCCAGTCTGCTCCAGGCGGAAGGGCTGCCGGAGATGGCCAGATCGCTGTATGAACAGGCGATAGCCATTGACCCCAACTTCGCCACAGCCCATTACAACCTAGGCAAGCTCAAGCGGGAGCAGGGGGATCTAGCTGGAGCGATCGCCGCCTACGAAACAGCCCTATCCCTCACCCCAGAAGCTCCCGAGATTCATCAAAACCTTGGGGTGGCCTTACTCAAAGCTGGGGCATTGGACCAGAGCAGAACTGCCTTTGAGCAGGCGATCGCCCTCTACGAAGTCCAACAGCCTAGTCAAGCCGAAGCCCTACGCCGCCAGCTCGGGGAGCTTAATCTGTTCCCGCCAGGGCAAGGGCTCTAGGACTATCTTTTCTGCTGCTTCCGCATTGAGAGGTTTTGAGAACCAATAGCCCTGAGCAGCAGGACAGCCCATCTGTTGCAGGTGCTCTCGCTGGTGAGGCTCCTCAATGCCCTCAGCAATGACGCCCATGCCTAAGTGGTGGGCTAGGTTAATCACCATGGCTGCAATTTCACTATTCTCGCCCTTAAGACCGATATCGCTAACGAAGGCGCGATCTACCTTGAGGTGATCTAAGGGGAAACGATGAAGGTAGCTAAGGCAGGAATACCCCGTGCCAAAATCATCCAGCGCTAATTCAATGCCCCGCTGCTTTAAAGCCCGGAGCAAGGCCAATAGCTCCTCTAAATCCTCCATAAAGATGCTTTCGGTGATTTCGAGCTGAAGCCCCTTGCCATCCCAGTCTGAATAGTCCAGTAAAACATCCAAACGCTCTAAAAAGTCGGGACTCTTGAGCTGTTGAATCGACAGGTTCACGCTCATCTTGAGGGACTTCGCCTGGGGAGAGAGTCTGCGCCAGCGGAGTAGTTGATCCATCGCTTCTTTCAAAATCCACTCTCCCAAGGGAACAATCAGCCCCGTCTCCTCAGCGATAGGAATAAAGTCAGCGGGAGACACCATGCCCTTCTCAGGGCTAAACCAACGCACTAAAGCTTCAAAGCCCAACAGTGAACCTGTATCCGTTGCAACAATGGGTTGGTAGTGCAGCTGAAATTGCGCTTGCTCCAAGGCATGGCGCAAATCCAGTTCGAGCTGCAGCTTGCCCGAGACCTGTTCATACATGCCCCGGTCAAAAATAATGTAATCGCCCTTGCGGCCCTGGGCCTTGGCGGTATACATCGCGATATCCGCATTGCGTAGGAGCTCATCTGCAGTCTCATACTGGGCTGTTCCCTGGGCAATGCCAATGCTGGCACTGGTAAAGAGAGGTTGATCCAAGCCTAGATCAAAGGGCTTTTTCAGCAAGGCATTAATGCGCTCGGCGACATGAACCGCATCGTCGAGGGAGCGAATTTCCTGGAGCAGAACAACAAACTCATCTCCCCCTAGACGGGCCACAATATCAGAGTCTCTGACGGTTGCTTCCAAGCGGCGGGCGATCGCCACCAACAGGCGATCGCCCACATGGTGGCCCAAGCTGTCGTTCACGACCTTGAAGCGATTGAGGTCTAAGAACAGTAGCGCAAAACAGTGATCAGGATTCTGTCGCGACATTTCGAAGACATCATCCAAACGCTGACAGATAAACGCCCGGTTGGGTAACCCCGTTAAATCATCGTGGTTGGCATTGTGGCGCAACTCCGCTTCCACCTGCTTACGGTGAGTTAGGTCCAGAAACTGACTGATCAAATAGGTTGGATTATCCCCTTCACCTCGTACTGCCGTTGCCTGCAGCAAGCCATGAATCTCCTCTCCATCTTTCGCAACACAGCGAAGCTCCGTCTTATAGTTCTCGATCTGACTTCCTGCTAACTGTTTCAAAGACAGCATCGCCAACCTGTTCTCATCAGGATGAACAAAATGACGCCAGCTCAGTTTTAGCAGCTCAGCTTTCGAATGACCCAAGACATCGCAGAGAGATTGATTGACATCTACAAACTCTCCCTTGGTGTCAGTTACGGCCATGCCAATGGGAGCCTGACTAAAAATAGATTGGAACTGAGCCGAAGCCCGATGCCGCTCCTCCGCTTCCTTCATCAGGGCATTGGTCCGCTGCTCCACTCTCTCCTCCAGCTCTTGATTCAAGTGAGCCAGGGCAGATTGAGCAGCCTGGAGCTCTAAATGATGCCGAACTCGAGCCAGAGTTTCACTGGTGTCGATAGGCTTGGTGATATAGTCTACAGCCCCGACTTCAAAGGCCTTGGCCTTGTTCAGTCCATCGGACAAAGCCGACATAAAAATAACAGGGATATTAGCGGTGCGAGGATTCTCTTTGAAGCGACGGCAAGTCTCATAGCCATCAATCCCTGGCATCATCACATCTAGTAACACCATTTGGGGCTCGATCATATCGAGGATTTCCAATGCCATTTCCCCCGTTTGGGCGATCGCGACTTCAAACCCAGCATCACTTAGCAGCGCACAAAGTACCTGAAGATTGGTTGGGGTATCGTCAACGATCAAAATCGGTTGGGAAGCCATGGTGATATATGTGCTGCAGAAATATCGGGAGCGAGAGACGACGGCCCAGAAGATAGACTCCTCCCAAGACGGTCTTCATCAATATGTTTTTTCGTGAGCTAAAGAAAATCGCTAGGCCCCACGAACTTGCCCAGTTGTCCATCAGCAGCTCTAACGAGCCATGACTCTCCCCAAATTACGTAGGCCACTTCTACCAACATCCGTCATTACTATGGACATCTAGACAGCTTGATCATGCTCTAGCGCTCAATCTAGAGGATGCAACAACAGAATTACTGAAATGCGAAAAATCGTCCTAGACAAACTATCCAAGGGAAAATACCTGGGAGAATAAGGAGACCACCTGGAATTAGCTGAGACAACTTTGAGCTGTTGCGGCTGCTAATAGAAGAGCCCATCAATACCGCCTCACATTGCTTGCCCAACTAGCCCGCAGAGGCAGCTCAGTCTCTGTTCACAGGTTTTATGCGCAATGACTCCCATGGCCAATCCATCTCGGCAAGCAACTCGCGACGCATCACCAGGCAAGGTTTACCTCCTCGGTGCGGGTCCCGGTGCTGTGGACTACCTGACTTTGCAAGGTCAACAATGCCTCCAGCAAGCAGACATCTTGGTCTATGACGCCCTGACGGACGATCGCCTCCAAGGCCAAGTCAACGAGAACTGTCGGCTGATCCATGTGGGCAAGCGAGGTGGCCAACCCAGTACGCCCCAAGTAGAGATCAATCATTTACTGGTAGAAGAATGCCAGAAGGGACAACAAATCGTCCGTCTCAAAAGTGGTGACCCCTTTGTTTTTGGTAGAGCCAGTGCAGAAATCCAAGCTTTGAAGGCTGCGGAATGCGATTTTGAAGTCATTCCTGGACTCTCATCAGCCCTAGCTGCACCGCTGCTGGCTGGCATCCCCCTCACTGACCCTGTACTGAGTCGAGGCTTCGGCGTTTTCACAGCCCATGACATAGATGCGCTCAACTGGGAGGCATTGGCTCAATTGCCAACGCTAGTGCTGCTGATGGGCGGACGAAAGTTGGGGGCCATTGTTCAGCAATTATTAGGCCATGGGCGATCGCCCTATTGCCCCATCGCCATCATTCGCTGGGCAGGACAACCGGAACAAGCAGTCATTGCCAGCACATTGGAAGAGATTGAGCAGCGCGTCGTTGAGCAAAACCTGGAGCGATTGTCGCCCTGCGTCATCGTGGTGGGTGAAGTCGTGAGCCTGCGGGAATTCTTGCAATAGCTCAGCCTGTCGCTCGTCGGTAATTCACGATCGCCGTAGTTAGCCCCTCCAGGGTATATTCCTCGGCTTCTATATCCACTCGCCCCAACAGTTCTCGACAGCTATCTGAAGTTTGGGGACCAATTGAGGCGATCGCCACTCCATCTAGTAAAGCCAGCCAGTCTTTTCCCAGTCCCTGGGCAACCAGCTTGGCAAAATGCCGCACCGTCTTAGAGCTCGCAAAGGTAACCACATCAATCTGCCTTTGGCGCAACGCAGCCAGCACCGACTCATCTGCTTGCTCCGGGCAGCGAGATTCATAGGCTGCAACTTCAGTTATCTCAGCTCCTCCAGCTCGAAAAGCCTTGACTAAAACCTCTCGTCCTCCACTCTCCACCCGAGGAAAAAGAATTTTTTGCCCAGTCAATGGTTCAGGGAAATGGGCAACTAAAGAATCCGCGACAAAAGTGGGTGGCGTGAAGTCTGGTACAAGGCCGTAATTCGCCAAAACAGAAGCCGTTTTTTTACCGACTACAGCCAGTTTAGTACCGTATATATTTGACTTTAAAGGAGTCATTTCGTTACATCGACTTGCTACAAAAGTAACAGCATTTGCAGAGGTCAAAATCAACCAATCAAATTGACTTAACTGAGCTATAGCAGCATCCAGTGGAGCCCAGCTTGAAGGCGGTGTAATGGCGATCGTCGGCATCTCCAGAACCTCCGCCTCCAGATTCCGTAGCAACGACCCAAAGCTACTAGCCTGAGTGGCTGCACGGGTCACCAAAATACGAGTTCCGGTCAAATCAGCCATTTTCTTCAGGCGAATGTGATGAATTCTTTGCCTAGCAATTATTAGTCAAAATATTCGCTCTGCAAACTAATAATTCTAGAACGATGGCTTAGACAGCTTATACATGGCATTGCTCAAACTAGAAAACAAAATATTTCTGACCTGATCGACTAAAAATCCTAAGTAAATATATTCACGTCCACATAAAGACTAGGTGATGACTCCGGAATGTCATTTAGCACTAAAACTTGAGTGGTATTGGTTAGAGAGCGATCGCGGTAGACCAGCCCTGGTATCGCCCGTTGGCTTATGACGACCCTGCAGCTTGTATCGCCCACTTACCCCTTAAACAGTTATGGCAACGCCCATTCGCTTAGAAGCCGAGAATTTCAACCTCGAAGATTCGTTATTTGGCTTAGAGACTAATGGCGTAGCCTCTGGCGACGCAATCATCAGCCTATCCGGACAAGCACAGGACAGCCGAGGCAAAGTCCAAACGATTTTGGATGACCTCGATGGCACCTATGACGTTTACATCGGCTACTACGATGACAGCCAGGGCAAGGGACACATAGGCGTCAAACTCGACGGCGAAAAGCTGGACTATTGGGTCCTCAATAAACAAGACTCGGAAGATGCACCAGAGAACAATTTTTATCGCCGCAAATTACGATATGGCTCAGACATCACCATTAGCCCTGGTCAAAGCCTAGAGATCACTGGCGTCAAAAAAGATTCTGAGGACGTGCGGATTGATTACATTGAGTTTGTCCCCACAGGCGAAACTGCCAATCAGATCCAAGCCGGTGAATTAGCTTTGGCGGAGAGCAGCTACAGCCTCGTTGAAGGGGATACAGCGAGCCAACAAATTATGGTCACCAGGACCGGTGGTAGCGATGGAGCCATCTCAGCCACACTGCAATTTAATACTGGTTCTGCAACAGCTGAAGACTTTGCGACAAGCGATATCACAGTCAATTTCGCAGAGGGTGAAACCAGTAAGACCATCACACTGCCAATCTTTGACGATGCGATCGCAGAAAGCGAAGAAACCTTCAGCATTAGCCTAGTCAATCCCACCGGAGGCGCCACCTTAGGAAGCCAGAGCCAAGCGGAAGTCACAATTCAAGATAATGACATTCGCTTAGAAGCTGAACATCTGACCCTCGACAAGTTTGCGATCGAAACTAGCGACTTCTCCTCCGAGAACGCTCTTATCAGTCTCCAGGGAAGCGATATTAATACTCGAGGTAAAGCTCAAACCACCCTCGACTTAAATGGCACCTACGATGTTTTCATCGGCTACTACGATGACAGCCAGGGCAAGGGACACATAGGCGTCAAACTCGATGGCGAAAAGCTGGACTATTGGGTCCTCAATAAAACTGACTCGGAAGATGCCCCAGAGAACAATTTTTATCGCCGCAAATTAAGATATGGCTCAGACATCACCATCAGCCCTGGGCAAACGCTCGAAGTCACAGGACTCAAGAAAGATAGTGAGGACGTGCGGATTGACTACATCGAATTCATCGCCAAGGTCGACAACAGTTCCACGACTCCCTCATTAGAAGCTGGCGAGTTAGCCTTTGGCGCTTCCACTTACAGCATTAGCGAGGATGGAACCACCACGCAGCAGGTCACTGTCATCCGAACCAATGGCAGTGAGGGTGATGTATCTGCCACGGTTCAGCTAGAAGGAGGGACTGCAACCGCAGCCGATTATGCAGTAGAGACGCTCACTGTATCCTTGGATGCTGGCGAAACAAGCAAAACCATCACCTTACCGATTGTTGATGATGCATTGGTTGAAGAGGAAGAGAACTTTAGCATCTCCTTAATCAACCCAACCGGTGGTGCAACAATTGGCAGCCAAAACCAAGCCGCCGTTGCAATCGTCGATAATGAGCAGCCCGGGCAACTCGTCTTTAGTTCTGCGGCCTATAGCTTCGATGAGAATGGCGGCAGCGCAAACCAAGTCACCATCGTCCGCACCGATGGGAGTGACGGTGATATCTCTGCAACCGTTCAATTCGCGACTGGAACGGCGACCACAGCAGACTATCTCCCAGAATCCATCACTGTTAATTTCGCAGCTGGCGAAACCAGCCAAACGCTAACTCTGCCCATCATTGATGATGCTGAGGTAGAAGGCGCAGAAAGCTTCAATATCAGCCTGACTAATCCCACAGGGGGAGCAACAATTGGCAGTCAGAACCAAGCCAATATTGCGATCGTCGATGATGAAAAAGCAGGAGCTTTAGCCTTCGGCTCCGCCACATACATCCTCAGCGAAGGCGACGCAGCCAATAACCAAGTCACCCTCGTCCGAGAAGGCGGTAGCGACGGAAATGTGTCAGCAACTATTCAGTTCAATGCCGATACTGCTACCACAGCAGACTATAGTCCCAACCCAATCACAGTCAGCTTTACACCAGGTGAAACGTCCAAAACCATTACCTTACCCATCATTGATGATTCGGAGGTAGAAGGTGAGGAAAGCTTTAGTTTGAACCTCAGCAATCCCACTGGCAGCGCAACCCTTGGCAATCAAAGCCAAACCACCATTACCATCGCTGATAACGATACGGTGGCCCCCCCTCCCCCTGCCGATGTTCTGGTGGTCGTTGAAGCAGAGAGCCTCGACCTCACCGGATCTGACTATGTCACAACCCAGTTGAGTGGCGCTTCTGGGGACAGCATCATCAGCTTTGAGGGTGGCAGTAGTACTGGACGCGGCACGGTTTCCACAGAGCTGAACTTAAATGGCGTCTATGACGTCGTCTTGGGCTATTACGATCAAAATGACGGTGCCGCTCAAATGTCCGTCACCCTAGGCGGTGAAAGGCTGAGGTATTGGGTCCTCAATCGTGACCTCCCCGGCAGTAGCCCCGACAGCAGCAACTTCATTGAACGTCAGCTTAGCAGTGCTTCAGTCATCACCCCCGGTACCCGTTTAGAAATCTTCGGCCTTGAAAAAGACGGTGACACCGCAGCCGTGGACTACGTCAAGTTTGTGCCCGTGGACTTGTCTACTCGACCGGGACGCCTGGAGTTTAGCCAAGCTAACTACATGGCCAACGAAGATGGCTCAGACAGTGCCGCTGTTACCATCAATCGCATTGCAGGCAATGGCGGGACCGTCACCACCACCTTGAGCCTGAGTGGGGAGACCGCAACTGCGGGGAGCGACTTCAATGGTGACCCAATCACGGTCAGCTTTGCTCCCGGTGAAGAGACCAAAACGGTCATTATCCCCCTGATCAACGACTCAATCTCTGAAACGGCTGAAACGTTGAGTCTACAACTGGGTGCGCCCAGCGGTGGAGCGACCTTGGGAGACTTGACCCAGGCCCAGTTCAGCATCGTCGACGACGAAGAGAGTCTGGGGACAAGCCTCGACATCAGCGGTAATGTCAATGCTTCCAACCCCAGCGATCGCCACAGCTTCGACCTGAACCAAACCAGTGACTTCAGCGCCATTCTAGAAGGCCTCAATGGCGACGCTAACCTCTCGCTATTTGATAGTGCTGGGGCGTTAATTCTCAGCTCCAGCAACGGAGGTAACCAAACTGAACAGCTCAGTCAAACCCTGGCTGCGGGGAGCTATGAGCTACTGGTTGAAGCAGCAGGCTCAAATACTGCTACGGACTACGATCTAGTTGTTTCCGCAACAGCAGATGAGGCTGGACAAAACCGCGCTCTAGAGGTGAGTACCGCGACCTATTTGGGTGGGGCTGCCCAAGATGAAGCGAGCGCCATTGAGATTTCCCCTCGGAACGAACTTATTGTTGCAGGTAACTTCGGCACGGCCCAGGGGACTGGCCAGACGCTACTGGGAGCCAACAGCAGCTCTGCGGGGCAGATTGTCCGCATGTCCCTCAGCGGTCGCGAAGTACTGTCAGTCACCCACCTGGGAGATGACATCAATGATATGGATATCAATCGCCAGACTGGAACCATTGCCGTCGTGGGAGACTTTGGCATCAGCGTCCTGAACGAGACAGCTGATCAAGTCCTCTGGTCTCAAGATTTAGACACCGCTGAGAATCAGCGTGTTGCGATCGCCAACGATGGCACCGTCGTCACCCTAAGTAACAAAACCGTTGCGGTGTGGAACAGCGATGGCACCATGAGATCCCAGCGAACCTTCACCCGCACCTTCGTCAATGATCTCGCCATCGACCCAGACACGAACCAGATCTACGTAACTGGATTCGACAATAAATACAACAATGTCGACAGAAACCCCGTGCAGGTTGCCTATATCAATAGCTTTGATCTAGACCTCAACCAAGGTTGGCAAACCTGGGGCTACGATGCTGATATTTTGACCGATGACGTCAATGGTCAAGGTCAAAACGACATGGCCGACACTCGGGGCTACCGCCTCACCATCGGCCAAGATGGCGAACTCTATTTCCTAGGCGAAGTGGCGGGCGGCAACTCTGTATTTCGCTGGAATGGCAAAGACCGCAGTACTCCAACGCAGGTTAAATACGATGCCTACAACGACCCCTACAACTCCAAAAGCCCCCATCAGGTCTACTATGCTCGCATCAACACCAACAACGGTGAGGTGAAACAAGGACAACTCGCGTTTCCACGCTTGAGTAACGGATCTGCTAATACATTTCGCGTTAAAGACGGTTCCCTTGCCGCCGACGAAAATGGCAATGTTTACATTGGCGGCAGAGCCTTCGCGAGCATCGACCAGCGAGGAGACAACACAATCGACGGTCAATCCGTTGGGAGTTATGCCGGGGGGGATGTAGGCGAACCTACCGCCCTTGTAGTTTCCAATGATTTTCAACAACGTCGCCTTTGGACAACCTTTGGCGAGAATGGAGGCCAAGGTGACATCCAGGGCTTTGCTGTGGGGCAAGGGCGAGCTGCCATTTTGGGCACTGTCGTTCAAGGAACAACCATCACTTCCGGCTCATCAGCCATCAACCCCAATGCCTTTAATGCAGGAACCGACAGCCTCTCAGATGTCTATCTCGCAACTTGGGCCACAGACACCTCTACAGGTTTTGCCTCTGTCCAGTACGGCACCAATGGCGCAGACAGCTTAGTGGGTGGCTCAACGGCCGATCTATTGGTCGGCGGACTGGGTGCAGATACCCTGCAAGGCGACACCCGGCTTGCGGGGGGTGGCAGTTCAGGCGGGGCAGATACGTTTGCCTATGACAGTGCGAGCGAAGGCGGCGATACAATTCTGGACTTTGGTGCAAATGACCAAATTCTTGTCTCAGCAGCGGGCTTTGGTCTCTCTACTGGCAGTTCAGTGGTCTTAGCAAGCAACAGCCAATCCCTAGGCAGCAATTCAGGATTCATTTACAACAACGGCGTGCTGAGCTTTGATGCTGATGGCGCAGGCAACCAAGCGGCACAGGTCTTAGCCACACTTAGCGGCAGCCCAAGCCTCAGTGCAGGGCAAATTCAAATCGGTAGCTAACACTGTCGCCAGACCATCATCGAATCCAACCTTAAAAGTCTTGCTCAGTCTCCCCAAAGGAAACCTAGCAAGACTTTTAAGGTATTCAGGCTCAATGATTTACTCAGGACAGCCAGGGGGGATTAGGATAAAAGCTCGTCTACCCCTGGGGCATCCCAGCCCTAACATTCAGTCCAGAACGATGCCCCAGCGCAAAATAGGTCTCACCGGCGGCATCGCTACCGGCAAAACCACCGTCGCCAACCATCTCGCGACTGTCCATCAGCTCCCCATTTTTGATGCTGATATCTATGCCCGCGAGGCTGTGGCTCCCGGTAGTGCCATTTGGCAACGTATCGTCGATCGCTACGGCCCAGACATCTTGCTAGAAGATGCTGCACCCGCTCCTCTTAATCGCGCCAAGCTGGGCCAAATTGTCTTCAACGACGAAGCCGAGTTGCGCTGGCTTGAGTCCCAGACCCATCCCTACGTCAATCAGCGTTTTGACCAGGCCGTGGCAGAACATTCTGAGGCTCCCATTGTTGTCCTCGTCATTCCCCTACTGTTTGAGAAAGACCTAACTCATCGCATTACCGAGACTTGGGTGGTGAGCTGTACTGATACCCAGCAGCGCGATCGCCTCATGGCTCGCAATGGCTTAACGAGGGAGCAGGCAGAGGCTAGAATAGCCGCCCAAATGTCACTTTCCGAAAAATGCGATCGCGCCGATGTAGTTCTAGATAATAGTCAGACCCTAGCCAGTCTCATCCAACAAGTTGACCAACAAATCCTCTAAACAGTGGATTCTTTCATTGCTCAACAGTTCAAGAGGGCCAATAGCAGTCAAAGCCATAGCCAGTAAAGTTTCTCAGAGACAGAAAATTGTCTGAGAGAAAAAGATACCGCCAATGACCCATCAGATCACAATGGCCATTTGCGGTAGCAAGTAAGCTTGACATCTCACTCCCTCTAGGGGGAACAGGCGGATTTCACCAGTCGGTATTCCACACCCGAAGACGTCTCACCACTTGAAACAATGGTATAGATTAAGTCTTCAAGGTTCCCTGCACCGTTTGACTATTCTTATTCCTCTAACCACCGCTCACCATGGGCACATCTGTACAGAAGATTTCCAAATTCTTGGACAATAAGGGCTGGAAATACCGTTTAGATGCTGAAAACCATCGCATCTATACCGGTGTCAAAGGCGAGAGCATTGAGCATCTACTGGTTGTCGTAGAGCTTGAGGAAGAAGGTGAATTCTTCTCAATTTATGCCCCCCAAATTCTGTCGGATGTCCAAAATCATCCCCACAAGTCAGCCATTCTCCAGACGATGTTGAGTATCTCTTGGGAGACCAAGATGCTCCAGTGGGAGTACGACCCTTCTGACGGTGAAATTCGCGCCATCATTGAGTTTCCTTTGGAAGATGCGGAGCTAACCGAGCGACAGTTTAATCGTTGTCTCCATGGTCTCGTCCAACTCGTCGATGAAATGGCGCTGCCCCGTTTGGCCAATGTGATGGAAACCGGGTTTGACCCCCAGGAAGAGGATGAAGGCGAACGCTTGCTCCTGGCATTGCAAACCGAAGCTCCAGGATTATTAACAGTCCTCGAACGTGCCATGGAAGCCCGGAAGCGTCGGGGCAAGCGCTATCTGATTGAACCGGACTAATTTTGTTAAGTCTTCAGAAAAGAAATACTTAAACCTCAGCGAGCTCATCCGGAATTCGTTGAGGTTTACGAATTTTGGGGCCCAAGCGCAGCTCCATCCGGCAATATATATCCACAGTCACATCATCTAAAATGTCCGCCATTTGTCAGATTGAAAGATGGCGGGCAGTGATGTGAGTCGCAACGGTTCAGCTAATTTTGATTAGCCAACCCTGCTCAGGACATCCATTATTCCGGGAGATGCAGCGTGAGAAAACTGCTTCTGCGATTGCTCATCGGTGGTCTTTTCGCCATCTTTGGCATGATTAATTACTACGGTAGTACCGATGTAAACCCAGTGACGGGGGAAAAGCAGCGTGTTCAGCTCAGTCCCCAGCAAGAGCAGGTCATTGGCCTGCAAGCTCGCGGCGAAATGGCCCAGCAACATGGCGGCCTTTATCCAGATGAGCAACTCCAACAGTATGTGGATGCTGTGGGGGAAAAGCTGATTAACGAAACGGGTGCCCAGCAATCTCCCTACAATTTTGAGTTCCACCTTCTGCGCGATCCTCAAACCATTAATGCTTTTGCCCTGCCCGGTGGCCAGGTTTTTCTCACAGCGGGTTTAATGCGTCAGTTCGACAACGAAGCCCAGCTAGCAGGGGTGCTAGGCCATGAAATCGGCCATGTGATTGGTCGCCACGGCGCGGAGCACATTGCCAAACAACAGCTTGGTGTGTCCCTAGTGAATGCGGTGGGCGTGGCCGCTAGCGATGGCAGCTATGGAAGTGGGCGCAATGCTGCCGCGATCGCCCAGGCTGTTAACCAGCTTGTTAGCCTCAAGTACGGCCGGGCCGATGAACTGGAAAGTGATCGCCTCGGCCTCCAGTTCATGGTTGAAGCGGGCTATGACCCCCGAGGCATCGTCGAATTGATGGAGATTCTCGCCCAGGCCAACGGTCGCGGCGGGGCTCCACCGGAATTTTTCAGCAGTCACCCCAACCCCGGTAACCGCGCCGCTGAACTGACTAGCATGATCGAACAGGTCTTCCCAGAGGGGATTCCGCCCCAGCTAGAAGATGGCCGCGATCGCTTTAATAGAATTGCCAGTCCCCGCCTGCCTTAGAGGATGTTTGGAAAGTCAGCAAAGCTACCTAAGGCTCAAGTCTGTTCCCGAGATTAGGGCGGTTTTCACTCAGGTTTTGTCGCTGATAGGCCAGCCTGCTGTAGGCAATAGCACTTTCCAAACATCCTCTTAGCCCTGTCTGCCAGACAAAGGCCGACTTTCGACCCTGCCCCTTCAGCTCAGCCCTGCGGAGACCGCCATGGATTTGACCGTTCTGTACTGGATTTTAATCGCCACCATGTTGGTGGGGGTGGCCGGAGCTGTGTTGCCCGGTATTCCTGGTCCCAGCCTGATTCTCATTGCCATCTTGATTTGGTGCGTCGCGACAAATTTTGCGATCGCCCTCTGGCCTCTCATTTTCATTTTCGTCGCCCTTATTCTCAGTGCAGGCATTGAATGGTTTGCCGCCTATTGGGGGGCTCGCCAGGTGGGGGCCAGTAGTTGGGCGCAATTTGGAGCGATCCTGGGCATGGTCTTGGGTTTCTTTGGCCTACTGCCTGCATTACCCCTAGGCGGTCCCTTACTCGGGATTCTCTTTGGTGCTGTGGTCGGTGCCTTTCTGGGAGAGTTTTTCTATCGCGGCAAGCTGGAATTTAAGCCTCGGGTGGAGCAATCGCTCAAGGTGAGTGTCGCAGTAGCAGTGGGCTCTATTGTGGGGAATCTGCTGGAGGTTGTTTTAGCCCTGGCTGCCATTGCCCTCTTCGTCTGGAACACTTGGCCTGTAGCCTTTGGCTCCTGGGGTATTAGCTAGGACTATGACCCGTTTGACCTGGCAGATCTCAAGACCAACGAAGCTCTTCTTAGCAGGGCTTGTGGGCTCCATTCTGATGGGCCTCAGCAGCTGCCAATCCCCCCGCAGTGAGTCACAACCAACGGAACGACTGCTCCCGGAAGGCAGCGGCGTCACCAATGCCCTCAATGATTATCTCCTCAGCATCAATGTCCTCGCTGCAAGCCCCTACGAGGTTGCATATCAGGACTTGGACAATGATCAGTTGGAGGATGCCTTGGTCATGCTCCAAGGGCCAGATTGGTGTGGTTTGAGCGGCTGTCCCCTGCTCATTTTTCGAGGCACGAGCGCCAACGATTTCTTATTCCTGTCTCGCACTGAGCGGGTTCGTCAGCCTGTGTTGCTGAGCGAGAGTCGTACCAATGGCTGGCGAGACCTGGTGATTGGCACCACCCTGAAAGGGCGACCCGAGGATGTGTTGTTGAACTATGGCTTGGAGGGATATCCCAGAGACACGAGCCAGGGGCAGCGGATAGAAACCAGTCGTGATCTTAAAACTCAATCTGCTTTCTAACCGGTGAAATGCTGCTGGAGTATTGAGGCAAAAGCCTTGTCCCCCATTTGTCATCAAGACCGAATTTTGACGAGCTTGCTCCTAAACTAAGGCTATGGGCCCAGGAGTAAACTCGGACGCGTGACTCAGTTGCCTGAGGATAAGGCCTGGCTATTATTGCGCCTAGTCTATTGATCATTTCTTTTTCGGTCTTTTCCTTGTGACTCAACCTTTTAACTCACCTCACAGAGAGCCCTCTACTCGCTGGCAAGCGATCGCCCTTAAGGGCCGCAATGACTGGTGGCGCTATTTTTTTGGCGTCTTTATTTTCCTAATGTTCATGCTCATTGTGGGGAGTTTGGCAGCGGTCTTCTTTGCAGGGATTGTGCTGGGCTTTCAAGGCATGCCACCGGAGGCGGTTATGGAAGGTATAGAAAGCTTTTTCACGACGGCTTCAGTGGCAGGATTTGTCGGCAATAACATTCCCTTTTTGTTCGGTATTTGGGCCTTGGTGATTGTTCTGCCATCCTTGCATGGTCGAGGGTTTTTGAGCTTGCTCGGGGCGAATGAGCGGTTGCAATGGCAACCTTTTCTAGAGGCGCTTGGATTATGGCTTGCTATCGTTAGTGGCACTACAGCCATCTTCTACTTGCTAGAACCGAGTGAATTTGCTTTGACCTTTCGCTGGCAGAGCTGGCTGCCGTTACTCCTCGTGACGGTGCCGCTGACGTTTTTACAGGTGGCCTGTGAGGAGCTCTTTTTCCGAGGCTATTTACTCCAGGGCTTAGGCGTTGTGATTCGTTCTAAGGCTGTATTGGCATCGGTTGCTGCGGTGCCGTTTGCTGCGGTGCATTTCGCCAATCCTGAGATGCAGCGGGGGCTGGGCTGGATGGCGCTATATTACTTCGCCTTTGGCTTGGTGACTTGCTGGATGACCCTGGGGCGCGATCGCCTGGAACCAGCCCTGGGCTTTCACCTCGCCAATAATTACTTCGGCATTTTGGTGGTGAGCAGTACGGATTCTGTGCTGCCAGTGCCTGCAATTTTCACCGTTGAAGCAGGGGAGGGGGGGGCAATTTTCTCGGTACTGCTGTTCGTTGCAGAAGCAGTCCTGTTCTACACCTTGCTCCAGAAAAAATTACCTTGGCAACGTCAGAAAAGAGGAGCAAATTAGAGCGCAATCTCTGCGCTCTCGGGTCGGCGAGCGCAGTCTGTGGAGGAATGTCCTGGGGAGCTTGAGAGTCTCTACTTCTTGTTAGTGCAACTCCATATCCCATATGGCGATGTAGACTCGCCCTTTGTCGGTAAACTCCATGGTTCCTTCAAGGCTTCCCTGCTCAAAGCTATAACGTTTTAAGCTGCCACTCCGAATTTGAGCCAGCTTGTCGAGGGCTTCACTGGTGGCGGGTTCACCTAGTAATCCATCCAGCATGTTCTCCATGACGGCTAAGGGCACTTCGGGATTCATTGTGGCTTCGGTTTGGCGCAGCTTGCGGCTGTCGCGATCGTAGATGTAGCCCAGGCCCACTTGGCCAGGAATGACTTTGTAGAGATTGGCCTCGGTGTTGGGCCAAAAGCCGATGCGGGAGACGTCAGGTTGACCCAGCAACTGCTCGATCTCAGCTTCGCTGCTGCCGATCGCAAATTGGGGCAGTTCGCTCAGCTTCAGGGCAGGTTTAGGAGGTTCGGGGGGCGGAGATTCGCCGGATTCAATGCCCCATTGGACATTGCCTTCGTATTCTCCATTTTCGCGATTGACGTTGACCTCAGAGGTGACCTGAACATTGCGATCGCCTAAAGCCGTCATCAGGGCGATCGCGCTCCCCAAGCCAATCCCTAAAATCCCTAGACAGCCCAACAGCTTCCAAGGTGCGCCTCGCCGTTTCGGCGCATCGCTCGCTTGCAAAGTTCCGTCAGCGTATGGCTGAACAGGTGCTGCTGCTTCTGCGGGAAGACCGCGATCTCGGCCCGCTGAACGTTCATCGTATCCGCTGACAACCTGGGAATCGGGATGGCGAGGAGCCACCGCCACGGTCGCCATTTGTGAGGGCGGTGCCACAGTTCCAATTTGCTGAGACGCAACCTCGCCTGAAAGCAGACCAAGCCATTGTTCAATGCTTTGAGGGCGATTGTAGGCATCGATCTCCATGCCTTTTAAGATGGCGGCATTAGTCTGGGGGCTGAGGCTGGGGGTGAGCGATCGCGGCTCCTGCAAAGGTTGAGCATGCAACAAAATTGAGGCCGTGGGCACCTGCCCTGTCACCAAGCTATACAGCGTCGCGGCCAGGCCATAAACATCCGTTGCAGGAGTGCGCTTGGCTGCTTCCATGTACTGCTCCACGGGTGCATAGCCCGGCGAAATCATCGTGGTGTGGGTGTTGACTTCCCCGGCCTGGAATTCCCGCGCAATGCCGAAGTCAATCAGAATTACCTGCTCGCTGCCCCGCCGCCGCATGATGTTCTGGGGCTTGATGTCGCGATGGAGCAGGCCCTTGCTGTGGACCACTTGCAGGGCTTCGCTGATTTGGCGGATGTAACTGAGGGCGGTGGCTTCGGGGAGGGGGCCGTTGGGGCTGGATAGAGCAATGGCATCGAGCGATCGTCCGTCAATAAAGTCCATCACCATAAAGGGCAGATTGTTCTCTTCGAAGAAGTCACTGACCCGCACAATATTGGGATGGAGACAGAGAGCCAGCCGTCGGGCTTCATCTTGGAATTGCTTGCGCAGTTTGTCGAAGTTTTGGGAGCGCTGCATGGTTTGGTTCAGCGTCTTAATCACCACCGTTTGATTGAGGTAGTGGTGGGTGGCGCGAAAGGTGATGCCAAAGCCCCCCTCGCCCAGCACGGCATCGAGGCTGTATTTGCCATCCTGTAACGTTTTACCAACCCAGTTGCGCATGGCGATGTTGCGGTATTGCAGTAATTGACTGTGTTTCGGGGTCGCAAGTTGCACCTTTGAACAGTGGCAACTGTATGTAAATTAACAGCCATATGTAACGTGACGGGCCTGAAGCGGACCGGCTTCCGTCATTATTGTGGCAGCCTGCGCTCAGGTCTAGGGCTAGGTTGCCAGCAAAGCAATGTGGCCACTCGGTTACAGGCTGACTTCTGCCTTGGGGATCGACCATCCGCGATGGCATTGGAATTTAACGGGGGAGACATCATGGCAAATTCTTCAGCACGGTCTGGTGCGCAGCAGTCTGATGCTGTGAATAAGCGGCGCTGGCCTAGGTTGGGTGTGTTAAGCCTGTTTGGCCTGGTGAGCTGTACGACTCCCCAAGGTGAACTGGTGAGCAATACGGCTTGCACGGCGTCCACTGCCCGAGCAACCTATGGCTGGGAGGTTGCCTATTTCCCCGAGCGCTTCCGCAATGATGTCAATAAGCACCGCATCGAAGCCTTTGCTAGTGCAGAGCTGCTCAATCGCAATGGTGAGCAACCCGAGGGTGAGGTTATTGGTCCCGATGACGAAGGCGTTTGGTGGCCCCTGCTGCCGCCTCGCCCCACTGCCGATGACGTTGATGAGCGCCGTGATGATGACTTCCGCTATAACGATCTGCCGCAGCTCCAGCGCACGGTTCGCTATGTGCTGGACTGCGAAGATGGGAAATTTGCCATTACCGATACGATGTATCGCGACATTGGGCGCGCCCTGCGAGATGGCAAGGCGATTGAGGCCCGCTACAGCATGGGCCAGGTGCTGAGTACGACCATCGTGGAGTCAGGCCAGACCATCGAGGTGACGCCCGTTCCGGCTGAGGATGGTGCAGCGCTGCCTGAGGAAGCGAGTTCGACTGTGGCGGTGCTGTATGTCGAAGCGGGGGCTGATGATGGCAGTGAGAGTTACGGTACTTCAGACCAGCCATTTGCCACCGTGACCCAAGCTTTGGAACAGGCTGAGCCTGGCGCGATTATTCAGCTAGCCCCAGGCGAGTACAACGCTGATTCCGGCGAGACATTGCCCCTGGAGCTACCGACGGGTGTGATTCTCCAAGGAGACCCCGAGAATCAGGGCAAGGGCATCACGATTTCTGGCGGTGGCGATTTCCTTAGTCCCACCTGGGCCAAGCAAAATGTCACTGTGGTGGCGGGGGAGGATGCCCAGGTGGTGGGCCTAACGGTGAGCAATCCCAATGTGCGGGGCTCGGCGGTGTGGGTAGAGTCGGGGTCACCGCTGATTTTGAAGAATACCTTTGCTGAGAACCATCGCGAGGCGGTGTTTGTTTCGGGCGAGGCGAGCCCGAGAATTGAGAGCAATTTAATTGAGTTGAATGGCGGGAATGGGGTCTCGTTTACGCGGGATAGCAGCGGTCTTTTGGTGGGGAATTCGATTCGGAATAGTGGCTATGGCGTGGCGGTGAGCGATCGTGCCACGCCCACCCTAGAGGTCAACCAAATCAGCCAGAACCGCAGCGGTATCGTAATTTCTGGCAGTGCTGCTCCAATCCTGCGCGGCAATACCATCAGTGAAAACGAGCAGGATGGCATTGTCGCCACCAACGATTCCCAACCCACTTTGGAAGGCAATATCTTGACTGGCAATGGCGAATTTGACATCAATTCAAACTCTACGGCTTCTCTCAAAGGACTGGATGACGTGAGCCAGCTCAAGGTGCAAGGCAAGCTCTAGGGAGGAATTCCTGTTGTATTACAGGATGGGCCTCAGTATCTATGTGGCCAGGGGAGTTGGGAAACCTAATAAATAGGTTGCCTGAATCCTGATTGTCCATAACTTAATGACTACCTCTGACTCCGCTAGTCTCTACCAAGCTCTAGGGCGGCTGATCGCGGCGATCGCCGCCACCCGATCTGAGGCTGAAATTTATCGGGTCGTGGCGCAGTTTTTGCCTGAGTTGATTCCAGCTGATCGGGTTAGCGTCGCGCTGGTTATAGCGGGGAGTCGTGAATTCGAAATTTTTGCCCTAGAAGGGAGCATTTCAAGTCCTCCTCTCGGGACTCGCTTTCCCCTAGACGTTAGCAATAATGTCAGTTTGAGCTTAAGGGAAGGCAAAGCCCGGCTGGCAGAGGTGAAGCAATCCGAAAAGCCTGATCCATTAGCTGCTTTGCAGATGCAGCAGGTGATGAGTGTTCCCTTTTTCCTGGGTGGCCAGGTGCTGGGGGCGATCAATGTTGCGAGCTGCCAATTGGCTAGTTACGGACCTGCGGAGTTGGAACTTTTGACCCAGGTTGCTTCTCTCATTGGGACAAACCTAGAGCGCCTACGTCTGAGCCAGGAGACCCAGAGGGTCATGGACCAGCAGCGGAGCTACGCTGATCGTCTTGAAATTCTCAATGAGATGGGGCGTCAGTTATCTTCTGCTATGACTGAACAGGCCGTTTTTGACGTTGTGGCTGAGACGATCGAAGAAGTGCTAGCTGCCGATCGCGTCAGCTACGTAATCCCTAATCCGGATGGAGAGTCCTGCAAGATTTGGGCGCTCAGTGGGAATGCCGTAATTCCCAAATCCGCTTGTCTTCCCCTGAGTGGCTCTTCCATTGAGGCAGTGATCACTCGAAATCAGGCCATTCTGTTTGAGGACTTGGCAACATCGCCCCATCCTGAACATGCCAAGCTGCGGGGAGAAGGACTTTCCATGGGCTGCTCTGTTCCCATTCAGACGGGAGGCCAGGCTACGGGGGTCTTAAATGCTGGCGTTGTGGAACCGTGGGATTCTTTGGGGGAGGTGAAGACGCTATTACATGCCCTCGGTCGATTTATGGGGACGACCCTGGAACGTATTCAAGCCCAGCAGGACTCCAACACCACGATGCGGCAGATTGAGCATCAAGCTTCCCATGATGCTTTGACGGGACTGCCCAATCGTTATCGCTTGGGAGATGCCTTGGCTGAAGCGATTGAATCGGCTCAGGAGCAGCAGCAGTCCTTAGCCGTTCTCTTTGTGGATCTAGATCGCTTCAAAGAAGTGAATGACGTGCTCAGTCACAGCGTGGGAGATGAACTCCTTTGTGCAGTGGCCGATCGCATGGTGAAACGGCTTGGCTCTTCGGGCATGGTGTCTCGCATGGGCGGAGATGAATTTGTGGTGCTGTTGCCTCGGCTTCGGAGTTCCGAGGAGGCCTTTGGGTTGGCGACGGCGCTTTTGGAGCATCTGAAGTTGCCTTTTAATGTGGCAGGGCATCAGATTTCGGTTGGAGGCAGTATTGGGATCAGCCTCTTTCCAGAACATGGTCACAATGGTGCTGACCTGTTGAAATATGCTGATATGGCGATGTATGCGGCAAAGCGTTTGGGGCGAGATAATTGCCAGTTCTATCAGCCCAAGATGTCTGAGCAACTTGAGACGAGGTTGAGCTTAGAGCATGACTTAAAGCTTGCTTTGGAGCGGGATGAACTGTTTTTGCTCTTTCAACCGCAGTATGAGCTGGCGGAGAATCGGATAGTGGGGGTTGAGGCGTTGATTCGGTGGGAGCATCCCACTCGGGGGATTGTGTCGCCTGGCGTTTTTATTGCGATCGCTGAAGAGAGCGGTCTCATTGGAGAGATTACGGCTTGGGTCCTAAAAGAAAGCCTGACGGCGTTGTGCTACCTACGCCAGCTTCACCCCAAGCTGTATGTCTCGGTTAATATTTCGGCCCAGGAATTGCTGACGCCTCAGGTGCTCACACAACATATTGAAGCGGCATTGACTCAGGCTGATTTGCCTGGGAATGCCTTGGAGCTAGAGCTTACGGAACGAGTCTTTTTGGACTACCCGGAAACAGCGAGCCAGGTGCTGGAGACTTGGAATCAGCAGGGGATTCGCTTAGCGATTGATGATTTTGGCACGGGCTTTTCGTCGCTGAATTATTTGCTGAATTTGCCGATGGATACTTTGAAGATTGATCGCAGCTTTGTTCAGTCGATCCAGTCCCATGAGCGGAAGCAGGGCGTGGTGAAAACGATTTTGGCTTTGGGGGCGAGTTTGGGCGCGACTTGCATTGCGGAAGGTGTGGAGGAGCCGGAGCAGCTCGATTTCTTGCGGCAGTTGGGATGTCAGAAGGTGCAAGGCTTTTTGTTGGCGCGACCGATGCCGCTGAAGCAACTGGCTCAGTTGCTAGAGCAAGACGTTGCTGATGCCTTGGAAAGCAATGGGCTGAGGCTTCAAGTTGCTTAGGCGCTACATGGAGCTTAGGGGCAATTAAATCGAGAGGGGGCGAGCTTAAAAAAACGAAAGCTCGCCCCCTCTAGGTCGATTACAGCTCAATTGAGCTTAAGCCGCCAAGGCCTTCTCAATATCAGCAGTCAGGCTACCATCCATCGGCGTCACACCACTCTGATAACGACCAATCACTTCACCCGTCTTGCTAATCAAGAACTTCTCAAAGTTCCAAGCCACATCTTCGCCCTGAGTCAGTTCAGCATAGAGAGGGTGCTGCTCACCGCCCTTGGCATGGACCTTGTCAAACAACTGGAAAGTGGTGCTGTAGTTGACATCGCAGAACTCAGCAATCTTCTCATTGCTGTCAGGCTCCTGGGCACCGTAGTCATTGCAAGGGAATGCCAGCAGCTCAAAGCCTTGACTCTGATACTTCTTGTATAGCTCTTCCATGCCCGCATACTGCTTGGTATAGCCGCAGTAGGAAGCCACGTTGACGATCAACAGCACCTTGCCGCTGTACTCAGAGAAAGTCTTAGCATCCCCAGTAATGGTCTTGACGCTGATATCGGAAATGTTGGGAGCCATGGTCGAGTTAAGTATGAAGCAATGTTACATCTCGATTTTGCCATGGCAGGGCCATCTCTGCCGGATTAGCTTTGGGTTGCCACGACTGGGGCTTCTCGCTCCGCTGGGAGGACGGCCCGCTTGACCCAAATGCGATCGCAAGTCACTACCAAATCCATCGCAATATAAGGCAGATGCTCCTGCAACTCCTGGTAGAGCCGCGATCGCAAGCCATCTGCTTCAGGCGTGCCAAACTCCTGGGCCTGCTCCGGCGTCAACCGCAGATAAATTTGCACATAGGATAACCGCCCAATATTCAGCGGGCGCAAATGATACTCCGCGTGGGGAACCGTTTCGAGCACCTCATCCACAACGCCCCTTAACTGTTCCTGATCCTCCGCTGCTGGAGCCCGCCCCGCCAGCTGGAGCCAGTTTTGCCAAATGGTTTGTAGGGGAATCGGCAGAATAAACAGCACCAGCAGGATAACGATAACGGGGTCTGCGTAAGGGATTAGGTGGGACCAGGGCGATCGCTCCAGCAGCAGCATGACTCCGAATGCGATCGCCACCGCCCCACTCACCAGCCCGTCAATCAGCCAATTCTTCGCATCCAGATCCAGCAACTGTGAATGGCACTGCTTGGCAAAGCGAGACTGCATCAGGGCCAGCAGCCCACAGCCCAGGGCTGCCAGGGCTGCATACCAAATCGCAATATCGGCCTCCACAGAGCGACCCCCGTGGCGAATCGCATCCACCGAAGAGAACAGGGCGCAGATCGCCACAATGGCAATGACAATGCCCTTGCCCAGGTTGAGCATGGGCTCCAGGGCCACGTAACCAAAGGGATAGTCCTCATTGCCGGGTTGCTGAATCAGGTGGGAGACCTGGAGGGTAATCAGAGAAATAACGAGGTGAATGCCAGAAAAGATGCTGTCGATGAAAATCGCCTCGGAGAGCGTCAGTAGCGCAAAGCCCAGGCCCATTAGGGTAATCAGGAAGTTCCCTAGAAGGGTGAGGCGCAGGGCCTTTTGCTCCAACTGGTCCAGGTCTTGAGTCTCCTGGTTCTGCTGTTGGTTTTGCGTGACGTGGGCGCTCATGATTGTTGCGGCTGGATGTCCCTTCGTGATTGTGGAGCAAGCTTCTTTGTGGAGTCGCTTGATCTCCATCTTCCAACTTGTTGTGAAACTTATGGAGTGAGTCCCAGTCAGCGATAGAAAACGCAGCATTGCTTCACAGCTCAGTGAGTCGCCGGGTCTGTCTCACTGTCTGTCTCCCTGCCCAGCCGCACTCAGTACAGAGCTGAATCGGAACAGTCGTGGAGCGCCAGTCTTAGAGACAACTTGGCGATCTCCCTGACTGGCTCGGGCATGCTGAGCTATAAGGCTTTCACTTGGGCTTGCCGCTTGCTGTATGTAAGCAGCCCGACTGCGGAACGTTGGTGATTCTGCTGAAAGTTTGCCAAGCGATCGCCTCGGTGCACTACTTCCATGTTCTTTTGGCATCCTCACGAGATGCTCAGGAAGTATAAGACTGTGCCATTACAACAACCTATTGCTCGAAGTTTCTTCCCCTGGCTGGGGACCGGTCTGTTGCTTTGGGCTAGCCCAGGCCTGACTTCAGCAGCATGGGCTCAGCCAATTATTCCAACTGCTGATGGCACGGGCTCTATTGTCTTACAAACGGGCGATCGCTTCGACATTACTGGAGGCAATCTGTCCGCCAATGGTCAGAACCTTTTCCACAGCTTTGAGCGCTTTGGCCTGGGCCTGGACCAAACGGCAAATTTTGTCGCCTCCCCCGAGATTCGCAACATCCTCGGTCGGGTGACGGGGGGCGAGGCTTCTTATATTGATGGCTTGGTTCAGGTGGGCAATGGTACTGCCAACCTGATGCTGATCAACCCGGCGGGGATTTTGACCGGGGTTAATAGCCGCATTGAAGCGCCGGGTTCATTTACGGCCACAACAGCAGATTGGCTTGGGTTTGATGGGCAATGGGTCAATGTGCTGGAAGCAGGTGCCTTTGCGGCTCAAGATGCTGGAGTCACGGGCTTCGGATTTTCAGCAACTGCCCCTGGAGCAATCATCAGTGAAGGTCAGATTCAGGTTGGAACTGGCCAGCAACTTCGGCTTATCGGTGGCACGGTGTTGAATACGGGGGAACTCAATGCACCGGAGGGTGAGATGACACTTCTGTCGGTGCAAGGGGAGAGTACTGCTAACTTTGGTGGCGATGGCGCGATCGCCTTGGGGCCATCTCTCCCAGGTCAAGCTCCTCTGTTGATGCTCCAGCCTCTGCCGGACTTACTTTTGGGGAGAACTGCAAACCAGGCTTCAACTATTGCAGTTAGCGACATCGGTAATATTCAGTTGTTGGGGCAAGTGATTCCCGTAGAGCCCGGTGTGACGATCACTTCGGGAGAGCTGGATGTCTCTGGGGAACAGGCAGGGCTAGTGGAGGTTTTGGGCGATCGCGTCGGCCTACTCTCTGCTAATCTCACCGCCTCTGGACTCCAAGGCGGCGGTGAAGTTCTCATTGGAGGAGACTACCAGGGCCAGGGACAACTCCCCAATGCCCAACGCGCCATCGTGGATGCCAGCTCTACTATCAAGGCAGATGCTTTAACAACTGGAAACGGTGGCCGCATCATTCTCTGGGCTGATGGCACCACACAATTTGCAGGTGCCATTTCGGCTAGGGGCGGAGACCAGTCTGGAGAGGGTGGTTTTGTAGAAGTCTCCGGCAAAGAACAGCTCGCGTTTCGAGGCAATGTTGATGTGACCGCTCCCCAGGGCCTAGCTGGAACGCTACTGCTAGACCCAGAGCGAATTCGCATTGTAGATGGCAGCGGTGGAGCCAACGATGCTGCTTTATCTGATGGCGTTATTGCCTTAACAGATTCCGATGTGGATGGGGTCTTCACTATCTCTGAAACGGCCTTAGAGGCACTTAGCGGCAATGTCATCTTGGAAGCCTCAGAAGAGATTGTGCTCGAAGATCTCTCAGATAATTTGCTGGCGCTAGACAACGTTGAGTCAATCATCTTCAAGCTCCAAACTTCAGATCGGCTCATTCGCGAGCAATTCGCGATCGCTGATGGGAATGATCAGATTCAAACTCAGGGGGGCGATGTTGGGATTGTCTCGGACAATATTGAGCTGGGCTCTATCAGAACGAATGGTGGGGATATTGTCCTGGGCAATACATTGAGTGATTCTGGCCTTGGGACTGACAATATCGGTGGTTCTAGCAGTGTGAAACTCATCGATAATGTGAGCCTATCCAGTGATGGTGGTCTTATTCGTGTTGGCGGTAGCATTACCGGGGAGTCCGCCCCTCGGAATTTGACTGTTATTGCGGGAACAGGAGACATCGACCTGGGCAGCATTGGTCATTCTTCTGGCAACATTCAAAATTTACAGATCATCGGGCAAGAATTGACGCTGGGGGGTAGCTCTGTACAGGCCGATGACAGTATTCTCATTCAGGCTGCTGGTCCGCTAGCTCTAGGTTCCAACACAAGAGTGGAAGCTGGGGGTGGCTTGATTCTCTTCGCCCAATCACTGAATACGGCTGCTCCTCAGCTGACATCAGGTGGCAACCTAGTGTTGTTGTCTCAGGAGGATTTGACGCTCAATCGTTTTGCAAACCTCGATTCTGATGCTGGAACAACTGTTGGTGTGGATGCTGGCAGCTTAACCTTAGAGAATTTTAATGCTAGCGGTAGCGTCTCTCCTGGACATATCACCCTGGAAGCGAGTGAAAATTTGACGATTGAAGGGTCGACTCTCTCCGCTACCGGCTCCCTTTCGTTACTCGCGGGTCAAAAAATTACTCTCAAGGATTCGGGAAACCCACTCCGGCTGGATGCCACTTCAGATCTCTATCTTCAAGGAGATAGTGGCATCCGCATCGAAGGGTATCGGCATTTTGATTCTGCGTTAAATGCCGATGCTAATCTGCGTTTGATTAGTGATGGCCCTATTGTGGTCGATGCCATCTTGAATCAAGGGGGAAGCTTCTTTGCAGAAGATACCGCTGGCAACCCTGCTGACCTCACGGCCACAACAGCCAATTTTGTCGGTCGTATTAGTGCTTCGGGTGATGTGACCTTTGGCAATTACGAGGGGCCCTCTTTGAGAGTGGAAGCCGGGGGCAGTATCACTGGGGGAGATATCTCTATTTTTGCCCCAAATCCGAATATCACGGGACCAGAATCTAGTCTCTTTCAGTCTACGGATATGCCTTCGGTGTTCTTGAGGGCCGGGGTAGAAAGTTTGACGCTCCCTGAGAATGCGCCATTGACGCTGCCAGCTGGAGGAACAACGCTTAGCGCCACCACAACAGCGAGTCCTGCTGCCAGTATTCAGGTGGGCAATATCAACACTGCTGCGGGCGGGTTTGACTACGGTCCCATTGAACTGTCTGCACCGGGAGACATTTCCGTGGGTGACCTGACAACGCGTCTGTTAGGCAGTCTATATATCGGTGACACCATTTATCGCGGCATTCGGATTGATGCTGGAGGGGCTGTTCAAGCGGGTGACTTAGCGACGAGTCAAATGGATATTACGGTATTAGCCCAAGGGGATATTCAGGCGGGTGATATCGATACCAATGGTTTTGCGAATCAAAGTGGTGTCAGGTTGGTCTCCGATGGAGGCAGTATTCAAGTCAATACCATCGATACCGGTTCCGGTGGCATTTATGTAGAAGCCGCAGATTTATTCCAAGCCCTGGGCTCATTTACGGAAAGCTTCCAACTTCGACCGACTGACCCTGCTCTCTTGGACTACTTGGAAAGCCTGGGGCATGATCGCACCTTGCTTGAAACAGCAGCTCTTGCCAGCTCTAATTCGACCTCTGTGGGGAATGTCAGCCTCATTGCTCGTCCCTCTTCAGTGGACGCGGGAGAGCAGTATATGGCTCCGATCGAAATTCGCTTCGGTGACCAGGCGAGAACAATCTTGGACCAAACACCTGAGGGCTTGGGTGATGCTGGACGGGTGTTGATTTTGGGAGATAGCCAAGATGCGTTTGTTGCAGGTGCTGTGTTTGAGGATAATCCAACCTATAAGCCTGTGGACCCTGCCAATGACATTGCAGACTTTGATCCTGTAACGAATAACTTTGACTTTCAATTCACTGCAACACCAGGAGCAACTTTAGTCCATGGGGCTGATGAATTTCCCGCCACTGCCAGTGGCTTTGCCGCAGGGGTGACCATTGGTGCTGGGACAAACTCTGATTTGTTCGCATCTTTGCAGGAACAATCTTTCGGTCTTCCGGAAGAGAAAGTGGCGATGAATCCCACGCCGACTTCCACGCCAACGCCGGCTCCCGTTCCAACACCCGCTACCCCGACGCCTGCCCCAACACCTGCCTCGACGGAGCCGACAGCACCCACCGAGTCAGGTCCATCAGTTCCAACAGAGCCCACTCAACCCCAGGCTGAACCGGAAAATACTAGTCCAACGGTGGAAGTTGCTGCAGATGTAAGGGGCGAGGTGAGACGTTCTGGGGATGCAGCGGAAACAGTTTGTGACTCTGAAGATGATGTCCGGTTTGCGGAGCTCGCTGCTGTGACTGATGTTGTTGAGGACAAGCCGGAGCAAATTCCCTGTAAGCCTAAAGCTGCGCCCACTGAAAACGATGCTCTTTTGAGGGGAATTGCGCCACCCAATCTGCCCCCCGAGGCAGTGGCTCCTGGATTTGCAGAGGAGGGCTAAAATCTATGATCCAGCGATCGCCTTCCCCTGCTCCGTTCGTTAAATCACTCCGCTCCTGCTCTAGCTTCGCCCTAACCTTAGCAATCTGGCATGGCCCCAGTAGCGCTTTAGTTGCTGAGACATTAAATAACTCACCTATACAGTTGTCTCAAGCCACAACTGCCACTGCTGATCAGCAATTCCAGATGGGCCTAGAGCATTTCCAGAGTGGACGCTACGGTGATGCGGTGGCCCAATGGGAATTGGCCTTAGCTGCCTATGAGCAACAGGGCAATCTACGGTCCACGGCTATGACGTTGCAGAACCTGGCCCAGGCCTATGAAGCAGCGGAAGAGATGTCCTTAGTCTTGGAGGTTCGACGGCGGCATGCTGGGGTGTTACTGCAACTAGGTGATTCATCAAGAGCAGCTGATGCTTACTTCCGCCTGGGCCAACTCCATTCCCAGCAGGGGCAGATGGCAGCTGCCATCGCCGATTATCAGCAGGCTAAGGAGCTGGCTTTACAGATACACGATCGCCAACGCCTACCGCGCATTTGGGGAAACTTGGCCTTGGTTTACCGAGCCACAGGCCAATACCCATTGGCCCTTGAGGCCAATCAACAGGCGTTAATGTTGTTTGAACAACAAGATAATCGCTCCATGCAGGGTCGTGTCTTGAGTAACTTGAGCTGGGTTCATAGTGCCATGGGCAATTATGACCTAGGGGAACAGGTGTCCAAGCAAGCCCTGGCGATCGCTGAGGAGATGAGTGACACCACTGCCCAAGCACTCCTGTGGAATAACTTAGGGACTCTGTCGGCCAAGCGAGGGGATACAGCGGTAGCGATGACAGCCTATGAGCGCAGCCTGGCGCTATCGGTGGCCAATGGGAATTTGGCCGGTCAGGCGAGTAGCTGGATCAACCTGGGCAGCGCCCACCACGGCAAGCGCAAGTTGACGCAAGCAGTGAGCGCCTATGGGAAAAGCCTGGCTGCCGCT
>CALECT010000209.1 GCA_937949725.1 uncultured Pseudanabaenaceae cyanobacterium
CTCTCAGGGTCGTGTAGTCAGCACCTGGGCTGATGTGTTGAACCGCGCCAACTTGGGTATGGAAGTAATGCATGAGCGTAACGCTCACAACTTCCCCCTCGACCTGGCTGCTGGTGAGTCTGCACCTGTTGCACTGACTGCTCCTGCAATCAACGGCTAAATCTCCTTGTGAGATTCAGTCCTTGAAAAAGGTTTGAGAAAAAGCGGCGGCTCCTGCGAAAGCGGGGGCCGCCGCTTTTTGTAGGTGCAGAAACAGTAGCTATGGATGCTGACTACAGAACAGCTATAAGCGGAAAATGCAGTGGGAGATCGCACCATCCATAAGAGCAGCTCATGACTCCTCAAACCTTTACCAATGAGAATTCTCCTTAAAGCAACAAATTCAAGTGATTCAGCATCTAGAGAACTCTAAGACTGTTAAGAACTGCTGCCTGCGACAAAATCAGTCAACAGCCAAGAGCACAGCATCAAATGGAGATATACCGGGCGATCCCCAACAGACAGGCCATATATAGTGCGTCTAAAACTATTTATTTCAGTACCTTTACTGATGCTTAAGAAAATATATATGTGGCAATACTAACCAAACAGCCTACGGTTACGACGTTTCATATACCCAAAATTTGGGCACCTGGAACAGATTCTTAAAAAAGTGTAAAGTGTAGAAGTGACCGGAGGAGTATAGTGTTCAACCGATTAGCCTTTCAACATAGCCAGTTTGTCCAGGATCTTGTCATGAGCCTCCAGGCTCTGGCTCAGACTTTAGAGAACCAAGGTTATTCTTCATCTTGCTACACCTGTGGTGGAGAGCGTAATAGCGCCTCCTTTATGGTGAGCCTGGCTGAGGGCCATCTGATTCGCTTCCTCGTCTCTGATTACGGCATCACCTGGACAGAAATGCGCGACGACCGCGAGCTGATGAAGCTTGAAGGCTCCGAAGCGATTAGCCAGCTCCATGAGTTAGCCAGTCTTGTGAAATTCAAGGTTAGCCCTGCAGATTGCGAGCTATTGCGTAGCCGCTAAAAGACCTTACTAAAAGGGATGATTACGGTAGTTGTCCCACAATTCACATCAACATGATGCTGAGTGACAAGTCGCTGTATTGAAGTCAGTTTGCGTAGTGAAATGGGCAAAATGGCAATAGAAAAGCTGAGCTTCTTGTCCAGAAACTCAACTCTCACCCATTCAGAAGCCTCTTCCAATGGATCTCGCACCTATTCAAGAAAGATAGGATTGCGCCTTATACCCAAGGCTATTCTCTAGCCTCGGTTCCATTGCGGTGTGGGCTTACTACATTTACTCTCTAGATGAGCAACGCAAGCGTCCTTCCCTGGCGTCATGAATTTGTTGAGACCAACAATATCCGCCTCCACTATGTCACCCAAGGAGAAGGCGAACTCGTTATCCTCCTCCACGGATTTCTTGAATTCTGGTACTCCTGGCGTCACCAGTTACCCATCCTATCTAAGTATTTCAAAGTAGTCGCACCAGATCTTAGAGGCTACAACGACTCCGACAAACCCCAAGGCGGTTACGACATCGAAAATTTAAGCCGCGATATTCAAGGCTTAATTCAAGCACTGGGTTACCAGAAGGCGCGTATTGTTGGACATGGCTGGGGGGGCTCCATTGCTTGGTCTTTGGCAGAAAACGTACCCCAATGTGTCCAGTCTTTAGCACTACTCTCTGCCCCTCATCCCCAGCGATTTGTCCAAGAGGCCACGAGTAATCTCGATCAGTTTGGTCGCAGTTGGTATATTTGGGCTGCCCAAGTCCCAAACCTTCCTGAGATGATGGTCCGGGCTAATTTACCGGAAATTGTTCGGGGTCTATTCCAGCAGCAGTCCGTGCGTAAGGGAGCCTTTTCCAAGGAAGATACTGCACTCTACGAAGCAGCCTTGGCAAAACCTGGTGCAATCCGTGCCGCCCTAAGTCACTATCGCCAGCTTCTGACACCGCGCACCTTAGGCAAACTGCTCACGAATACGCCTAATTCAATCGCCAGACCCACGCTAATTCTATGGGGACAAGACGATACTCTCTTTAGTCATCGCCTTGCCAAAGGGATGGAACGGCTAATTTCTGGCCCCTGTCGCTTCAAGCTCGTCGACCAATGTGGACATTGGATCAACCAAGAGGCACCTCAAACGGTCAATCGAGAACTCACACAATTTTTAAAGCGCTATTAGTCTCTAATTCGGGTCCAGAGAAATGGACCAAAGCAATTTCTAGTGGCATCGCGATTATTGCAAAAGCTCAGTGAGATATCAGAGCAAAATTCTATATATCAAAAGCTCCCATCCCTTACGCTGCAATCTTTCTAGCTCTAATTTACCATTGGAGCTAATCATCCCTACGCTCACAAAAAAGAATCGCAACTTTACTTACGCACATTTTTTAGTATATTTTCTGACCACATCTACAATGCTGCTTTCCATAATAGTGGGAGTCATTGATAGAAGTTAATTTATATGGCTGCAAGACTTCTTGCCGCCGTGGCAAGGTTAGTTAGGTCATGGGAGCAGGCTCAGCTTGTCCTGAGAAAGCTATCGCACTGTTAATCAGGGACGTCATTCCGCTACAGGTTCGCCATCACAAGCGTATTTCATGTCTCGTCCCAATCCTTTCCAACAAACCACTCAACTGCTCAAGTCTCAACGCAGCCCTAATTTGGAGCAAAAGTTAGGGCTCTATCAGGTATTCCAGCGGCTCTACGATACAAATCCATCTCTGCTAGACGAGCTAATTGCCTTAGAAGACATTCCTGCGGGCCAAGTAAAGAAAACAGCGATTCCCCTCTACATTATTGGAAATAATCCAGCAGCCAGTCGTATAAGCCTCACGACCAATCTGCTAGGCGATCGCAGCCAAACCCTACATCAACCTGAACAGATTTGGCTCATAGGCCGTGCTCCCGACTCTGGCATCTGCCTGGATGACGCAAGGCTCTCGCGCCACCATGCAGCAATTCAGTTTTCTCCAGTTCAAGGCTTTGAACTCGTGGACTTAGGCAGCACGAATGGTTCCTTTGTGAATGGGGAAGCAGTCCGCCATCGTCAACAGTTAAAGGAAGGCGATCGCATTCGATTAGGCAGCCTAAGCATTTTGTTCTTCGAACAATCTGAAATCCAAACACTCCCCCAACTCCCTGAAGCGCTGATGGAGAAGCTGGGCAAGGAAGCACAACCAGTCACGCCCCCTCTATTTTCTCAGCCTGAATCCGTTCAGGGCGAAGCGCCTAGCGAGGAAACCATGGTCTTTCGCAGAGGTGAACTCCCTCTTCAGAGGGCTGCACCAGGAACACATTCGTCCAGCGAACAGAGCGATCGCCAAGCCAGGCTGCTCGAAAGACTGAAGCAAATGCCCTAATCCATCAACATCGAAATTAAAGAGAAGCAAAAAGGGTTACAGCATGAATGCTGCAACCCTTTTTGCTATTTCACGATCTGACGTCTAAGTCGTAGAAAATCTTCTAAGAGGACTTAGAACGACCGCGTTTCTTCTTGGTGGTGGTCGCAGCGGCAGCTGCTGTCGCTGCCTCAGGAGAGGGCTCTGACTCTAGAATTCCCTCTGGGGCTTCGGCTTTGAGGCCCTCGACACTATTGGGATGTCCCACTGTGTTGGCTGA
>CALECT010000210.1 GCA_937949725.1 uncultured Pseudanabaenaceae cyanobacterium
TTAGCCTCTTCTTCCTCAGGAAGCTTGGGTTTTAGTTCGCTGGGAGCGGTCATAGTTCAGGCAGCGGAAACATCAGGCGATCTTGCTGCCATTGTAAGGTTGGCAGCGTCGGAATACAGCCCAAAACCACAGTATTTGCGAAAGCCCATCACTCAAACGGGCATTTAAAGCGCAAAGGGCCAGCCCGGCAAGGCTGACCCACGGAATAATTGAGGATGCAATCTCTACTAGAGGAAGTTAGGCGTATTCCCAAACGCTCAAACTTTTTGTATCCGTTGCTTCCGTTGCGATTGAATTGTAACCGAGTTTTTGTTGTTTTCGTTACGAAACTTTACTGACGTTTTTCAAAGATCTGGAATTCAGCACCGAGTTATTGCTGCATCCCCCACCAGTTAAAGCTATTAGCCAGCGGGAAACGTAGCGACTCTAAGGCACTTCCAAGGCACTGAATCTAAGTGCTCGCCTCCAATAAAGCCTTGGCACGCTGGGGCTGCCCCCAAATCACCTGCTCTTTCTTATAGATAACCATGCCGGGTTGGGCTCCCTTGGGCTTATAAACATGGCGAGGCTGGGTGTAAATCACCGGCACCTGCTCACTTTGGCGAGCCCGGCTGTGAAGCGCTGCCATATCCGCTGCCCATTGCAAATCCTTAGGGTCAACCGGCTGGCCCGGCTCTAACCGCAACAGAGCATGGCTTCCCGGAATTTCCTGGGTGTGGAGCCAGAGGTCATAGTCATTTGCCATACGAAAGCTGAGCTGATCGTTTTGGCGATTGTTGCGGCCCACCAACAGAGTGACCCCGTTAGGACTCTCATAGCGATGGAAATCCGTCTTAGACTCCGCAACCGGCTTTCGAGGGCGACCGGAGGGATCCGGCACATAGCCCTGTTGCACAAGCTCATCACGAATCTCCAGCAAGGCCGTCAGATCGGACAGATCCCCAGCCCCCCGGTCATAAGCACCCAACTCATCTAGACTTTCCTCGACTTGCTCCAGGTAATGGATTTCCCCGTTCACCTCCGCCAGCAGAGGCTCAACAGCTAAACGGGCTCGCTTGAGCTTTTGGTGCTTCTTGTAGATTTTTTGGGCGTTCTGCACCGCATTTTTTTCAGGGTTGATGGCAATAGAAACAGGCTCCCCTGTTTCAAAGTCCACCACTTCCATCTGTTTCATGCCCGGCTTCCAATCATGGAGATGGGCCATGATCAGATCCGCTTGGATACGGTATTTATCGGATTCGGCGGATTGGTCCAGCCGTTGCTCAAAGCCATCACCTTTGCGACGCAGCTTAGTCAATAAGCCCTTGAGCTTTTGACGTAGCTGATGTTGGATTTGGCCGAAGAGCTGGCGATCGCGCTGGTCCTGATAATAGCCATCCAACAATTTTTGCACCGTCTCAGCTGAGCGGACTGCTCCCCACCCCATCACGGTATAGCCATCCTCAGTCCAGCCTGGCTGAAATCCCCCACTTTCCAAAGTATCGAGCCAATGGTGCCAAGCCTTAAACAGTCGCTGCCAATCCTCAGCACTCAAGTCATCACTAGAGCGCTCTGGGTCTAAACCAGCCTCGACAACCATTGCATTGCTCAAGCAAGAGCTGAGACCGCGATAGCTAATGCGCAGGTTCTTCGCGATCGCCCCCGGCACCAGACCGACCTGTGCCTGCCAATCCTCAAAGGACTCATTCTTGCGGGGCTGGCGCTCCTGAAGACTGGGCGGCAAGCTATAGGGCTGCCCTGTCTGAATTTCCCGAATTCGCGACTGCTTGCCCCCCACCTGACGAGCCGCTGTAATCACCTGATTATCCGCATTGACGAGCAATACATTGCTGTACTTTCCCATCACCTCTACATAAAGGTGCCAGAGCGCTTCTTCACCGGGCCGAGGTGCGAACTGCAAATCCAGCACCCGCTCCCAGGGAGACATGGGCACAATCTTGCTCAGGGCCAAGCCTTTGATCTGGCTTTGGATCTGCTGACTGAAGGCAAAGGTGTCGGGCTCCTTCGGCGGTGGCGCGCTGAGGTGAATGCGTCCCGCCTGGGGATGCCAAGAGATCGTTAGCCAGCTGCGGCCTTGGAAAGTTCGGAGTCCCAGGCAGAGTGTGTGGCGATCGCGCTGATAGACCTTCTCAAGTCGAGCAGGCAAAAAGTCATCCTGGAGCTCCGCGCAAACGGCAGCTTGGGTCGTGAAATCGAAAGGTTGCACGGCAACAGCAGGGCGAAGAGTCGCCCTAAAAGGGTCAAAATTGGCGAACTTTACAAAACTTTGTATAGAAATACAACTTTTTCTCAGCTCAGGCCGCCGCAGCTCGTGATTATCTTCATAATTGCGGCCTGCCGTCGTCAGTCTAACCTGTTTCCCCCCATCCTTAAGAGCAAGGAGAGGTCAGCTCAAAGGCGCTTGTCAGGGGAAAGTCAGCCCCATGGATCCAGACCAAGGCAGCCTTCAATTCTCTTCAGCTAATACAGCACTTAGCTAGGAGTCAGATGACCAGTAGAAATGAGCATTTTTGCCCATAGAAAGCTTATTTCAGGCCTCTCTCACAGCAAACTCAAATCAATGCAAAACGGTTTTGGATATTGTTAGCGTCAATACAAGGCTATTATTATAAAGGTACAGATTTTCTTAATGCTTTCTCTTGGAGAGCTGGGTCTAATGGACATCAAGCTAATCAACATCGGTTTTGGAAATATCGTTTCTGCGAACCGTGTCATTGCTATTGTCAGCCCAGAATCAGCCCCCATCAAACGCATCATCAATGACGCGAGAGAACGGGGTCAGCTTATTGATGCGACCTACGGTCGAAGGACCAGGGCCGTAATTGTGACAGATTCGGGCCATGCAATTCTGTCAGCGATTCAACCAGAGACGGTGGCTAATCGCTTTGTGAGCCACAAGGAGCTACAAGAAACGGGCAATGTGAAAGCCAGCTAAGTCATTCAGTAAATCTCGGACTCGCTAGTCGCTTGTCAAGCTATCCCAAACATTAGATCATTAATCCTATTCATTTCTCTACGGTGGGGATAGCAGATCTTGGCAATGAGCGGACGCGTTGTGGTATTCACAGGACCCAGTGGCGTGGGCAAAGGCACATTACTGCGGGCTGTTCTAGCAGATCACCCCGGAATTTACCTGTCGATTTCAGCCACAACTCGAAATCCTCGAGCTGGTGAAGTAGAAGGACAGCATTACTACTTTATGGATGCAGCTGGCTTTCAAGACTTAGTGAAACGCAACGAGCTTTTGGAGTGGGCTGAATTTGCAGGCAACTGCTACGGAACCCTTCGTCAACCTATTCAAGAACAGGTCAACCAAGGAAAGCTAGTCATCCTTGAGATCGAATTGGAGGGTGCTCGCCAAGTGCGAAAGACACTCCCTGAGGCCTATCAGATTTTTGTCCTTCCTCCCTCTATAGAAGAGTTAGAAAACCGAATTCGCGCGCGAGGGCAAGATGAGGAATCTGCCATTCAAAAGCGCCTGGCTAAGGCCAGCATTGAGATAGGTGCAGCGAATGAATTTGACTTACAAATTACAAACGATGATCTGGATACTGCGGTAGAGCAGCTTAAAGAAGCTCTGTTTGGGCAATCCCAGACAACTGAGACACCATTGGCAAATGCAGCCCCATAAGCCAATGCGTTTGAACAGACAAACAATGCTCATCTCGTAGAGCACCTGGAGAATCGCTCATAAAGGAAAGTCCACTGCTTCAAGACAAAGCAGTGGACTTTCAAGATCTATTTCAATCAACCGTTTGGGAAACTAACCCCAAATCCCCGGTTTATAAGGGGTGGAAAAGCATATCGGGGAAGAAGCGGTTGAACTCAATCAAGATACCAGCGGTGATAAACATCCAAATGGTCAATACCACAGGTGCTGTAGAGAGATAGCGAAGCATGGTCACAAGGCTCCAATTAGGTTAAGTCGTAAAGTCTGAGATGCCATTCAAGGCTAGCGAGGGGAGACCGTAATCTCGCTCTCATCTGCCAGCATCTTGCCACTCGTAAACTCACCCAAGGCGGCTAGAGGCCAAATTGCAGCGCCCAAAGAGCAAGCTACAGCGCGAGGGAGATCAATGACAATCTCATCTTCAGCAGGGTTCTTCTTAGAACGACCACCAATGATGTAAGAACGGCCAGCCCAGCCAATCCAGCCAGCGATGTAAAGGAACATCAAACCAGGAATGATGAAATCGCCAGCATGGTCAAGACGACCATCGACGATCAAATGGGGTAGGCCATCTTCGCCGCAGACGGCTTGGGAATAGCGTTCAAAGCGAGCCTTTGCTTGGTCAGTCGTAGCGCCTTGAGCGCGCTGGACAAAGCGGGGGGATTCGCTGCAGGGGGTCAGTCCAGCGACATCGGCAGAAGCCGTGGGTGCAAAACTAAACCACAGACAAACTGCTAGCGCCAAAGCGAACAATCGTCTCATGGAGTCTTAATCCTCTCTTTTCAAGAAATATTTTTCGAAAACATGCGGATATTAAACGGAAATTGCGAAGACAAAGCGTCTCACTACCGCAGGGGCAACCACAGAGGCTTTCTAGATTAAAAAGTCGCGGAGCATAAAGCCCTAGACTTACATATATCTAGATTCCCAGAGTTACGCCCTATCCTTTACGCGTGCTTAAGGGTTCTACACATTTCCGCTGGAGAAAAGCGAAGGAAGCGGGCTATGGCAGCAATTTTAGCGATTGAGACGAGTTGCGATGAGACAGCAGTCGCCATTGTCAAAGATCGTAAAGTTTTAAGTAGCATCGTGAGCTCCCAGATTGAGCTGCATCGAACCTACGGTGGAGTGGTGCCAGAGCTAGCATCACGGCAGCATTTGGAATGGGTCAATCCCGCGATCGCCCAAGCGATGGAAGAAGCTCAACTGAGTTGGGCTGAAATCGACGGTATCGCCGCAACGGTTACCCCTGGCCTGGTTGGAGCCCTGCTCGTGGGCACAATGGCCGCCAAGAGCCTTGCCATGCTCTACAAGAAGCCTTTTCTAGGGGTACATCACCTAGAGGGACATATCCATGCCACCTATCTGGATCAGCCCTCCCTACAGCCCCCTTTTCTCTGTCTTCTGGTTTCGGGCGGACATACCAGCTTGATCCATGTCAGAGCCTCCGGAGACTACACAACACTGGGGCAGACCCGCGACGATGCTGCAGGAGAGGCCTTTGACAAAGTCGCGAGACTAATAGACTTGGGCTACCCCGGTGGCCCAGCGATTGACAAGCTTGCGAAGCAAGGCAATAGCCAGACCTTCAAGCTTCCAGAAGGGCGCATTTCTCTAGGCAAGCATCAAGGAAAAGGGCAAGGAAAAGCCAAATACCATCCCTATGACTCCAGTTTTAGCGGTCTCAAAACAGCAGTGTTACGGCTTACAGAACAACTGAAAGCAGAAGGTCCTCTCCCTAAAGCAGATTTAGCGGCCAGCTTCCAATACACCGTGGCGAAAGCATTAACGAAGCGAGCGATCGCCTGTGCTAAGGACTTCAACCTCTCCACTATTGCAGTGGGAGGAGGCGTCGCGGCGAACAGCGAGCTACGCCGTCAACTCACCGCTGCGGCTCAGTCTGAAGGCTTACAAGCCCTTTTTCCCCCACTCGCCCTTTGTACGGATAACGCCGCGATGATTGCCTGTGCTGCATGCGAGCATTTTTCCCAGGGCCGCAGCTCCTCTCTCCAGCTCAACGTTCAGTCTCGAACGCCCTTAGAAAAAGTGCTTTCGCTGTATGAATAATTGAAGCGCAACAGGCTCCCAATCTCTCGATTGAAAAGGCAGGCCTAGTCTGAACCAAAGAGCAAAGCAAAGACACCAAACCAAAAGGCCCGGAAGCATAATGCTTCCGGGCCCTCATTGATGAGCTGGAATTCATTCCTCGCTTAACGGACGTAAGCGTAGTAAGTCACCATCGGAATCACGGTGGCCAGAATGAGCAAGACAATCACGATGACGGTTGCGTTGCTTTCCTTGGTCTCCTCGATAGATGCAAACGTACCTTCCACACGCATATCATCAATAATCACCGGAGGACCAGGATCTTCCTCGCCCGACAAAACAGCGATGAGGCGATCGCTAGCATCCAAGAAGGACTGATTGTACTGGTCCCCTTTTCGAATGGGGGCCATCATTGTCTCTTCCGCAATGCTAGTCGCAATCTCTTCAGGCAGTCTTTTCTGGGTTTCCTCACCCGCACGAATCGCAACAGTATTAGTTGAAATATCTAAAGCAATAATGACTTGGTTCTGCTGCTCCTCAGGGGTTGGAAACCAAGTTGTGAAGAGTTCATCGGTAAAAGATTCAATAGTCTCTCCGTAGTCAAGGCGACGGAAGGTCACTAAGTGGACCTCATCACCAAAGTCAGCTTCTAAACCTTTCAAACGGCCGCTCAGCTGACCTTCGCTTAGACGGCTGAGAATATCTGCATCATCAACAATCCAAGCCCCCTCACCAGCGGTCACCCTGGGAATCTGGGAAACGCTAGTAGCAAGAGCTGGAGCGGCTAGGCTTGCCATAGAAAGCAAGCTAACCGCAAGAAGTAAGCTCAGGGACCATGCAAACTTTTGCAGCGATCGCCGAGCGGCATTAAAACCAAGCATGACCTATGAATCCTAGAACAGTAATTCCGGCAGCAGACGATTTAGGACTATCACAACCACAATCATCTACATTAATCACCCCTATAGTGCCGGATACCCTGGAACAAGGCTAGTGTCAGAAGGGAGAACCTCACATTCAAACCTGATGGTTTAGAGCAAGCAGAGTGACAAGACTCATTGCTCGAACTACGCCGTGACGCGCTGATGATCCCAGACATCAGCAGCTTGAGCGGTCACAGCTCGCAAAGGCTCAACGGAGCTAACGGTATAGCTAGGGGCTTTAGCTGCATGCAGGGGAACTAAGCGCTGGGCGGGGTAAACCGTTTGCTCTAATTCAGCCTGAATCAAATCAACTTGATTCATCAAGTGCTGCATGTGTTCACGCACTTGATAGATTTGGTCCAGAACAGCCAACTCAGAAGCCAGGTCACGGTTCACAGACTGCTCTGCCACCCCCTTAGAGCGGGCGAAACTGACATAAGACTGAGCTGCAGGGAAAATCGGTGCAGTGTGATGAGTCGCTTGGGGCAACGCCGCAACTCTTACTGCAGGCTTGGAAGCAGAATGAGCGGGTTGTTGAGCAACAGAAGACGTGGCGCCCTGAGCAGTAACAACATCTTGAGATTGAGCAGCAACCTGCTGAACAATCGACTGGACCTCAGCCACAATGCTGGCTAAGTTATCAGGGATGGGGTTCGGCTCAGCAGCTTGGTTAACTTGTTCAGATGCAGCTCTAGATTGCTGCGCCACATTAGGCTCTTGAGACTGAGCCTCCCCTAACTGAACTGCTCTGGAAGTCTCAGCAGACCTAGAAGATGAATCAACGGAAGCAGAACGCACAACCATAGGAGCATCATCTTCCTCTAAGAACATGTGCAGCCCAGAAGCCTTAAGAGATGCTTCGGTCAGCAAAGAGGAATCAGAATCTGCCCAATCCATAAGGGATTCGATAGAAGCGGACGGATGTTGTATCGAATTGGAATCCGCAACAGCCTTCTGAGAACTGCTTGATCTCTTCCTTAAACGGGAAGCACCCACGCCCAAACTAATAACGGCTGCGGCTCCCAAGTACTGAACGGCATAGTCATCTAAAGTGCCTCGAATTTTCACTTTCCCCAGTGACGCATCCAGTGGCTCTGCACCAAACATTGCGAGGGGTACGGCTAGAGCACTAAAGACTAAACCTGTTAACCAGGTTGCAGAGGCGGCACGATTCTCATTAGCTTCGGTCATAGCTGGCTTTCCCCAAGCGTGTTAATGGCAATAAAGCCCAAGTAGAGACGAATGAGCTGGGCAAATTTACGCTACTTCGTCTATACAATCCTAATCTTGCGACATGTGAGGCTGTGTAAAGTTTCAGTAAAAGTACTCAGCATTTCTCCAAATCTACAGTGAATATTTTTTGCACCTAGCAAACTCCCGAGCCATCTATTTGCGAATTTTATGAGCGCGACGGTTACAAGAATCCCCTTGAATCATCATCAAAGACAATTCAAGGGGACGAGCGATCTAACGAAGGCTAAGGGGAAAATGCTTAGTAGCTCTCAACTCCTAGATTAATTGGCTCAACCCAGGCCTCAAAGCCTAGTCAATCATGACAAGTTGCCTGGCCCCAGGCTTAAGTCAAAGCCTGAATGATTTCATCATCCGTAGAGAAGTCAGGTTCGGGCTGATCTTGGGCAGTGTAATCCTGCTTAAAGGAATCCTTTAAGCCATCCACGAGACTAAATTGAGGCTGCCAGTTGAGTTCAACCTGTGCCTTAGTCACCGAGGCAAAGAAATGCTGCATCCTCAGGGGAAAAGCTTTGCGCTTACCAAAGTCGAAAGAGACTGGATCGTAATGAATTAGCTTCAGGGCTTCGGGGTCTCGGCCAGCCGCCCGAGCACAGGTCTTAGCTAAGCCATCGAAGGTGACGAAGCGATCGCCTGCAACGTTATAAATTTGACCAAGAGCTTTGTCATTGCCAAGCATATTCACCATGGATAAAGCGAGGTCGTCCACATGGCCCAGCTGGGTAACATGGAGGCCATTGCCAGGAATGGGGATAGGGCGATCGCGCACAATGCGGTCAAAGAACCAGCGTTCTACTGGGTTATAGTTTTGCGGACCATAAATATAAACAGGCCGCACCGAGGTGAAGGGTACCTTCTGCTCTTGTAAATACTGCTCAGTTTCAAACTTGCCCTTGTGACGACTCTTAGGGTCGAGGGGATCTCCTTCCACCAGCGGCAGCTCATCAGACTTAAGGTAGACCCCGGCAGAACTGACATAGATAAATTGCTTGAAGCCTGGCTCTAGGGCTTCGACCAACATCTGCGTGTCGCTGCGCTCCCGGCCATTGTTATCAAACACTGCATCAAATTTCTGGCCAGACAGGGCGGCTTTGAGCTGGGCGGAGTCCTTGCGATCGCCCTGGAGCTGAGCCACACCTACCATGGGAGCTGGACGATTGCCCCGATTAAAGAGGACTACTTCGTGGCCCTGCTCCACTAAGCGGCGAGTCAGCGAAACCCCAATGAAGCGAGTGCCTCCCATGACCAAAATGCGCATGATTTCCCCTCTAGAACTGCCAAACTATCCTAATCGCTCGTCAGTCTTAAATCGAGGGGCAGTGAGGGTGATGCGTGACAACAAGTCAAGAATCAATGTCTATCTGTTTCTAGCTTTGCTTAGCTCAGACTCTCCAATGGATTCGGGCTCCAGACTGGTCGAGAAATTACGTTGAGAGCTGTGTCACTGCAATGGAACCGCCAAAGCAAACAGCCACATCTGTACCGGGGGCTGCGGGGCGATCGCTATAGCTGCCGTTATACGTAAACGCATTTCCAGCTTGAGAATAGGTCACGGGCAACGGGTCACGGGATGGCTTACAAAAGACCAACTCCGGTAGATCCTCGCGATCGCCGGGCCAGGGTAAATTCACATTCCAAAAGCTGCCCGGCTCAGGCGGTTGCTTTAGCAATACATCCAACACATGGGTGGACCAAGCCTGGGTCCGTTCCCAATTCAACGGCTCCCCCCAATGGAGATATTGGGAAATGGCAATACCAGGAATGCCCTGAAAAGCCCCCTCTCGCACCGCAGCCACCGTGCCAGAGAGATAGGAATCCAGCCCCATATTGCCCCCCTCATTAATCCCAGATAAAACCCAGTCAATCTCACAAGAGAGAGTAGGGGCCAAATGCACCATGCCAAGACGAGTGCAATCTGCCGGGGTGCCATGAACAGCATAACGACTAGCATCCCTTGCCTCTAGCAGGATGGGAGAAGCCGTCGTAGTTTGATGACCACAGCCAGAATGGGGATGGCGAGGAGCCGCAGTCAGGGTTTCTCGGTCCTTACAAATTTTCTCTAAGGCTGCAATACCCGGTGCATCAATACCATCGTCATTCGTAATCAAAAAAACCATAAAGCGAAGAATTGGAGATGAAACAAGCTAAGCCCAAACGACTTATCCTGACAGGCTGATATTTTTAAACCGTGCCTGCCACCAGGGACTGAAGACGAGCCACAAAAGCCTCCGGTTGAATAGGACGGAACAGATAGGCATCTGCTTGAAAAATCGGGTCTTCTGGCATGGGGAATGACTCCACTTCTTCGCCTCGCAGAGAAGCTAAAGCAAGAACCTTGGGTCGCCGCTCAAAGGAAGCTTGATGAATGTGGCGAATGATTTCATCACCGCTGCCCCCCTGAATCTCAAGATCCACAATTGCAGCTAAAGGCTGGAGTTCAAGAATCTGCTCTAAGGCAGTGGAACTTTCCACCAACCAAACAACCTTAAAACCAGAAGCAGTCAAGAGTTCACAAATGAGCGCCGCCGACTGATCGTCATCCTCTAGCAAAACCACCGTCCCCTGAGGCTTATCCGCAGAGATGGGAGCAGGAATGCGCTGGGCAGGCAACCACACATTGAAAGTCGAGCCTTGACCCGGAAAAGACTCCAACTCAATCGTGCCTTGATGCAGATCCACCTGATGCTTCGTCAAGGCCAATCCCAAGCCACTCCCTTCATAGCGACGCTGGTGAGTCTTATCAAGCTGCTGAAACTTTTGGAACAGCAGGGATTGCTGCAAAGGTTCAATGCCAATTCCGGTATCAATGACCTGGAACAAGACCCCATCTCTCTGGCTGGCCACGCGCAGAGAAACCTGCCCGCCTGCTGGGGTGAATTTGATGGCGTTGTCGAGCAAATTGATCAAGATCTGACGCAATCGCTGAGGATCTGCGACAAATTCATCTTCTTCAGGGGTGAGCGTAAAGAAGGTCCGCAGCTGTAAATTCGATTGATCTGCCAATTCCTGGAAAAGCTGAACACAGTAACTAACCAGCCGTCGCAGGGAGAAGTGACGCATTTGCAGCTTGGCCTGTCCTGACTCCGCCTGAGAAAAGTCGAGGATACTTTCAATCAGCTGGAGCAAATGCTCGCCACTGTCATAAATGGACTGAAGATAATCCCGCTGGCGATCGCTCAAGTCTCCAAAGGACCAACGCAGCATTGTCGCCGACATACCGATGACACAGGTCAAAGGCGTTCGCAGTTCATGGCTCATCATCGCCAAGAACTCAGTTTTAGCTTGTTCGGCCGCATGGGCCGTCTCCCAAGCTTCTTGCAACTCACGGGTCAGTTCTTGAATCCGTAAGGCCGATGAAGCAGGGGCAAGCTCTAGATCGGACAAAATTGGCAAGGCGGAATCAGTCTTCACCAACGCGCCAGCGTCATGCTGATGCTCACCATGAATATGAATCGCCTCAGGATTCACGGCCTCTAATGGAGCTTGTTGCTTTGGTGGTGACTCAGCAACGGTTAACTGCTGCAACAACAGAAGCGTGAAATGACTCTGGAGTTCTGGCCGATTGACCTCGCGGGGTTGGGAGAGCCACTGCGTCAACGACCGGCGATGATGATCTATCAAAGACTGGGACAATAATTCCCGCACAAAGGCTTCAATCAAATCACTATCAAAGGCCAGCCCCAACTGGGAGGAAGAGATTGCGACTGGCTGGCTCACACTTTCTTCACGCTGCTGACGGCTAGGATCATGCGCCAAAGCGTCCTTTAGACCCACATCAGCTTGGATAGGCGTGCAATTGGCCAAACGCTCTAATCCAGAATTTGCAGCGCTACCAGTAACTCCCCGCTGCATCAACAGGCAAAATCCATCTGAAAGCAGCAGGGCAAATCCAGAGGTCTGCCCAAGCTGGTTACGATCAATCTGAGCCTGCTCTTTCTCTAGCGCCGCCGCCACTGCCAAACGGTCTAAATTAAATTGCGAGCCACGACCCAACCCATCCGAGTCTGCATCTTCATATTGAGCCTCCTCCTGGGAATGGGCTGCAACAAGTCGCTCAGACTCAGGCAAGAGCGATTGCTCCGTCACCAGAACAGCTCCAGGATGTTGCTCCACCCAGGTTTGAAGCAATTTTACCAAGCCACCACAAGCCGAGCTGGAAACTTCCAGCTGCTGCAAGCCAATAGGATTACGGGTGAACAATGTCATCTAAGACTCAGGAGGAGATTGCCAAAATGGCGATTTTTGGGAATAAATGGCGATTTCTGCGCAATCCAGCCTTACAAAATCTCTATTTTAGTCAACTCCTCCATACTAGCGGCGGACTCCCCTAGAGTTGAGCTAGAGGCTCAAGTCTCTAGCTTTCCTTAATCCCCCTACGCAAAACTCCATCTCTTTTTTGTTATGCATCGACTCGCGGCGAGCCCAGGGGGCTGGGACCCCAGTGTAGAAGGGGTGATTTTTGTAGAGCAAACGCCCGCTGACATTGTCTTTCTGACCGCTGCGGATACCGAAATTCAGACGCTAGCTGGTGCGATTAATCAGCTTCCTAGCGATTTCCCCAGTCTCAGAGCGGCCAATCTACTTCAGCTACAGCAACAGCTCACCATCGACACCTACACAGAAACAGTTTTGACCGAGGCGAAGGTCATTGTCGTACGGCTATTGGGTGGGCGGAGCTATTGGCCCTATGGCGTGGAGGTACTTAAAGAACTGGCTGAGGAGCGTGGCACGGCGCTGATTTT